>NZ_JBXHAQ010000004.1:0-443718 GCF_056895215.1 Dyadobacter sp. HNCC25DJ184 | reverse complement strand
TAATATTGCCGGTTTGTACGGGCGTACAACCGAATCTGCATTCATTTTTAAACCTTGATTGTTGATGATTATCTGGCATGGAACTGGCACGAGGCCAATTTCGTTAAACGAAAAAGACCTGTAACTATCTGAGTTACAGGTCTTTTTGTCTTGTGGGAGTTGAGGGATTCGAACCCCCGACCCTCTGCTTGTAAGGCAGATGCTCTGAACCAACTGAGCTAAACTCCCTTTTTTTGTTGTCCCATTGTCGTCGTTTGGGAGTGCAAATATGTGCGACTAAATTTTATTGTGCAACTATTTTTAGGAAAAAAAATTAAATAATTTTTAAGTCTTTGATTTTCAGCGCCTGTTATTCGAAATTTAAATATAGCGTTACCGTATGCGTAGTGAGCTTTTTAACGCCGACCGTAGTGCCGCTGTGTGTTGGTTGGAGCACATTTGCCAGTCCGTGTGAGAATCGCAGCTCTGGTGCAAATTTGAAGAACTCAAAAAAGCGTTCATAGCCAATTCCATAGTCTACGGTGAAGTCGGTTGACTTAGTATCCAACACACCGCTGCTTGATCCTCGGTTTCGTTTTACATTCGTTTCAATGGCCATCGTGATCCCAGCAAGCATATACATGCGGGAGTTAACCCGACGCTTGGACTTATATTTCAGCAAAAGCGGAATTTCAAGCCAAGTTGATTCCCTTTTCTCGATCTTCTCGCTTCCGGCTGGATAACGAAATTTGAGTTGCCGATCGTACAGGGTTACAGAGGGTGTCGTTCTGATATCGAATTGCTCGTTCAGGAAGGCATTAATAGTGAAACCCATCCTGAATGCCGTGTTGATCGGAGTATCGATTACATATGCGGAATCCTTCGTCATAAAATCCTCGCTGTGGGTCAGGTTGTACCTTGTGAAGGGTACGGCAAAAAGAATCCCGTAATGAATGGGCTTGTCGTCGTAATATTCCAGGTGTTTACGACGGTATCCAATGCCCTGCGCGGACACCTCGGTTGATGCTATAAATTGAATTAGGATGGTACTGATAAAAGCTATTTTTGCCCAACGTAGATTGAACAGATTCCGAAAGTTAATGGTATGCATTTGGTGTTTTTGAATCCTGCTTTTTTAAATATTTCAAGAAATGCTTCACCATCCGGAAACGCTTGAACGGATTGCGGCAAATAGGTATAGGCTGAGTCGTCTTTTGAGACAGTTTTTCCGATCAGAGGTAATATATACTTAAAATAAAAATTATATAACTGTTTGAACGGAAAGCTTTTAGGTTTCGAAAATTCTACCACAACACACGTGCCTTCCTTTTTCATAACCCTGTTCATCTCAGTGAGCCCCACCAGCAAATTCTGAAAGTTTCTTACTCCAAACGAAACGATAACAGCGTCAAAATAATTGTCCTGAAAATTTAAACTTTCTGAGTCGCCACTTTGGAGCGTAATTATATTTTCTTTTTTAAGCTTCGCAATTTTCTCTCTGCCAACGGCCAACATTCCTTCTGAAATATCGACACCCACGATTTTTTCAGGACTAAGAGAGAGGGCTTCGATCGCAAAGTCTCCGGTGCCGGTCGCGATATCAAGAATTACTTTTGGCTGCCTTCCCTTTAAGAGTTTAATCGCACGTTTTCGCCAGTAGATATCCACTCCTCCGCTAAGCACGTGATTGAGCAGATCATATTTCGGAGAAATATTGTCAAACATTTCCGCTACCTGCTCTCTTTTACTGGAATCCTTGTCTTTATATGGAACTACGCTCATTATCGGGTATTTTTAATTATTTGCAAATCTAATAGTTATTTGTCTAGTCTGCCTTTAGTAGGACCTCAAATAATGAAAACTGATATTTTGATATTAAAATAGTATGTATTGATAGTGAGATTTTTATATTTGTTATTAATTGTATTTACTATAATTATCAACGTGATACAAGCTTCATTCGCTATGCCTTTGTAAGAAAACCTAAATGTTTCCCGAGTTGTAGTATGGAATCGAAATCATGTTGTTACCTTTTTCTTCGGTGGTCTTTGTTATTGGTTTTCTCATTTCTTTCCAATCTGACTTTGGGTCAGGTTCAGCCCAAACCACCAGTAAATAAAAATGCGATTTCGGCCAGGCGAGAACTGTCACCTTATTCTATTTCTGTACGCGGTGGCCTGACCCAATTCTATGGTGAAATGAACAGTCAGGACATGAAAGGGATGGTGGGACTGAGTCTTGAAAGAGCATACACCAAGCGATTTTCTTTAAGTCTTGACTATACAGCTGGCAAACTGGGCGGTGAAAGAGTAGACTTTTTTAATTCTTATTTCGTCAATGAATATAATACGATCGAACTTTTAGCGAAGTGGAACCTGACGGAACAGTTTAGTAGAAACCATACAGGGCGATTCAATTTTAACGTGTATGGAGGACTTGGAATGATGTATTTTAGTTCTAATGCGTATGATATTTCAACCGATAAGCTGGTTCGCTTTTCTAACAGTGCTGTTAGCGCGCGAAACCCGCTCTTCTTGAGATGGGGAAATCCAAAAGGGCCGTTGGGTATCAAGAAAACGGCTGAAAGAGTAATCCCGCTAGGTATGTCACTGGATTATATGTTATCCAAACAGTGGAAAATCGGCCTTGATTATCGGTTCTACTTTGTGCGTAGTGATAAAGTCGATGCCACTTCGGGTATGCGGCTCATCAATCCTGAAGAAGGGAATTCATATAGTGATACGCCTAATGATAAATTTAGCTTCCTGAGCTTATCTCTAACCTATCGGTTTTCCAGACCGATTCGTGATACCGATAATGACGGCATCCCTGACGACAGAGATCGTTGTCCGACTGTACCCGGAACACAGCGATTTTACGGGTGTCCGGATTCGGATAATGATGGAATTCCTGATTATGTGGATAAGTGTCCTTCCGAACCTGGCTCTGCAACAAACAGAGGATGTCCGGATAAAGATAATGACGGCTTTATTGATAAAGTGGACGACTGTCCTGATTTAGCAGGGACGCTTAAAGGCTGTCCTGATCGGGACGGGGATGGGGTTTTGGATAATGTAGATGTGTGTCCTGATATCAAAGGCGAGGTACGTTATGCTGGTTGTCCGGATAGTGATGGCGATGGAATTTCGGATGCGTTAGATAAATGTCCTGATCAGCCCGGAACTTTTGCTAATAAAGGCTGCCCTGATACCGATGGCGACGGCGTTAATGATTTTGATGATAAATGCATCGATGTTCCTGGCCTAGCCTCTAACAATGGCTGTCCCGCAGTAAACTCGGTTCAAAGGGAAACACTGCAGCAACAGATTGATGACTTACTTTCCATACCAATACGTTTTGCAAAGGGTACGGATTTGATTGAATCATCATCATATAATAATCTGGATAAAATTGCATTGTTGCTTGCCAGAAACAGAGAAGTAAATGTTTCGATAGAGGGGCATACTGATGGAGCCGGCAATGAAAATGCGAATCAGATTTTGTCTGCTCAGCGGGCAGAGGCGGTAAAAACATATCTTGCTGAAAAAGGTATTCCTCAGTCAAGGATGACGACAATAGGTTATGGCGTAAGCCGCCCTATCGATAACGGAAAAACTGCACAAGCTCAAATAAGGAACAGAAGGGTGGAAATAAAGGTTAAGTAGGGAATGTCGTCAAATTTAAAATTGTAGTTTTTGGATCAGATTAAATACAGGCTTTACCCGACGCTCTTAAATTGTTTTGATAGGTTTGAGAAAGGATATCTGGACGATCAATCGTTGATTGACAGGATAAACAGGGTTCCGCTACCTACCACAGAAGCTCAGAAACGAGGGGTAAGTTTTGAAGAGGCGGTGATAAAAGGGGTAGATGAAGAAGCGTTCGACCCGGATATTTTACAGAGGGTTCGATCGTTACTGCCACGGCCCATGGTTAGAGCGCAGGTCTACTGCGAATACGCTTTTGACAATGTTCTTTTATATGGATATGTAGATCTGATTGGAAGAACGCTGGCGGTTGATATTAAAACCACCAGCCGTTATGCTTCCGATATGTTTGCACTAAGCCATCAAAACTTCTATCTCCCAGCCTTACAGTCGAAAGGAATAAAGGCGCTACGCTATGTGATCACAGACTTCAAAAATGTCTACACCGAAGAATACTCCAATCCCTTGGATTTTACATTTCAACTGCGCCAGATCAATACTTTTTGTTCCTATATAGAGGATAACCGGGACAAAATAACTGATCAAAGAATCTTTGGCTTACATCAATCATTTTAGCCGATCGAATATAAACAGATCTTTGAAGATCCATTTTCCATTCTCCGGAACACCTCTCTGGAAAACAAGCTGATTTTTAGCACGAAGTTCATAGATGATCCGAACAGATGCGTCATCTTTTTCGAACGTTGCCGTATTCTTGGTTGATTCTATGAAATTGTAGGTATCAGAGACTTCCTTTTCTTCAAGTGATACCAAGCCGGGCTTGAAGTGTTTAACGTGGGCCACGGGGCCTTTTTCCGTTTGTTCGAAGGCGAAGATTTCATAGAGTGTCACTTTCCCGTCTTTCATCATTCGTAGGAAGCCGACGATATTGTCTCCTTCCGCTGCAGTCCAGCCGCCATTAATAGGACCGCCGTTATGCGTTCCTCTCCACATTCCTTGTATGAAAGAAACATCGGCGAGAGTTCCGGTTTTGGTTTGCGCGTTTGCAGAAAACTGGCTTGCTGCAAATAAAGCGAGCAAGAAAAAGCAGAAAACTTTTGTTCGTGAAATTGTAATCATAAGATTTAGGATTAAGACCTGGAGATTTCTTTGGTTGCAATTTAGACAAAATGACGAGCAACTGTATTTTACACAGTGTATTTCAAACAAAAAAGCCATCCCGTTGTAGAGATGGCTTAGTTTATGATAGGCAGGGCTTATTTAATAAGCTCTGACCAATTTACCTTCATGGTGATTTGCAAATGCCTTATTAACTACTTTATTTCCACCCAGCGTAGGATAATTTCCAGTAAAATACCAGTCTCCCAAGTGATCAGGACATGCTTTGTGCAGATTATCTACAGTCTGGAAAATAACAGAAAGCTCTGCATTCAATCCTTTCGGTTTAATAATCTCTGCTACTTTATTAGATATCTCTTCGTCAGTGAACGGCTCATACAGGGCTTTCACATAATTGGTGTGGAAAGGATTTTTCGTCGCAATAGAAGCTACACACTGGGTATATACTTCTTCACGCAGGTAATCCAGGTCACGTTCTTCCAAAAGCTTCAGTACCGCTCTGAAAGCGACAAAATCCTTCATTTTGGACATGTCTATACCGTAGCAATCCGGGAAGCGAATTTGAGGAGCAGAAGAAACAACAACGATTTTCTTTGGATTTAACCTGTCGAGCATCGTAAGTATACTCTTCTCTAAAGTTGTACCCCGAACGATCGAGTCGTCAATGATTACCACTGTATCAACTCCCTTACGAACCACCTCAAATGTCGTGTCATAAACACTTGAAACCATATCATCACGAAGCTCGTCGGCAGTGATGAATGTTCTCGATTTAACATCTTTCGTAACAAGCTTTTCAATTCTTGGTCTGAAAGAGAGCACTTTTTCAAGATCCTCCTCAAACAGGATACCCTCCATAATAGCCTGCTTCCGCTTCTTGGCAAGATATTCTTCCAATCCTTCGATCATTCCCAAAAACGCTGTTTCAGCAGTGTTAGGGATATATGAGAAAATGGTATTTTCAAGGTCGTAGTTAATCTCCTTCAGAATTTGAGGAATTAACAACTTACCCAGTTGTTTGCGCTCGTAATAAATATCCGGATCAGTTCCTCGCGAGAAATAAATTCTTTCGAAGCTGCAAGACATTTTGTTCAATCTTGGCAAAATCGGGAATTCATTATACTCGCCATTTTTGTCAATGATCAGCGCCGAACCCGGAGTGATTTCCTGAATCTGGTTATAGTCAACATTGAAAGCAGCTTTGATCGCTTGTTTTTCAGAAGCCACTACAACCACCTCGTCGTCTGCATAATAGAATGCCGGACGAATACCCGCCGGGTCGCGAATAACGAAAGAAGCTCCATAGCCTGTTAATCCGCACATGGCATAACCACCATCAAAATCACGGCAAGAGCGATATAGCAGTCTCTGAAGATCGATATTCTCTTCGATAATATCTGAAAGTATCGGATTTTCGTAAACTCCTTTGAAACGATCAAACACCCGTTGATTTTCTTCATCAAGGAAATGTCCAATTTTTTCCATGACCGTCACCGTATCCACATTTTCTTTTGGATGTTGCCCCAGGGAGACAAGCTTACCAAAAAGTTCGTCCACGTTGGTCATGTTAAAGTTGCCCGCCATCACCAGATTTCTGCTTCGCCAGTTGCTTTGACGTAACATTGGGTGACAGTTTTCTACTTCATTTACTCCGTGTGTTCCATATCGTAAATGTCCAAGCCAAACCTCACCAGTAAACGCCAGATTTTCCTGAAGCCATTCCGCGTTATTTACTTTATCGCGATTGTTCTTCAAACCCTTCCGGAATTTCTTGTGAATTTTAGAGAAAATATCTGCAATTGGCTGAGGCTCTACTGATCTGTACCTGCTAATGTAGCGTTTTCCAGGTGGTACTTCGATCTTAATGTTGGCAACTCCGGCACCATCCTGGCCCCTGTTTACCTGTTTCTCCATCATTACAGACAGTTTGTGAACCGCATACATCGGCGTTTCATACTTGTCAATATAATACTGGTAATCTTTTCTGAGACGGATAAGTGCTATGCCACACTCATGTTTTATTGCGTCGCTCATAAGTCGAGGAATGCGTTGGAAATATGTCCTTCTGCTGCTTGCAAAATGTACTCCTTATTTTGAGAAGTGATAACGAATAGAATACAATCTTAGTTCTTTCAGACTACAAAGTTACGAATCCTTTGTCTTAAAAAACTTATAAATTGCTTCAATTTTTTGATTGAGGAGGCATATTTATCAAAAAATTAAATTAGGTAGTTTTCCGCTGATCTCCAAAGCTTTTATGCAGGTTTTGCTGTCTCAGAGTAGCGCACCGTTGTGATATTTAGAATAACTTGCTCACTGTTTCCGCCAAACCAATATCAGGATGCTTTACAATACCAGAGGAATCGCTCTGAATTATATCCGTTTTCGGGAATCGTCAATCATAGCAAAGGTGTACACGGAAGAGTTTGGGATTCAAAGCTATATTGTTAACGGAGTGAGGAGTAGCAAGTCTAAAGGGAATAAGATTGCGTTATTTCAGCCTTTGACGTTACTGGACCTTGTGGTTTATCATAAGAATAAGCAAGATACCGTCCACCGGATTTCGGAAATGAAATGTTATCACCCTTTTTCCTCTCTGCCATATGAAGTTATAAAATCAAGCCTTGCATTGTTCATAACTGAAATATTGGGTAAGGGGCTGCGGGAAGAGGAAAGCAATCCGCCATTGTTTCAGTTCATAGAAGACTCTGTTGTTTATCTGGATAATACTCAGACTGGCTTAGAAAACTTTCATATTTATTTCCTGCTGCAATTGGCTCGTTATCTTGGGTTTGGGGTGGAAACTGCGCAGGATTTGCATAGCGAACTTTTAAATAACCGATACCCTCAGGGCCTTGATCAAAACCAGGCATCTGTTATTGATGAATTGCTGATGCCCGGTATGGCTGCGAATATTAAGATCAGAAAGGGTGAGAGAGCAGCCTTACTGGAAAAGCTGGTTTATTTTTATAAAATACACCTCGAGTCGCTGGGCGAGATAAAATCGATGGACGTGCTAAGAGAGGTACTGAGATAAGTTATCTTCCAAAATGATTGGCATGGTTTTAATCTAATTTTGACTAAAAATATACCTGATTATGCAAAAACTACTTACTATTCTTTTCAGTTTGGTAGCTGGCTTCACAGCTGCTCAAGTTCCTGTTGGAGCCTGGAAATCGCAGGAATCGACAGGAAGTACGTCGATCCTTATAGTTACTGATCATTATATAAGTATAGCGTCCTACAGTTTGCTCAATAGATCTTTTGAAAGAGCAGAGGGTGGAAAAATTCAAATGACAGGCGATCAAATGACCTATACTCCTGAATTCAATTCGGCTGACACAGCAAAGGTTGGCGTCCCTATCATATTTACTGTCTCAAAAAAAGAGGGGGTGCTTACCTTGAGATATAAGGATGCCATGGTTTGGATGCAAGTCGATGACGCCATTTCAGCTCCGATGGCGGGTGCTTGGAGTATTACCGAAAGAGCTACTGACGGGCAAGGAGCGCTTGTGCCGATTCATCAGAATGGTACCCGAAAAACCATTAAGTTATTGTCAGGAACTCGCTTTCAATGGGTAGCGATCGACCCTGCCGTGAAAGGATTTTATGGAACCGGGGGAGGTAAGTACACCGTGAAGGATGGAAAGTATACTGAGCAAATCGAATTTTTCCCAAAGGATAATAACAGAGTGGGGTCGAAGCTGGTATTCGACTGGAGCCTTGAAAATGGAAAGTGGGACCACAGTGGAAAGAGTAGCACCGGGCAGCCGATACACGAGATATGGGAGAAAAATCATAGTCTCTGACGCTATACTGATTTTCAATGATTTATGATCTTGTTGATTATTTCTGAGTTCTTGAAATCATTGTAATTTAGAATGTTTCAAAAATAATTATTCTATTTTTTGGAACGATTCTAAATAAGTACTAGTTTTGTCCAGTCTTAAAAATAACATATTGATGTTTCAAATGGTGGATAGTGTAGAAATGTTTGGAAATGAGTCAGTTGATTTTACTGCGAAAGTGTTAGCTGGCGAGCACGAATGCGTTTTTAAGAAATGCTGCGAGAAATATAAGAAGAAGGGTAAACACTGTAAAAAGTGCCCTAAAAAATAGATTTTATCAATACAGTTCATGGTGAATAATTGTAAGAGGGGGAATGCCGGGAGCGTTCCCTTTTCTATTATTCGACCATTAGCTTAGTGAATAGGGCAACGTGCGGGATTATTTGTGATATCCGAATGAAGAATAATTGTTAAATGAGCGATTGAGCTTGGTTATACCCACATTAAATTTTTCGCTTCAGTTCAAAGTTTTGTCCCAGATATACCTTTCTAACCACTTCATCTTCAGACAGTTCTTCGGCTGAACCTTGCTTTAAAATTTTTCCTTCAAAAAGCAGATATGCCCGATCAGTGATCGACAGGGTTTCGTTCACATTGTGATCCGTAATCAAAATGCCAATATTTTTATGCTTCAACTTGGCAACTATACTTTGAATATCCTCCACTGCGATAGGGTCAACACCGGCAAAAGGCTCATCCAGCAGGATAAACTTCGGGTCCACAGCCAGTGCTCTCGCTATTTCGGTTCTTCTTCTCTCGCCTCCTGACAATACCATCCCTTTGCTTTTTCTGACGTGCTGTAAGTGAAACTCTTCGAGCAGCTCCTCAACTTTTTGGCGCTGGTCCGCCTTGGATAGGTTAGTCATCTCCAAAACGGCTTTGATATTTTCTTCGACAGTCAAAGTTCTGAAAACCGAAGCCTCCTGAGCAAGATATCCAAGACCAAGCCTGGCTCTTTTATACATCGGCAGATTGGTGATATCTACATCGTCCAGATACACCTTTCCACTATTAGGTTTCACCAAACCCACAGCCATATAAAAGGAAGTCGTCTTTCCTGCCCCGTTCGGCCCCAACAACCCAACTATTTCGCCTTGTTCAACCTGATAACTGACATTATCATTTACCAGCCTCGCACCATATTTTTTTACTAGATTCTCAGTTCTTAATATCATGATTTTCAGTTCGCAAATGGGTCGGCTCCTGGCTCCGAGTGGATTTTGATATCCTTCAAAGATAGTTGTAACGTAGTTTTATTCCGGAAATTATTTTCTTCCAAATGGTAACAAATGGAGAAAGGGGCACCATTAAGCAAATCGAGGTGGAAATGCGACATGCTGAAACCTACGGCAGTGAGGGGCTCAGATCCATTTTGAGAAACCTCAAATTTAATATGTTTCTCCTTCATCAAAACCGGTTTGCTAACGAGCTGAACATTCCTGCTCACAAAAACAGGTGTCATATTCCCCGGGCCGAATGGTCCCATTTGTTTCAAAATTTTATAAAATTTTGGAGTAATACTAGCCAGGTCGAGGTCAAGATCCACATTGATCATCGGGATAAGTTGCTCTGGAAGTATCCTGCCACTAACGATCTGGTCAAATCTCTTTCTGAACGCTTCGATATTATCTATAGGTAGTGTAAGGCCTGCCGCAAAAGTGTGTCCGCCAAATTGCTCCAGCAGGTCGGAACACTCTTCAATAGCCTCATATACATCAAACCCAGGAACGGATCGCGCAGACCCGGCAGCCTTTCCATGAGATTCAGTTAAGATAATAGTTGGGCGGTGGTATTTTTCAATGCACCTGCTTGCCACAATACCTATCACACCCTTATGCCAGCTTTCCTTATATAATACGGTACTTTTAGCAGAGCTGAACCAGTCGTCGGTCTCAATCATACTGAGGGCCTCTTCGGTAATACTCGAATCGAACGTTCGGCGATCGGTATTGTGTTTGTTGATTTCCATGGCGAATGCCTCGGCTTCATCTTCATCTTCGCACAATAGTAAACGTACCGCCTCTTTCGCATGCTTAATGCGTCCTGCTGCATTGATCCTTGGCCCAAGTCCGAATACGACTTGAGTAATTTCAAGAATTCCCTGTATACCGGCAATTTTGATCAACGCTTTCACGCCGACACGTGGAGCAGCATTGAGTTGGAGCAATCCATAATATGCAAGAATGCGATTTTCACCTGTGATAGGAACGATGTCCGAAGCAATGCTGATCACCAGCAAATCCAGATATGAAAAAAGGATCTCTTTTTTTGTGCCAGTCCGGATGCAGTACGCCTCTAATAATTTAAAACCAACTCCCGCACCCGTCAATTCTTTGTATGGATAGGGGCAATCCGGTCTTTTCGGGTCTAATACTGCTGACGCTGGTGGCAGTTCGTCACCAGGTCTGTGGTGGTCACAGATAATAAAATCAATTCCCCGTGATTTAGCTTCGGTTACCTTATCAACCGATTTGATCCCACAATCCAGCGAAACGATAAGAGTGTACCCATTTTGCTCCGCCCAATCAATACTCTGCCACGATACCCCATATCCCTCCTCATAGCGATCGGGGATGTAATAATCTAATTCAGTATATATCCGACTTAAAAAGCCATAAAATAAGGTAACAGAGGTAGTTCCGTCCACATCATAGTCGCCGTATACGAGAATTTTTTCACCATTATCCATGGCAGAAATTAACCTGTCTACAGCCAGGTCCATATCTTTCATTAAGAATGGATCGTGCAATTTGGCGAGATCAGGTCTGAAAAAATCCTTGGCATGATCGTAACTGTTAATTCCACGGAGTACGAGAAGCTTGGCCAGAAATGGATTTACATTAATTGTCTTTGCCAGTTCGTTCGAAAGAATCAGTTGTTCGGCATCAAGGGGAGGGCTAGCTATCCAGCGTTTGTCAATCATAAGGCAAAGATAATGGTAATCTATATTTGGTTAACATCATGCAACCTCACAATACAACGGGAAAGATGGCAGAAACCATTTATCTTTGCGGCTGGAAGCAAGGTATTATATGAGGATCAGGCTATTGATTATATGGAATGAACTGGCTGCCGAATGAATTAAACAGTATTTTCTCAAAAAGGTTAGCAATCAAATGCCTCGAATTCTTGCAATTGACTATGGATCAAAACGAACGGGTATCGCAGTAACAGACCCGCTTCAGATTATTGCTTCCGCGTTGGATACTGTGAGAACACACGATTTACTTGAATTCCTGAAAACCTATACCTCAAAAGAGGAAGTTGAAGCCTTTGTGATCGGTATGCCCAAAAAGCTAGATAATACTGACAGTGAGAATGCACAGAGAATTAAAGTTTTTATCAAACTTTTACAAAAGACTTTTTCTGACATTCCCGTGTATCCCCACGATGAAAGATTTACATCGTCGATGGCATTGCAGTCCATGATTGCTTCGGGCGCAAAGAAAAGTGATCGAAGAGAAAAAGGAAATATTGACAAAATAAGTGCTACAATCATCCTGCAGTCCTACATGGAAAGCAGAAAATGAAAATCAAATTTTATATTACTAAAGTCCGAATACAATGATTTACCCAATAGTAGGCTACGGCGACCCTATACTCAGAAAAGAAACCCGATTCATCGAAAAAGATGAAATAGACCTGAAAAAGCTTTCTGCCGACATGTTTGAAACCATGTATGCAGCTAGTGGTGTTGGCCTTGCCGCTCCACAGGTTGGGCTGAATATCAGGATATTTGTGGTCGACGGAACTCCTTTCAGTGAAAAGGACGACGATGATGATGAGCCGGATCTGTCATTGGTAGATTTTAAGAAGACTTTTATTAATCCTGAAATACTGGAAGAGGAAGGCGAGGAGTGGGCTTTTGAAGAGGGTTGTCTGAGTATTCCCGGTATACGGGGAGAGGTTTACCGTCCCGAAAAATTGAAGATCAGATATAGAGATACAGACTGGAACGAGTACGTGGAGGAATATGACGGCATGGCTGCTCGCATTATCCAGCATGAATATGATCATTTGCTTGGAAAATTATTTGTGGACTATTTACCCACTTTGAAGAAACAGTTTATAAAAAAGAAGCTGACCGAAATTTCGAAAGGCAACGTGGATGCCGACTACCGGATGAAATTTTCTTCTCGACGATAACAAACTGAAATGGCTGACAAGGATGTTGAACTAAATGTCGCATTGATTCAAACCAATCTTTTTTGGGAAGATATTACCGCGAATCTATCAGCCCTCGAAGAGAAAATATTAGGGCTTGAAGAGTCGTTCGACATACTCGTTTTGCCGGAAATGTTCAACACCGGCTTTACGATGAATGTTGGTATAGCGGAGGTGGCAAATACTAAGACTTCTGTCTGGATGAAGTTTATTGCCAGGCATACAAACGCTTTGATAGTCGGTAGCATTCCAATGAAAGAAGGAGGCAATGTATATAACCGAATGTTGTGCGTACATCCTGATGGCAATATAAAGCATTATGACAAACGCCATCTTTTCAGAATGGGTGGAGAAAACGAAGTATATACCGGCGGGAGCGAAAAGCTGATTATAGAATACAAAGGCTGGAAAATTTGCCCCTTGGTGTGCTACGATCTTCGATTCCCTGTTTGGAGTCGAAATACCGCTGGGGAAGAATATGATATGCTTATATATGTAGCAAACTGGCCATCGAGACGCTCTTACGCATGGAATACGCTGCTTCGTGCGAGGGCCATTGAGAATCAAAGCTATGTAGTTGGTGTCAACAGGATAGGAAAAGATGGAAACAACCTGACGTATGCTGGAGATTCAGTTGTTCTGGATTATCTTGGTGAACCCAAATTTCTGGCAGGTTCAGAAGAAGTTATTAAAGTAGTATCACTGACCAAATCTCAGCTCAAACAATATAAGGAATCGTTTCCCGCCTGGGCAGACGCTGACACTTTTGAAATTAAAGCGTGATTTTAGGCACCCTTTTCAATTAAATAACGATCCCTTACCGCCTGACAAATTTTACCACTATATCCCTATTCCAAAACCTTGGGCACTTTGAAATAGGTTTTCGTTTTTGAAGGCGCGTTGGCGAGGGCAGTTTCGCGGTTCAACGTATTTTCGCCAATATCCGACCTCCATTTATTCTTTTCGTCAAGGATATGTGTGAGAGGTTCCACTCCCTCCGTGTCAACTTCATTTAGCTGCTCCATCCAGGAAAGCACATTTTCAAGGTTTTCGATCAATGCCTTTTTTTCCTCCTCTTTTACCTCAAGTCTGGCAAGATTTGCAATTTTTGAAAGTGTTGCATCATCTATTTTCATGGTACTATCTGCTATTATGAATTTGTTAAGAAACGTCCTCCTGGCTAATATTTCCCAAAATTACCACAAATTTTGCGATTCCAAGCCATGCAAAGATTTGAACTGCTGTTGGCTGAAAAATGAAAAGAAAATTCGGTTTTCAGCTGGAGGGTAAGGTTGTGTCAATAGTCAAAGTATGAGTCAGTTAAAAAGTGTCACCGTCACAATAGTAGGTGAGTGAGTTATCCTGCTTTTACCTCCACGGATGTATATTTTAGAAGTTAGTTCGGCAGTGCCAGATGGTCCATTTGAAATAATTTATATACGATAGTGCAATTTTGGAATGATACGGAAAATATCCTAGACAGTTCTCTTTCAGTGCTTAACAAACAGAATAGGGCAAAAGTGAAAGAGATCAGGTTCTTTAAATTGTACAATGAATGAGATTTTGATTAGAATCTTTATCAAAAAATCATCATAAATGCTTGCTTTTTTTTAAAAGGAAAAATCATACTTTTGTAAGGGTCGAGATCGGGGCTACCCGTTCAAAATTTTATTTTACGAAAACCTATTTTAACCAAAACTTTTATTTATTTCACAACCAAAATCTCAATTTAACCTTTAAAAGTAAGTCTGATGGAAAAGAAAGCAACAAATCCGGCACCAGCTCCAAAGCCTGCTGCGGCAGCAACAAAAGGCAAAGGCGGCTTGAACCCGGCATTGGTAATCCCTATTTTGTTCGTAATTGCATTATGTGTTTATCTATTTGTGTTAGGGGATCCTACCCACTTTAAAGATGGTGATCATGCAAAGGGTCCTATTGACGGGGACTACTACGGAATCGTTTACAAAGGAGGTCCTATCGTACCGATTTTGATGACATGTTTCCTTATCGTATTAACCTTCACTATTGAGCGTCTTATCACTTTGTCTAAAGCAAGTGGAACTGGCAGCATCGATTCATTCGTTCGCAAAGTGAGAGCGTTACTTGACAAAAATCAAATTGACGAAGCAATTAAAGAGTGTGACAAGCAAAAAGGATCAGTTGGTAATGTTATCAAAGCGGGTCTTTTGAAATACAAGCAACTCACTACTGAAACTGCTTTAGATAAAGAGCAAAAACTTGCTGCTCTTCAAAAAGAAATCGAAGAAGCAACTACTCTTGAGCTTCCAATGCTTCAGAAAAACCTTACCATTATCGCAACACTTGCAGGAGCTTCAACTCTATTGGCCCTACTTGGAACGGTAATTGGTATGATCAAGGCGTTCGCAGCTTTGGGTACTTCTGGTTCTCCTGACTCTGCTGCTCTTGCAACTGGTATCTCGGAGGCCCTTATCAACACTGCATTAGGTATCGGTACTTCTGCTATCGCAACTATCTCATATGCATACCTTAACAGCCGTGTAGATGACCTTACTTATAGCATTGACGAAATTGGAATGAGCCTTCAATCTAATTTTGCCGCACATTATTGATAGTTGAGGAACTATTTTGTGTAAAAGTTTCTTTTATATTTAAAAAACTTATATATTTGTTATGGGAAAGGTAAGGCCTAAGAAGCATGCGCCACATACTGATATGACGGCAATGACTGATGTGGCGTTCTTACTTTTGACGTTCTTTATCATGACGGCGACTTTTAAGTCGAATGAGGCGGAGATTACCACTCCAACCTCAATTTCGCAAATAAAAGTGCCTGATGACAAAATAATGGTCATAAGTATTGACAAAGCGGGGAAGGTGTTTTTTGGAGTAGATGCTCAGCCAGTTCGCGTAGCAATGCTTGACAATATCGGTCAGGCGAAAGGGATAACCTTTACAGATACTGAGAAAGCAAAATTCGCTTTGCAAACTAGTTTTGGAGTACCGTTGGCGCAATTAAAGCCTTGGCTGAATATGCCAAAGGAAAAAATGGCTCAGGTAGTGCAGCCGGGTATTCCGGTCGATTCTACAGGTGCAAGTGAGTTAGCAGACTGGGTATATGCGGCACGTAAAGCGGATCCGCTATTGCGTATCGCTCTTAAAGGAGACAATTTCTCTAAATTCCCGGTTTTCAAGGACGTTCTTGCTAATCTGCAATCGCAGAATATTAACAAGTTCAACCTGATCACTGGTAGTGAGCAAGCTCCTGCAGGATATGCTACCGACGCACCAGCTGAGAAGTAAATAACTTTATAACCAAAAGAAGACATGGCAGCAATTGAAGAATCGGGTGGTGGTGGTCATGGTAAAGGTGATGGTAAGGTAAGAGGCAAAAAGATGTCCACCCGCGTGGACATGACACCAATGGTGGATTTGGGTTTCTTACTTATTACATTTTTCATGTTGGCAACGACTATGTCGAAACCGACATCCATGACTCTAGCAGTTCCTGATAAAACAGAGGACACGGATACGGAGAAATCGGAACCGATAAAGGCATCCAAAGTTTTGACCCTCTTTATGGGTGACAATGACGATGTGTATTATCTGGACGGTATCGCAGCGGATGATGATAAAGCAAAAACAGATCTTAAGACCACCCGTTACGGATTCGATTTGAGATCAGTAATTTTTGCGTCTCAAAAGAGGATCAACGCGGCAAATCCGAAAGACGACAAGGGTAACGAAGCATTCGTTGTAGTAATTAAGCCAACGGCAGTTTCCACTTATAAGAATATGGTGGACGTACTTGACGAAATGGCAATTACAAAAACAAAGCGTTATGCTCTTGTTGATGCCTTGACACCTTCTGAGAAGGAACTTCTCGGGGACAAGGTAATTCCAAAGAAATAATTTAAAAATATCAAACAATTAACAACAACGCCATGGCAGATTTAGGCCCGAATGCAACACTTGATGATATAGTGTTTGCCGATCGTAACAAGGCGTATGGTGCTTTTTCACTCCGTCAGGGTTACCGCGCGGATGTAACAAAAGCTACTTTAATTGGTGCAGCTCTTTTCATCATTGCAATGTTTACCCCGTCAATTATTAATTCATTGTCGTTGGGTAAAGAAGAAGAGGCTCCAATGGTTGAGGTAGATTTGATGAAAATACCACCACCGCCAATTGACCCTGCAGAACCACCTCCGCCACCTCCGCCGCCAGTAGAGCAGCCAAAGGTGAACACGGTGAAGTTCTTGCCGCCAGAAGTTAAAAAGGATGAGGAAGTTCCTGTTGAAACTCCTCCGCCAACTGTTGAAGAGATTAAAGAAGCAGTTGTTGCAAATAAAACAGTAGAGGGTGATCCTAACGCAAACGAGTTGATCGTTGCCCCTGAAGCTGTAGCTGCGCCGAGCAAAGGAACAGTGGTTGAAGCCGCACCAGAACCTGAAAAGGTATTTACTGTGGTTGAACAACAGCCAGAGTTCCCGGGAGGTACTTCTGAAATGTATAAATACTTAAGTAAGAGTATTAAATATCCAAGTGCTGCGTCTCGTGCGAACGTTTCAGGCCGTGTATTTATGTCTTTCGTAGTAAATACAGATGGTAGTATTCAGGATGTTCAGGTGTTGAAAGGTTTAGGTTTTGGTTGTGATGAGGAAGCCATGCGTGTTGTGAAAGCAATGCCTAAATGGAAACCAGGTAAGCAGTCGGGACGTGCAGTACGTGTGAAATACAACCTGCCAATTAACTTCCAGCTTGAGTAACGGATGAAGGAAAAACCATTGCATGAGAAGATCACTGATCTTAGCTCTGTGTTAATGGCTCTAACATACGCAGGAGGAGGGATCTTTTTGATCTTCTCCTCCTTGTCATTTAAGTTATTGCCTGTCGGAAGTATGCCTAGAAATGCTATGGCTGGCATACTTATTTTATACGGTTGTTACAGAGGATATCGGGTTTGGAGAAAAAGCCAGGAGAATGAAAATTAGCATTAAGGGAGGCTTGACTGCCGGAATTTTGAGTGCTGGTATGGTTTTGTACAATTGTTCAAAGCAGGAAACTTTGGACAATCCTATCAGAGGAGAGATAACGATTGCTTCCGATGAATCTTTCCAACCGTTGGTGAGTTCGCTGACCAATGCTTATGAAGGGATTTATCCAAACACCAAGTTCAATATTGATTACAAACCTGAACAGGAAGCTATTTTGCAATTTCTTCAGGATAGTGCCCGGATTGTGTTCTCCACTAGAGAATTAAGTGCTAACGAAAAGGAAATGATCCGGAAGCAGAACGGAAGCGAGAAGTCACAGCATATTGCTACTGATGGTTTGGCATTACTTATTGCAAAGGATAATACCGATAGTTTGATGTCGCTTAAAGATGTGAAGGACATTTTGCAAGGAAGAGTAAAAAATTGGTCTGAACTGGAGGGTGGCAATCAAACAGGTTTGATTACCCTTGTGTTCGATAATGTTAATGCCAGTAATTTGAATTTTGTTATCAATAAATTCGGTTTGAAAGGCATTGATCATTTAAGAGTTATTGCAGCGGGGTCAAATGAAAAGGTGATTGAAAAAGTTCGTGAAAATCCACTCTATCTGGGTTTCATTGGTGTGAATTGGATTAGTGACGGGCATACGCTCCGTTCGGAGGAACTATCAAAAGGGATTCACGTAGTTGGAATTTCCCCAAAAGATGGTAAATCAGAGCTCTCGGATTATATCCAGCCATTCCAGGAGGGCTTGGAGTTCAAGCGATATCCATTACATCGCGAGTTGTATATCTTAAGTAGAGAGGGCTATTCAGGATTGGGAGGTGGGTTAATGACCTATATTGCCAGAGACGTGGGTGGTCTTATTATTCAAAAAATGGGGCTTTTGCCAACAGTACCTTATCCAAGGGAATTGGAGATTAGGACCAGCAACAATTTTTAATATTGAACTAACAATTTTAGTATATTTGGCGTTTGTTGTGAAACACCGAATTTTGTATCAATAGGGTTAATCGGGTAAATAAAGAACAAGATCATGAGAATTAAATTGTTAACATTATTTTTTAGTGTCTTGGCACTGATTAAGGTAAGCGCGCAAACAACACAGGATGGGTTGGCCTTAATACATGCCGAAAAATTTAATCAAGCGGGTGACTTATTTAAAAAGCTTGCAGAGAGTACCCCTTCTGCTGATAATCAATATTACCTCGGTTATTATTATATAAAAACGGGTAAACTGGATGAGGCGCAGGCGGCATTTGACAAAGGTTTGCAACTTGATGATAAATCATATTTGAACAAAGTTGGACAAGGCACCATAGCGTTGGCAAAAGGCGAGAAGGCAAAAGCTAAGGAGCTTTTTGATGAAGCAGAGAAGAAAAAGAAAAAGGATGCTGAAGTTTTGTTCAGAATCGGTGAAGCTTACACATTGTTTGAAAAAAACAGTGATCCGGCTGAAGCGATCAGATTATTAGATGAGGCTGTTAAAAGAGATCCTAAGCTTGCTGATGCCTACCTTGCAAAAGGTGATGCGCTTATGCTTCGTAACGAGGGTGGTGCTGCAGTAACAGCTTATGAATACGCGCTTACTGCAAAACCAAACTATGCAGTTGCCAGTAATCGTATCGGACAGATCTTTTTGAGAGGAAAGAATTATAACCTTGCACTTGAGAATTACAAGAAAGCAATCGAAGCTGATCCTGAATTTGCTCCGGCTTATAAAGACTTAGCGGAACTTTATTTCCTGGCTCAGAAGTACAAACAGGCGGCAGACAATTATGATTTGTATTTGGCGAAAAGTGGAACAACAGATCCTGAATTGCAACTTCGTGCAACCAAGTTTATGTTTACTGCTGATGACTACTCAAAGACACTTCAATTGCTTGATGCTTTGAAGGGCAAGACGAAGGATCCAATGATCCAGCGTATGTATGGCTGGTCTTACTTCAAGACAAACGAGGCAGACAAAGCGATTGAGAATTTGAATCAGTTGATCAAAGAAGCACCGGACAAGGTGATTAGCGATGACTATATCTACCTGGGAAAATCATATAACCTTAAAGCAGTTGCGGAAGGCAAGCCTTATGACTCGGTAGGGATTGGATATATATTGAAGGGAGCAGATATTGACACGAGTAAAGCAGACGCTGCTGCTGCATATGGCGAAGTTGCGAAGCTTTACTATGCAGCCAAGGATTATACAAATGCGGCTAAAGCTTATAAAAAGGTTATAACGTTGGATACTGCTAAGGCAGCTACTAACGATTATTATTATCTTGGTCTTTCTTATTTTCAGCAAGGAACAGGTATTCAGCCGTCAGGCGCTCCTGACAGTGTTGCGTTGTTAGCAAAGAAAAGAGCACTTTTCATACAAGCGGATTCAAATTTCGCTATAGTAACTACCAAGACTCCTGATTGGCCAATTGGATACTATTGGCGAGGAAGTGCATTGTATAATGCATATGACCGACAAGAAAACATAGATAAAGGGATATCGGCCCCTTATTACGAAAAATTGGCTGAACTGGCTGAAAAAGAAGATGTAACCAAGTATAAAGGTTTCTTGAAAATAGCATACCCGTACCTGGCGTTCTATTATCAGACCACCAAGAATGATCCTGCTAAGTCGAAGGAATACTGGGAGAAACTGTTAAAGGTTGATCCAGAAAATCCTAATGCTAAGGAAGCACTTGGATTAGCGGCAGCTCCAAAATAGTTTGGAGACAAGCATAAAAGAATTAGCCCCCTGTGGATATCCACAGGGGGCTAATTCTTTGTAACGGTATTTAAAAATCTTCATCCTGTCAGGTAGCAGGGGAGAAGCAACTGTTTAGAACAGGTAAATGTGCACTGCTGTAATGTTCATAGCACCACAGCCTAAGTCTCTTAACCTCAGCCGGCATCAGCATACGAATTGCTTTACGCAACTCTTTTTCAAAAAGTCTGCGGTCAAAACTTACCTTGTGCAGAATAATTTTAATGTATTCAAGCATCGAGGCCATACAATTATGTAGTTTTGTGGTTCAGGGAAGTTAACGTAACGAATAAAAATAAAGCTCCAACTTATCGAAAGAGGCAATACTTCCATAAATGTAACGAAATAATTGGATGAAGTTATATGTTATTCTAGGGATAATTTCTTGTTTATTTTGTACTTTTTCAAAAGGAGCTCAGAATAATGACGCTAGTCTAAATCTTGGTCCCAATGTATTGAAGATCACAGAGCCCTTTGTTGTAACGGTCACAATTAATAACCTCGACTCAAGACCTTCAATCGTCTTTCCTGAAATCGCCGGGTTAGAAAAAAGAAGCAAATCGGCAACCAGCTCGATTAATTCAATTGATGGAAAGAAGATAGTTACCCAAACGATCAGTCAGGAATATTTTGCGCTTAAAGCAGGAACTTATCAGATTCCGGATATCAATATTCAGGCACATACCTATAAATTACATGCTGACGCTACAAAAGTGGTTTTTCAAGAGGCTGATGAAGTGACTTCGATTAAAGATGAGGAAGTATTGCCGGAGATTGAAAACGTCTCGGAAGGTATATTTTTCTCGGTTCAGTCGGATAGACGAAAGGTATATACGCGTGAAGGCTTTGGGTTGCGGATATCGCTGTACGTCGCAGAAGACGCGCCTCTGGAAATGGAGTTTTATAAGTTTAATGAGCAGCTTCAGAATATACTGAAAAAGGTTAAGCCTGCCAATTGCTGGGAGGAAAATGCTGGTTTGGAGGAAATTGTAAAAAATAGAATTAGGATAAAAGGAAGAAACTTCTCGGAGTATAATATGTACCAGGCTCAGTTTTTTCCACTCTCGGCAGGAACCATCAATTTGCCATCTGTATCCTTGGACATGGTATTGATCGATCGGGCAACTGTTGTGAATGTTGAGAAAAAAGTGGTGAGGTCGTTCAGATCGAAACCAATTACTATTCAGGTTGTGGCCCTTCCGCCGCACCCGCAACGCGATCAGGTCGCTGTTGGAATTTACAAGTTGAATGAGAGTTTGTCATCAAATATGGTATACCCTGGTCAAAGTATCAGGTATGAATTTAAAGTGGTCGGCCGGGGAAATATTGCAGCTATACCGGATCCGGAAATTCAGGCAAATTCTGTATTTGACATCTATCCTCCAGAGGTTGACTGGACTGTCAAACGTAGTTCTGCGGGTGTAACTGGTGAAAAATCGTTTGAGTATTTCGTTGTCCCCAGAAAAGATGGAAAGCATCCGTTGAGCAGATATTTTCAATGGATTTATTTCAATTCGGAGACAGCGCGATATGATACTTTATTATCAAGCAAAATTCTCGAGGTGAGAGGCGAAGATTACAAATTAGGAAATATATCTTTGAGCGGCTCAATGGGATTATATGATAACATCGAGACTTTGGATACAACAAGAAACAGTATTAATTATAAAGAATTGATTAAAAATGTTGCGAACGGCGTGCTGATATTTCTGCTGCTGGTGGTAATTTGGATATTCAGAAAATAGAAAAATGGGGAGTACATACGGTAAGATATTTAAGATAGCGACATTCGGCGAGTCGCACGGTGCAGGAATAGGAGTGGTGATAGAAGGATGCCCGGCGGGTGTAAATTTTGATTCTGATTTTATTCAGAGCGAACTGACCAGACGCAAACCGGGTCAGTCCAGAATTACTACGCAACGAAAAGAAGCAGACGAATTTGAAGTGCTTTCCGGAGTTTTTGAAGGCAAGACGACCGGAACGCCTATTGCAATGGTGATCAGAAATGAAGACCAGCGCAGTAAAGATTATTCGCATATCGCAGCCCAATACCGCCCGTCCCATGCCGACTATACCTACCAGGTGAAGTATGGTAATAGGGATTATCGTGGAGGAGGAAGGAGCTCCGCAAGGGAGACTGCCGCTCGGGTTGCCGCAGGGGCATTGGCCAAATTGCTTTTAAACGAACTTGGTATATCTATACAGGCATATGTGTCGCAGGTGGGCAACATGAAGCTGGATAAGCAGTATTTCGAGCTTGATCTTTCTGTTACGGAAACCAACGCTGTGAGATGCCCGGACGCTGAGATGGCGTCGAAAATGTTTGATTATATCGATGAAGTTAGAAAAAGCGGTGATTCGATTGGAGGTGTTGTGAACTGTGTTGTGAAAGGAACTCCCGTTGGATGGGGTGAGCCGGTTTTCGACAAACTTCATGCAGAGCTTGGAAAGGCGATGTTAAGCATCAATGCGGTCAAAGGATTTGAGTATGGCTCGGGCTTTGACGGGGTAGCCATGCTTGGCTCCGAGCATAATGATGCTTTTTTTATAGACGGAGAAGGAAAGGTTCATACCCGGTCTAATCATTCAGGAGGAATCCAGGGCGGGATATCAAATGGTGAGGATATCTATTTCAAAGTCGCATTTAAACCAGTGGCGACAATAATGCAAGATCAGGAAAGTGTTGATCAGCATGGAGACAAAGCGGTTGTTCAGGGAAAGGGGAGACACGATCCTTGCGTTGTTCCCCGCGCAGTTCCGATTGTGGAAGCGATGGCAGCCCTTGTTTTAGCCGATTTCTATTTGCGCAATCGCACCAGTCGATTGGATAATCTGTGAAGTTAGAGGCCTATTTAATTTTCTTTCGACGTTGATTGAGGCAAAGAACCAGCCATATCGTTCCGATAAACTCTACGGTGAGGCCTGTTAAGATGATAGGATGACTGAGCTTGGCTGTTTTATCAATAAAGAAAACTCCGGTTAGAACGATAACCATACCAGCCAATAAAATAAGAGCCGCATTGCGGAGGTTTAATTTCACTTGAGTGTGCTCATTTGTTGAAAATAAGACAACTAGTACTAAATATTCGAGGTCAAGAGGAAGACTTTATGATGGACCGATATGCATTAAAAAGGGCTCCCGAGAGAGCCCTTTTTAGTATTAAATAACCTGAGTTTTTCCAGGAACAGCAACCGGGTAAAGTCCGTCTGCTCCAGGCACTACTTTCGGTGTTGCATCCCAAGCAAGTTTGTCAGGGAACAGATTGATGTCCGAATTCAGAGCCTCATCCCACTTAATCATCTTACCTGAATAAGTAGCCATACGGCCCATGATTGCAGTCATTGTACTTTTTGCGCCGTTTTCTGCATCAGCGAATTTATATTCACCTTTTGCCACAGCCGCAAATAATTCATCGTGCTCAACCTGATAAGCGTTTTTGTCATTCTTATCATCATGGCCGTAAATTACACCGCCTTTATAGTCTTTCAAGATAGTTTTTCTTCCGTCAAAACTGTCGATTCTTCCTTTTGTTCCTACAAAAGCTTCATCAACACGGTTCCATGTTCCTTCAAACTGACGACACTGGCTTGATATAGTAGTTCCATCAGCATAAACCAGATCCAGTGTATGGTGATCAAATATTTCACCATATGCTTTTCCAGTTCTTACCTGACGTCCGCCAGTTCCCTGTATCGAAACAGGGTAACTGCCTTTCACCCAGTTTGCTACGTCGATATTGTGAACGTGTTGCTCATTGATATGGTCACCGCATAGCCAGTTGAAATAATACCAGTTACGCATTTGGTATTCCATTTCAGTTTGGCTCGGCTGACGTTCTTTCACCCACGGGCTGCTTCCAACCCAGTAAACTTGTCCGCCAACGATATCACCCAACGCGCCATCGTGAATTCTTTTGATCGCTTCACGGTAGTTTGCCTGATAGTGACGCTGCAACCCAACTACCACGTTCAATTTCTTTTTCTTAGCTTCTTCTGCCACAGCAAGCACCTTTCTGATACCCGGAGCATCTGTTGCAACGGGTTTCTCCATGAATATATGCTTGCCTTGCTTCACAGCTTCTTCAAAGTGCCAAGGCCGGAATCCGGGAGGTGTCGCCAAGATCACCACATCCACGTCTTTAAGAGCTAATGCCTGTTTGTATGCTTCGAAACCAACAAACTTGCGCTCTTCCGGTACGTCAACTTTGGTTTTAATATCGACTGGCGCGCCTGCTGCGTTTTTGTATTTTTTGGTAGTCAGGTTTCTATATGATTCTTCCAGGCGATCCTTGAAAGCATCAGCCATGGCAACAATCTGAACATTCTGAGAAGTACTTAGTGCTTGAGCAGCAGCACCACTTCCTCTTCCGCCGCAACCGATAAGTGCCACCCGAATCGTTTGGTCCACGGCGCTGTTAAAGCCATAGCCTGAAGCTGGTTTGAGAATGGCACCTCCGGCGAGCAGGCCGGTGGCTTTAAGAAAATCTCGTCTATTTGATTCCATTATTTAAAAGGTTAAGGTTTGAATTTATTAATAATCTTCAATTAGTTTAGGATTGTAGTAAGCGTCAATTTCTTCTTTCGAAGGCACTTTAAGTGGCCTTACCACACGGAAACCGACAAATGAAGCGCTTGTCATCCACCATTCGCTTTTTGGCAACTGCGGATCTAAGATTTTCCAGTCTGGTTTTGACGGAATTCTGTTGGCGCTTCTCAAATCAGCAGGCTCATCATCCCACGAGCCTCCTCGAGCTGTTGTTGGATATAGTTCTTTTACAGGCGCAAATTTTTCGCCGGCAGGTTGTTTTGCGTAATAATCAGGGATGTATTGGTCAAGTGTCCATTCCATGACATTTCCATGCATATCGTATAAGCCCCATGCATTCGGCTTTTTAGTACCGATCTTTTTGTAAGAAGCATCGCTGTTTTTACGGTACCAGGCATACTCACGCAATTTGGCAGGGTCGTCACCGAATGAATATGCAGTTTTAGAACCGGCGCGGGCAGCATATTCCCATTCCGCTTCCGTAGGCAGGCGGTAGAAAATACCTGTTTTTTCATATAGCCATTTGCAGAAATAGATCGCTGCGTATTGTGTCATATTGATCGCAGGATATCCTGAACGACCCATACCAAACGACATATCCACATACGGTGGGCTTGGTCGGGTACTTGCGTCGGTTTTCAAAACACTTTTTTCAGGATCCGGATGCCGGGCGGCCATTTCCTTTTCCATGTTTTTGAATGCATATAGATCATAAATGTCCCAGCTTAATTCGTATTTGCCCATCCAGAATGGATCAATTTTTACTTTGTGCTGAGGGCCTTCGTCTGCCTTGTGGCCTTTTTCAGTGGCGGGACTTCCCATTGTGAACTCTCCACCCGGTATTGCTACCATGTCATACGACTGCGGGCTTCCGCCAATAACCTGAGTGTAACTTTTAAAACTAGCGTCTTGGGCGAATGAGTTTAAGGAGAATAGAATTGAAGGAATTAGGAATGTTAATTTTTTGTACATGATAAATGATGTGTTCTTTGGAACCATTACAACTAAATATAAAGAGCAATATTATGGTATTTACCCAACGAATGCGAATTTTTTCTTTCTTCTTTAATAACTGTTCTACCTTTGTATCAATAGCATATTTGATTTTTAGAGCATGAATTATCTTTCAGCAGAAAATATATCGAAGTCTTTCGCGGACCAGTGGTTGTTTAGGAATATTAGTTTTGGAATCAGCAGGGGTGAGAAAGTTGCTCTTATTGGTACCAACGGAACTGGAAAGACCACGTTTCTCAATATATTGACAGGCAAAATTCCGGCAGATGAAGGGGTAGTGAGTGTTCGCAAGGATATCAGAGTCGGATATTTGGATCAAAGTCCTTCTTTCGATGAGGCGATGCCGGTAATGGAGGTGATTTTTTCGTCTGAAAATCCGGTGGCTCAGGTTGTGAAAAGGTATGAACATGCCATCGAAGTAGACGACCACGAGCTTCTTGTGGACGTGATGGGGGAAATGGATTCGCTTAACGCCTGGGATTTTGAGTATAGAACGAAAGAGATTTTGGGGAGATTGGGTATTCATGATACTGACAAGCCATATGGAACGTTATCGGGAGGGCAGCGTAAGCGTGTTGCTTTGGCAAAAGTCCTTCTGGAAGAACCAGAGCTCCTTATCCTCGATGAACCTACCAACCATTTGGACTTGGATACGGTTGAATGGCTCGAGAATTATTTGAACACTCAAAGTACTACGCTACTGGTCGTAACGCACGACAGGTACTTTTTAGATACGGTTTGTAATCAGGTTTTGGAACTGGATTTTGGCTCTGCATATACCTACAAGGGTAATTACTCTTATTTTTTAGAGAAAAAGGCAGAACGTGAGGAGATAGAGGCGGCAGGAATCGATAAGGCCCGCAATATGATGCGGAAGGAACTCGAATGGATCCGTCGCCAACCAAAAGCACGTGGAACCAAAGCAAAATACAGGGTTGATGCATTTGAAGAGTTAAAGGAAAAGGCGAGTCAGAAGAAATTTGATTCGCAAATGGAGCTCAATGTGAGGGCGACACGTCTTGGCAGCAAAATTATAGAATTGCAAAGTGTTGGAAAGCGATTTGGCGACCGTGAGTTGATCCATAACTTCGATTATACTTTCAGGAAAGGTGATCGTATCGGAATTGTGGGCAAGAACGGGATGGGGAAATCCACTTTGCTCAATATGATAACCGGTGAGCTTCGTCCTGACAATGGCCAGGTTGTAAAAGGAGATACCGTCCAGTTTGGGTATTACCGTCAGTCTGATATGGTTTTCAATGATAATCAGCGCGTTATTGATGTAGTGAAGGATGTTGCGGAAGTGGTTCGCTTAGGAACTGGCGAAACAGTAACTGTAACGCATTTGTTGCAAGCATTTCTGTTCAGTCCCGCCAAACAATATGATTTTGTTTCCAAATTGAGTGGGGGAGAAAAGCGGAGGTTACAGCTGTTGCTGATATTGATGAAGGAGCCTAACTTCCTGATTCTGGATGAGCCTACGAACGACTTGGATATCAATAGTTTGAATGTCCTGGAAGAATTCCTTGCAAACTTCCCGGGCTGTTTGATGATCGTATCGCACGACAGATATTTCCTGGACAGGTTGGTAGAGCATATTTTTGTTTTTGAGGGAGAAGGCCAAATCAGCGATTTCCCGGGTAATTATACAGAACTGAGAAGTTATCAGGATGAGAAGGGCAAGGAAGAAAAGCAAAGTTCACCAACCAAACAAATTGAGGTAAAGCAAGAGGTCGTGATTGCGCCTGTGACGCCAGCGGCTCCGAAGAAGAAATTGAGCTATAAAGAGCAACGTGAACTGGAAACCATAGAAAAGGAATTGGCTGATATGGAAACTCAGAAAAATGTGCTGGTTGAAAAATTAAATGCAGGAGGCTCGCACGACGAATTGGCATTGTGGGCCAATCAAATAGACGAAATAAACAGAAAGGCGGAAGAGAAAGAGCTCAGATGGCTTGAGCTATCTGAAAATGACTAATTTTGAGGTCCGCTTATTTGCGGACTTCATTAATGTATCTCGAATATGCACTCTATCGTAGAATTCTTTCAATATATTCTAAACTCTGAAGAAATCATCAGGACTGGCGGACTTCTGCTGATCACCCTGATCATTTTTGCTGAAAACGGATTGTTCTTTGCTTTTTTTCTGCCTGGCGATTACCTCGTCTTCCTCGCGGGGGTTTTTTGCGGAACAGGCATATTGAAAGTACCTATTCTTATTTTGCTGATTTGCATGTTTACAGCCGCTGTGCTGGGATCTTTGTTGGGATACATTTTTGGAAAATATTTTGGCGGCATTTTTGAAAACAGACAGGATTCGTTTTTTTTCAAAAAGAAGCACATAGAAACCACTCGCAGTTATTTTGAGAAGTATGGAAGCAGGACGCTGATTATCAGCAGGTTTTTACCGATTGTCCGCACCTTTGCTCCCATACTTGCCGGGTTGGTCAAAATGCAGTTTCCTTCCTTTCTGATAAATAATGTTGCTGGTGCTGCAATTTGGATCGGCACACTCACAGGCGGTGGATATCTTTTCGGTGAACGCTTCCCGTGGATCGTCGACTATGTTCAGTATATCATTCTTTTCTTTTTAGCCATCACCACGTTTACGGTTATCAAAGGCTATTTAAGCGCCCGAAAAGAGATGGATCAAGAGTCAAACGTTGCGGAAGAGATTAAAAAAGATTAAGGATTGGCAGGGTATCCTGTAGTGGTGTTCTGGAAATGCAGGTGAGTCTGCCATCAAATGACTGGGCGTCCCCGACTGGGCGTCCCCGACC
Organism: Dyadobacter sp. HNCC25DJ184; assembly: GCF_056895215.1. Lineage (NCBI taxonomy): Bacteria > Pseudomonadati > Bacteroidota > Cytophagia > Cytophagales > Spirosomataceae > Dyadobacter > Dyadobacter sp. HNCC25DJ184. Next base: position 414,869 of record NZ_JBXHAQ010000004.1, on the reverse strand, counting down.
AGGCGTCCCCGACCATTTCATGACAAAACCTGATGTAATAAACCAAAGCCCGGATTTTCCCCAAATCTGCCCCCTCCCACTTTCACTTCTGCTCTTCCTCCTTAAACCAGCCCGCGTACATGATGTAGTTGTTTGCAGTTCTCAGCATAGCTGCACGATACTCTTCCGTTACGTTTTTTAGAAATACGGCAGGGCTACCTGCATATATGGTTCTTGGAGGAACAACCGTTCCCTGAGTCACGATAGCGCCTGCTGCTATAATGGATCCTTCGCCTACCACTGCTCCATCCATCACAATTGCACCCATTCCTACCAAAACATTGTCGGCGATGGTGCAACCGTGAACAATGGCGCGGTGAGCTATTGAACAATGGTTGCCGATAATCGTACCGAATCGTTGATAGGTACAGTGGATCACGGCCCCGTCCTGAATGTTAGAGTTATCGCCAATTCGGATGCTGTTCACGTCGCCCCTAATTACGGCATTGAACCAAACCGTGCATTTTTCACCCATAACAACATCACCCACTATTGTAGAGTTTTCAGCGTGCCAGCAGTCAGCTCCAAAACTCGGAGTTATTCCCCTCACGGATAAAATAAGTGCCATATCAATAATAGATTGAAAAATTCGTTTACCAATTACTTTTTGTTTTGCCAAAGTAGCCAAAAATGATTGTCTTTAGGCAACGGCATTCTAATTGTTTCTGAAATTTAATATATTTAGCTATTCATAGTAATTAACGATTATACAGTATTATTCGTTGTGAATATAACCAGAGGAAGTCTCTTAATTGCCAGGCCATACTTGGGTGATCCCAATTTTGAGAGAGGCGTTGTGCTGCTTTGTGAACACAATTCTTCTGGTAGTTTTGGGTTTGTTTTAAATCAAACAACAGAACTATTTCTCGGTGACGTGCTTGAGGAGACAATATATCAGGATGTTCCTTTGCATTTAGGCGGCCCAGTCGAAAAAAATACGCTTCATTTTATTCACAGAAGACCGGATCTTATTGAAGATGGCAGTGAAATAATGAACGGTGTATTTTGGGGAGGAGATTTCGATAAAGTGAAAACCTTATTGAATATCAATACGATACACCCTGATGATGTCCGGTTTTTTATCGGATATTCAGGATGGGGCGGGGGACAGTTAGATGAAGAACTTGAGCAGGATTCCTGGATAACATCCAGTACAAATTCTGAATTTTTATTCAATACACCTCCCAGCAATTTCTGGCGCGATATCCTTCGTGGAATGGGCGGAGAGTATCGGTCAATTGCGCATTATCCCATTGACCCGCGTTCCAACTAGGAAGGTTCTGGTTGCTACTCAGGCACGAAGTTTGTGGTTTTCAGGCTTCATAAGTTTGAATTGAGAACAACTCTTTCGTATTGTTTTTGTGTAGTAGTGGCAATACTATTTTTCACCTGAGGTTGCGGCAATGACAACTAATTTGGATTATTAAAGCCATGTATCGACTCATAGTCTGATTTGATACGACCCACTTCTTTGGTTAGAAAAACTTGCAACTGTTTATTGAATTGTTCCTGATCTTCCGGTGCTAATGAAGCATACAAGTCTTTCAACTCTTGATTAATTTCTGCCCTTTCTTCTGCCGATGCTGCGTTCATCGACCTGATATGGTATCTTTTGAAATCAAATTCCATTTTAATTCTGTCTTTTCTGAAAACACAAAGGTCGTGTTAATCGTAAAAATTTCTGCATCTATCCTGTAAAAATCTGAGTTCGTCGGGTAAAATCGTCAATTTTATACAATGAGCGAACGCGATTAGGGAGGTCAACGTTTGTTCCCTTATACACTGATTTTTAAAGTATGAATCGCACTGTTTTTTTTGTCCTCCTGATTTTTATTCTTTTTGCAATCGACTGGTATGTGTGGCAGGGGTTGCGTTTAGCTACAAGAAGCCTCTCAGTTAGTACACAACGTTGGATTGGATATAGCTACTGGACCTTCACCGCTTTGACTTTGATTGCATATTTTGTTTTGCAGATCGTTCCTCCCGATTTTTTCTCGCGAAATACCCGGACTATGGTAATCACATTCATTGCCATTCCATATTTCTCGAAGGTATTCGTTTCTCTTTTTCTCCTGGTTGACGATGTTCGTCGTTTCTTCCAATGGATCGTCAGTTTTTTTGTCCCCAGTGCAGGAACTGTATCTCCTCAAACGGGCGAAGTAACGATACCACGTTCAGAATTTCTGGCTAAAACTGCGATGGTGGCCGGAGCTGGATTAGTAGGCACATTTGCATATGGAATCATATCCGGAGCGCACGATTATCGCGTTCGACGGGTAAAAGTGGTGCTGAAAAATTTACCAAAGGCATTTGACGGGATTAAAATAGCCCAGTTATCGGATATTCACTCAGGGAGCTTTTTCAATCGCACGGCTGTAAAGGGTGGTGTTGAAATGCTGCTAAAAGAAAAACCGGATATCGCCTTTTTTACAGGCGATTTGGTAAATGACCAGGCACCGGAAGTGAAAGACTATATCGACATATTCAACAAAGTGAAGGCGCCATTGGGGGTCTACTCAACGCTTGGAAATCACGATTATGGAGACTATAAGCAATGGTCCAGTCCGCAGGCAAAACATAATAATCTGGAAGATCTGAAAAAAGCACACGGACTTTTGGGTTGGAATCTGATGCTGGATGAAAATCGAGCGATCACTGTTGATGGAGAACAAATCGGCCTGATCGGTATTCAAAACTGGGGTAGTGGTACTTTCGCCAAATATGGCAATATGGAAAAAGCAATGCACGGAGCAGATGAATATCCTGTCAAACTGTTGTTATCCCACGATCCAAGTCACTGGCGCGAGCAGGTTTTGCCTCAGTATAATGACATTGATATCGCATTTGCAGGTCATACGCACGGTATGCAGTTTGGTGTAGAAATTCCTGGATTAAAATGGAGTCCTGTTCAATACAGATATAAGGAATGGGCTGGTCTCTATCAGGAAAAGAATCAATATTTGTATGTGAATCGTGGTTTTGGATATCTTGGCTATCCGGGTCGAGTAGGTATCTTGCCTGAAATTACGATTATGGAACTGGTGAGGGGATAAGGGAGGAAAGGGATAAAAGGGAGGATGGAGGGTTTGGCTGGTCAACGGTTAAGTGGCTAAGGGTTAACGGAAGCAGTCCCAAGTACTTTGACTGATGCATACCAGAATGGCCTGTTTATACGTTTATCGATACGTAGGATATGGGTATTTCTCTACTATATATCATCATAAATGCTTGATAGTCAGAACTAAAAGCTAACGGCTAATAGCTGACAGCAAAAAAAAACATGAAAAAAATAACCTCTCTACTGCTACTATTTTTCTTTTTGATCACGGCTCTGCCGGTTTCTGTTAAGGCTGAAACCCTGAAGGCGGAGATGGGGATATTGGCGGGTAGGAAGAAAAAATATAAAGGTTATAAGAAACCAAAATCTAAAAAGTTCCTTGGTATTTTTAAAAGGAAAACCGACTGCGGTTGCCCTAATCACTGAGAACTTAACTTCTCGAATTTTTGTACATATTCAAGAGTAGACACAGGCACTTATCTGGTAAGGATTCGCTTGCTTTTGTTTACTTTTGCATTTTATAACCATATCAGATCTGCCAAGTCAGGCCAAGTTTAATGAAAATCAATCTTCAAAGCCAAGATAAGTTCGAAAATCGCCATCACGGTAAGGACGAACATGAATTGGAGGAAATGCTTCGTGTAGTTGGCGTTTCTTCTCTTGATGAGTTAATTGAACAAACTTTACCTTCAGCTATCCGTCTTCCAAAGCCGCTGAATCTTCCCCGCCCGAAATCGGAACAGGAATTCCTTGCGGGAATTAAGAAGCTGGCAAGAAAGAATATCGTATTCAAATCATATATAGGAGCTGGATATTATGACACCATCACGCCAGCCGTGATATTGCGTAATATCCTTGAAAATCCGGCGTGGTATACCGCTTATACGCCATATCAGGCTGAAATTGCGCAAGGAAGACTTGAAATGCTTTTGAATTTTCAGACTGTTGTCACAGACCTGACAGGAATGGAAATCGCAAATGCTTCTTTGCTTGACGAGGCTACTGCGGCCGCTGAGGCTATGGCAATGATCCATGCCGTAAAATCTTCTGCCAAAAAGAAAGCCGACAAGTTTTTTGTTTCGGAACTTTGTCTTCCTCAAACCATTGACCTCATATATACCCGGGCGAAGCCAATCGGTATTGAAGTGGTAGTTGGAGACCATACTAAACTCGATATCACCGACGAAAATCTGTGTGGTGTTTTGGTTCAATATCCTGCATCCAATGGCGAGGTGATTGATTATACAGACTTTATTTCGGCTTGTCATGAGTCGCACTTGCTGGTAGCGGTAGCTGCGGATCTGCTTTCTCTAACGCTTCTGAAATCACCGGGTGAAATGGGGGCTGACGTGGTAGTCGGTTCTTCTCAGCGCTTTGGTGTGCCAATGGGATATGGTGGTCCTCACGCCGCTTTTTTTGCAACAAAGGATGCGTATAAAAGGAGCTTGCCTGGACGTATCATCGGTGTTTCCGTAGATGGCGAAGGTAACAGAGCACTTCGTATGGCGCTTCAAACTCGTGAGCAACATATCAGAAGAGAGAAGGCAACTTCAAATATTTGTACTGCGCAGGTATTGCTGGCCGTTATAGCTGCTGCATATTCGGTATATCATGGTCCGGAAGGCGTCAAAAGCATTGCGCAACGTGTTCATGGTTTGACTCAATTGTTCGTTGAAACCGTTAAGAAGTTTCACTTCGAGGTACTTACAGAAAACTATTTTGATACGGTAACCATATCCACTCCGCTTGCCAAAAAACTGCGCGAACAGGCTGAGAAATGGGGTATCAATTTGAGATATAATAAGAATGATACCGTTAGCATCTCTTTTGACGAGGCTAAGTCTTTCAAAGATGTAATTGATTTGCTGAACGTATTTGCCGAGGTTTCAGGATTCTCTGGCGAAATGGTTGTAGAAGAGGAAGTGGAATCTAATATCCCTGCCAATCTTGCCCGCCAGTCGGCTTACATGACGCACCCTGTTTTCAATACACACCATACCGAGCATGAAATGTTGCGGTATTTGAAAATGCTTGAAAACAAGGATCTTTCATTGGTTCACTCGATGATATCATTGGGAAGTTGCACGATGAAATTGAATGCAACCGCCGAAATGATTCCATTAACATGGCCTGAATTCGGGAATATCCACCCGTTTGCTCCAACCAATCAGGTTGGCGGATATGCGCAATTAATTACAGAATTGAATACCTGGCTTTGTGAGGTGACTGGTTTTGCCGCAATGTCGTTCCAGCCAAATTCAGGAGCGCAAGGTGAATATGCTGGTTTAATGGCCATTAAGGCATATCATGAAAGTCGTGGTGATTCACACCGTAACGTTGCTCTTATTCCTTCTTCTGCCCACGGAACAAATCCGGCTTCGGCAGTAATGGCGGGTATGAAAGTAGTTGTTACCAAATGTGATGAAAGAGGTAATATCGATGTAGCAGACCTGCGCGCCAAAGCGGAGCAGTATAGCAACGAACTCTCGTGTTTGATGGTGACATACCCATCGACTCACGGGGTATATGAGGAAAGCATCATTGAAATTTGTTCGATGATCCATTCATTTGGTGGACAGGTTTATATGGATGGTGCGAACATGAATGCACAGGTTGGTTTAACAAGCCCTGCAACGATCGGAGCAGACGTTTGCCACCTGAACCTGCACAAGACATTCTGCATCCCTCACGGTGGCGGTGGTCCTGGTGTTGGGCCAATCGGGGTTGCTGAGCATTTGGTACCGTTCTTGCCGGGTCACGTTAATTTCAGTACACTTCCTGAATATCTTCAAAATGGAGAAGCTGGTGCTGTTTCGGCTGCACCTTACGGAAGCGCAAGTATTTTGACAATATCCTATGCATATATCGCAATGATGGGTGGCGAAGGCCTTACCAATGCTACTAAATACGCGATCTTGAATGCAAACTATATTAAGGAGCGTTTAAACGGTCATTTTGAGGTACTTTACACAGGTACAAACGGACGCTGTGCCCACGAAATGATCTTGGATTGCAGACCGTTTAAGGCGGCTGGAATAGAAGCGGAAGATTTGGCAAAACGTTTGATGGACTATGGTTTCCATGCGCCAACATTATCATTCCCGGTTGCCGGAACTTTGATGATCGAACCGACAGAATCTGAGTCAAAAGCCGAACTGGATCGTTTCTGCGATACTATGATCGCGATACGTAACGAGGTGAAAGAGGTTCAGGATGGTGTGGTGGACAAAGACGATAATGTGCTAAAAAATGCACCGCATACAATGCGTGTAGCGATGAGCGATACCTGGACCCGTTCTTATTCTAGAGAAAAAGCGGTATTCCCATTGCCTCATTTGAGATTCAATAAATTCTGGCCAAGCGTAAGCCGCGTAGACAGCGCCTTCGGCGACAGAAACCTGGTTTGCTCATGCATTCCAATCGAAGAATACGCAGAAGCCTGAGAAAGATTAATTGGCTAAATGAAATCGGCGATCCTGAATATATGGGTCGCCGATTTCTTTAGTTATTAGGTGTTAGCGATTAGCTTTTGGTAGCTACAAAGCGGAATGAAGCACCCCTGAACCGTTCACCTCTTTCACCGTTGACTCTTTTGTCAGTGATCCCGGCTTTTTCCTCCCTTCTTCCCTCGTCCCTTTCCTTCCCTTCCTCCGAAATATTAGACTAAATCTCCCCCGATACTTTGCGATTTTTAAAATAAAAGTATTTTTGCACACTACTATTAAAAGCAACCGATGAAAAAAGTAAGTCTGAGTGATTCTGGTCCTAAGGTTTCTGAAGCAATTTATGGTTTTTGGAGATGGACTGACGAAGGTTCTGAAACTACCTCAAAAATTGAAAAAACTGTAAATCTGTGTCTTGAATTGGGTATTAATACTTTCGATCACGCGGATATTTATGGAAACACAACGATTGAGGAGCATTTTGGCAAGGTAATCCAGAATAAGTCAATCAGTCGTCAGGATTTGGTGTTGTTCAGCAAATGTGGCATCAGAAGATCGGATAGTGGCCATTTCAATTACTATGATACCTCTCGTGAGCATATCATCAACAGTGTAAACGGTTCTTTGAAAAGATTGAAAACAGATTACCTGGATATATTTCTTCTGCAACAGAGTGATTTTTTGGCTGATCCTGAGGAAACTGCGGGAGCTTTGGCGGAGATTGTGAAATCCGGTAAGGCATTGCATATTGGCGTTACCAACTTTTCTGTTTTTCAACATCAGTTGCTGGCTTCGTATTTGAGATTACCTATCGTAACGAATCATATAGAACTTAATTTGATGAATACAACCGCCATCGACGATGGACGTATCGATTTTATCAAACAAAGTTTCAGCAAGCCACTTGCATGGGCACCTTTGGCTGGCGGCAAAATCCTTCATGGAACCGACGAAAAAGCAGTTTTACTAAGAGCCAAGCTGGAAAGCATCGGTAAAAAGTATGATGCCAATATTGAACAAATGGCAGTAGCATGGTTGATGAAGCTGGGCACTTTACCAATTATTGGGTCCCTTTCAGAAAACAGAATCCGTAACGCAGCCAGCGCATCAGAGGTGAAGATGGACAATCAGGATTGGTATGAAATTTACCAAATGGTGGCGAAGTAACTTTCGGCTATCAGCGGTCGGCTTTTGGGAATTAAATTATTTGATTGAAAATGTATATGAAATTGGCGAAGCGATATGCTCCTCGCCAATTTTTTTTGGATTTAGTGGGCGGTTTCGTGCTCTTTCGATATTTCCCCCACCAACCAAATCATCCTTCCCACCATAAAAACAATGATCAGACCGAAAAAACAGGCAAAATAAATATGTCTTTCAGACTTCCGGTAAGGATCCTGATAAGCGTGATGCTTCAGGCTAAATCTAACTTTTGTTGTTGACCCGATCTTGCATTCCCAATACCAGCGTGTTTGAGCGCTTACGCCAATGGGAATGATCCCGTCTTGTATATACACCATATTTGGCGTTTTTCCACCTCCCTTTCTTTTGCCGGTGACCATCACCTCCTTTTCGATACTTGTAGCTCTAATATCTTTTTCTGTTCTATATTGCTCGAGGATGGAATAGATAATGAGACCCACGAAGGTGGTAAGAGCGAGAAATGAATAGATTTCTATGCGGTATTTTTTTATTTGTTCCGAAGAATCCATTTCAAAAATGATTTTTATTTCAACTGCTTCGCATCCAGCTTTCTGATAATCTGTTTTTTATCAAATAGTAAACGCCATAACGCGAAGGGTATTTTTTCGGAACTCATGCAGGTTTTGCAAATGGCATGATCGGCGGGAACGGGCGCGTTATATACCACAAGCGTATCATTCAATCGCTGAATATTATCCTGAGTAGTAGGATTACTTTTTGCGCTGAAAATATACGCTCTGAGTAATTCCTTCTCTTTTGGAAAGAGCTTTTGATTGGTGGTATCCGATTCTGCCAATAATTCTATTTCTACACCATACTCTTTTTCCAAAGCAGCCAGGACGGGTATTTTTGTTAGGTTTTTGCAGGTTTCAGCGGCTTTTTCCGGATTGGCTTTAATCTCTTTTTCTAATGCTTTCTCGGCGATCTGCGCTATTTTTTTTCCCCACTCGTCTACGGTGTATACCAGCTGCGTATTTGTAACGCGTTTGATTTGGCTTGCCTTTATTTCTCTTGATAATTCTTTTGTATTGTCCAGGCGCTTGGTATTGCAACTCCAGATGGCAATCAATGCAAGAAAAAGGATGGCAGAATTTTTCATGTCGGTGTATTCAGGTGATCTACATTTTAGACTACAAAGCAACATAGGGATTTTGGAATATCAACTATAAAATTGGAATTGTTATGGGTAAGTTGACATCTATATTGCTCTGTTCCTGATTAAAAACGAATTATCCGTATCTTTGTGCCCCGAACAGATCGGGTAAAAGACAGTCGTGTACCATGATAGAGAAGTTAGAAGCCATAAAGGAACGCTTTGAGGAGGTTTCCCAACAGATAATTCAACCGGAAGTCGTTTCGGATTCAAACAGATATTCGAAGATAAGCAAGGAATATAAAGACTTGGGGCGGATCGTAGAGCAATACGAAAAATACCTTAAGATACAGAAAGATATTGCCGGAGCCAAGGAGCTTATTTCTACCGAGAAGGACGAGGATTTGCGTGAGATGGCGAAAGAAGAACTTGATACGCTATTGCCGCAGCAGACAGAAATGGAACAGGCGATCAAAGAATTATTGATTCCAAAAGACCCTAATGATAGCCGAAACATCATTCTGGAAGTGAGAGGTGGAACGGGTGGAGACGAAGCGGCGATTTTTGCCGGTGATTTGTTCAGAATGTATCAGCGGTTTTTTGAAAAAATGGGCTGGCGGTCGTCCATCATGGACTTTACTGAAGGTACCAATGGGGGATACAAAGAGATTATCTGCAAGGTGGAAGGCGAAGATGTATATGGTAAGATGAAATTCGAGTCGGGCGTGCATCGCGTTCAACGGGTACCTCAGACCGAATCTCAAGGGCGTATTCACACTTCCGCGGCATCCGTTGCAGTATTGCCCGAAGCAGAAGAAGTTGACGTGCAGATTAATATGAACGATGTGCGTGTGGATACTTTCCAGTCGTCAGGAGCTGGTGGTCAGTCGGTTAACACGACTTATTCGGCGGTTCGTTTGACTCACATTCCGTCTGGTTTGGTGGTGAGTTGTCAGGATGAGCGTTCCCAGTTGAAAAACAAGGATCGCGCGTTAAGTGTACTGCGGTCGAGGCTATATGAAATTGAGTTGAAAAAGCACAATGATGCCATCAGTTCTCAGCGTAAGTCAATGGTAGGTAGTGGAGACAGATCGGACAAGATCAGAACTTATAACTATCCACAGAGCCGTATTACTGATCACCGCATCGGATATACGGTTTATAATTTGCCAGCTGTAATGGAAGGGGATATCGGTGATTTCATCGAGCAACTGCGTATCGCCGAAAATGCGGAACGTATGCAGGAAGGAGAAACAGTATAGATAAAGAACTTCGGCGGTCGGCTTTCGGCCGTCGACTCTTACATTTAATTCCCGGAAATTAGACTCTCAGAAAAGAACCCTGGCTATTAGCCAACCGAAGTCCGATTGCCTAAATTACTTTTTCGCAAAAAGCGAGCTGTAAGTCTTCGCCTTATAATCTTCAAATGCCTGTTTTTTGTGATAATTTTCTCCAAAGAAAGTGATCACTTCGTGGAATTCCTTAGCCTTCATATATCCTGCCAAAGGTTGGATCATCTGGAATTTATCATCCAGAAATACAGTAGTCGGGAAACTTAGTTGATTGTTGGTAAGAGCCAATGCGAGTTCGTTCACTTTATTTTCGGCGGAATAATTGAAAGTGTGGTCGCCGATAGTAATAGGTTCTTTTTGTTCCGCATTGAATTTGACGGCATAAAACTTGTCACGAACATATGCTGCCACTTTCGGATCCGAGAAAGTTTGACGATCCATTACTTTACACCATCCGCACCAGTCAGTATATACATCAATCATGATTTTTTTCGGCTCCTTCTGCATTTTCGCGTAAGCCTCCTCTACCGTAAGCCATTCAATTGCTTCATCTTTGTGTGTTGGTTTATCAGATTTAAACCCTGTAATAAACGCCAATGGAACCAGCGCCGTTAGCAAAATCAAAAATGTTCTTGTCATTATTTCTTTTATTTCATTTTTTAACGTTTTTACCTTCACTTTTAGTTCGCCTCAATTTGGCTAACTACTTGTAACACTAGTGAAAAGATAAAGATTGCCATGAAGACACGAAGAATTTGTTAATAAAATTAGCTCCCGTTTCTTTGTGGAAAAATAAATTTAAGTCAAATAACCCACAATCAAAAAACTTCAAAAAATATGCAGGCGACCCGAGTAATCCCCATTTTACGAATATTCGATGTGGATAAAGCTATGGAATTTTATGTAGGATGGCTTGGCTTTCATGTTGACTGGCAGCATCGATTTGAGCCGGGTACTCCATTATATATGCAGGTATCCCGCGGTGGAGTCGTGCTGCATCTCAGTGAACATCATGGCGATTCGACACCAGGCGCCAAAATATTTATCGAATGCACGGGCGTCAGAGAATTGCAAAAGGAGTTGATGGACAAGAAATATAATTTCGGCCGGCCGGGGCTCGAAGAAGAGCCCTGGAACAGTATTTCCGTTACTGTTATAGATCCGTTTATGAACAGACTGGCATTTAATGAAGAGTTACCACAGAGTTGATGCCTCTGTGGTAATGCTCAGCATTATTAATTTTTAAACGGGTATACTTTTCTTTCGTAAATGCGGCCGGACGTCCACACCCATTTGAACCATGCCTCCAATCCAACTTTCTTCATCAAGGGAGCCAACGCCGATCCAGTCTTCGTCACTGAGTGATGACCTCCAGCCAAGCAATGGAGCTGCATCCAAACCGACAGGATTTCGGAACGTGTTTGTTTGACCTTCAATAATACCCAGGATAGTTTCTGCTACGACGTCCGGTGACTGGTGATTGCTTGCTGATGCATTCAAATATGCGGCAAGTCGCTCATGCTGAGGATATATTGCATCTACATATTCCCCTGCATTCTTTTGGATGATTGGCGTTTCGATCACACCGGGTTGCACAATCGCAACCCGAATGCCAAATTGCCCAGCTTCACCAGCGAGGCTTTCGCTCATGGCTTCCAAGGCGGCTTTCGAAGCGCAGTAGGCAGCAAAACAAGGATTATAAATTTCTCCCGCAACGGAGGATATATTGATGATCAATCCTTTTCCCCTTGATCGCATTTGGGGCAATATTTCTCTGATACAGCGGAGTGCCCCGAAAAAATTAGTTTGCATAACCTTTTGGAAAACATCAACCCCCGTTTCTTCCACCGAACCTAAATTTCCGATTCCCGCATTATTGATCAATATGTCTATGGAACCAACGTCGGCCAGCATCTTTCCCAAGGCTTCTTGAACGGAAATATCACTATCGACGTCTAGCGCGATAACGGATATCGGAAGGTTCTCTTTTGACGCAAGTTCAGCCAGTTCAGGCGAATTTTGAGGCGCGCGCATGGTGGCATATACGGTGTGACCAGCTTTTGCCAGCAATTTGGCTGTTGCTAGGCCGATACCGGTACTGCAACCTGTAATGAGAATGTTTGACATAACGAGGCTGGGTTTGAGTATTTAATTAACGATAATCTGACTGATCTGCATAACTGCTTCTACATCCGTGAATTTTGGGATGTCGCCCAGAAGCTCGGCTCCATGAGTCGCCAGTGCGTTTTGAAGCGCTTCTATGTTTTCAAAATTCAATCTTGCAATCATGGCATATGCTGGAGGGCTGTCCGGAGCCGCTCCGGCAATACCCTGTTCGAGGTCAATGCCGGTTAATCCCATTGGCCCTAATCGTTGTTTAACAAGAGGCGTATGCCTGGCGAGGTAATAATCAAGATCGAAATTACTGTTTGCGGTTTTGGGATAAAGAACAGTGAGGCAGATCATATGAAATAAGGGTTTGAGGTATGGAGAAACTTCAACGATAAAGGAGGGTTTGCAGTTGTTGACTCTGTTGTTTAATTCAATTTAGTATGTAACTCAAGTCTATTAATTCCTTTTCTATTTCTGATTAACAGGATCTGGCTTGTTTCGAAAATTGTAGGAAAAATAATTAGTCAACTAAATATATTATTAGTGACAAAATGCCAGATTTTTCTCAACTCCTAACAAGTCATAAATCTTCATATATATAGTTACAGAAGCTATATATCAGTTACTTTATTAAAGTTTTTTGTCTCGTATTTCTAAAATTTAATCGGATTAAGAGGTGGATTCTAATAATGGAAAATCAATAATATTTGTGACCATTTTACGAATAAATATAGACTAAATAATGTAATATTCTACAAACAATTATTTATTGGTATATTTATTTCCTAAATAATTTAAGGTGACAAATATTGAGTGATTGATGGTTTTTGAAATCTCTTTTTTAGAGAAAAGTAGATATGATTGAAAAGCGATTTTCAAACAAAGAATTGCAGAAAGACGGGCTAGGATATTTTTGTTTTAGAGATCGATATCAACACACCGCCAGCGACGATGAGTGTCATTCCGATGAGCATGAAAGTAGTTGGTATAGCTTCACCCATCATTAAGCCCAGCAGTGTAGAAAACAGGATATTGGAATAGCCGACAGCTGCAACCCTTCCGGCTTTGTCGAAGGTGAAAGACTGAGTGAGCATTTTTTGTCCCATCAAGGCGGTTAAACCGAACGCAGTCAGCCCTGCCCATTGACCAATATTTTGCGGCCAGCGGAAGGTTCCTATCAGAAAACTCAGCGCAGGCATAGGAAAGTAGGTACCGACCAGCATGGATAGAACCGGCATCAATATACCGCTGAGCATAAATGAAAGAATGATGGCGCGTGTGTCATAAATCTGTCCAAGTTGGCGAATGGATAAATAGGAAACCGCAGTCAATAATGCATTTCCCAGACCAAGCGCGTGGTCTTGCAAAGACATCGACAAATCCGGACGGAAAATGAATAGTATTCCTGCGAAACCAATAAATATCGCGATCCATTCTTTACTATTCAGTTTTTCACCAATAAACATCCAGGAAAAAAGTGCCAGAAAGATAGGGTAGGTATATTGATAAGTCGATGCTCGCCCCAATCCCAAGACCTGAATGGCATAAAAAAGCATGTATAAGGACAACGTTCCGACAACGCCACGGAAAACAAGCAAGCCAAATTTTCCACCAGTTTTTTGTTCAAAAGGTCGTCTTCTCACGCTCGCGGCAATAAAAATGACGCCGACGATATTCCTGAAAAAAACCAATTCTGCGGTGTGAAATTCTTTTCCAAGCCATTTTGATATTGCCGAAGTAAGCGCGAAGAAAAATGCAGCTCCCAGCATTAAAATAATGCCTTTTTGAGAAGCTGAAACAGAATTTCGCATGGTAAATAGGGAGGCCAAATGGGGGTCTTTTTTGCAAAGATATCCTTTTGATCCATACAATTCTGATAAATCGAGTTGTTGCTCGGGCTACAAATGATGCAAATTGACTACCTTTGTCACGTTGGTGCCTAAGTCCCTGTCGGGGACGAAATGGCTTAATAGGGAATACGGTGTAAAACCGAAGCTGTCCCCGCAACTGTAAGTCTGAACAGAATTGTTATCAATCCGCAAGCCACTTGAAGGGTATCCAGATGGGAAGGCAAGGTAACAAAAGACGAGCCAGGAGACCTGCCACTAAAATCGTGTATGTTCCTTCGGAGGAAAGGTGTACCTGTTATTCGCAATTCAATCGTTTGGTTTTGAGATTTGGTGTCACCTTACGCGTGTGCTGTCATACGACTTTTTTGATGTGCCTGTCGTTTTCGGCGTTCGCTCAAAAGGATACTTTATGGCTCAATACGGTCAATGTCAAGGGTTTTTCAACTCAAAAATATATGGCCGGGTTGAAAGTTCAGACCGTCGATTCTACGATTCTGAAGCAATTCAGGTTTCAGAATATCAGCGACCTGTTGCAATATAACTCACCGATCGTTTTTCGGAATTATGGACCGGGGCAACTCAGTACTGTGTCGTTTCGTGGCACTTCGTCAAATCATACAGCGGTGCTTTGGAATGGTGTGAATATCAATTCTCCATCCTTGGGTCAAACGGATTTTTCGACGATCCCGGTCGCTGCTTTTGACAAATTAGCAGTGCAATATGGCTCGTCGGCCAGTTTGTTGGGAAGTGATGCCGTGGGCGGAAGTATTTTATTGGGAAGCGGGGCCACTTCTACAGATTTCAAGGTTTATGGTGGCGGACAGTTCGATAGCTTTCTCAATCATCAGTTTCAGGCTGGAGCGGGATATGGAGCTAAAATCAGCGAAGAATGGACGTTTTCCGGAAAAACCGCTCTTAATTATAGCGGACTGGTCAATCATTTCGGATATAAAGAGAGAAACAATACCCCTGTTTTGCCTTCAGAGACTTTTCAAAAAGGACTTGTTCATGATATGTTTTTCAAGTCCAAAAGCGGGGATGAAATTTCTGCACATATATGGCTGGCCGATAATGAGTTAACATTGGTGCCGGACGATACGGCTGGTCGGGAATTAACAAAAACCAGTGCATACAGGACCATGCTTGAATATCGAAAAAGCGGTTTTTCGGCAAGATCGGCCTGGGTGCGGGATATTATTGATTACGGTCGCGGAAATTATCAGAATCTGGACCATGCCGTTACGGACCGTTATATCAACGGCGCCGATTACGAATTCAATCAAGCCATTTTCGGCGGTATTCAAGTCAATATGCGGGGTGGAGCGACCTGGACTAACTATCGCGCCAGAATAGAGGGTTATACAAAGCCGTTGATTACCGAAAACAGAGCAGATATGTTCTTTCTGACCCGATTTGTGATTTCATCGCGGGTAGTGTTTTCCGCCAATTTGAGAAAAGCTTTTATTACAGCATATAGTCCGCCTCTCACGCCTTCATTCGGAGCGGATGTTACCTTATTGAGATACTCGGACTATACGTTGAAACTGCGCGGCTCTGTAGCCCGTAGTTTCCGTTCTCCAACATTGAATGAACGATATTGGAGTGAGCTTGGAAATCCGGACATTCGGCCGGAATCCGGGTGGAATAAGGAGGTTGGACTGGAAGACAAATATGAAATCTCGAATAATCAGGTTTTAACAACATCTTTGACGGCATATCACAACAGGGTTAAGGACTGGACTTACTGGAACCCGGCCAAAAACTTTCACGTTGAAAACCTTCAGCAGGTTTTGGCAAAGGGAATTGAAGTTCAGGCAGGTTGGTCGTTGCGGGAGAATGATTGGAAAACTGGACTAAGTGCTTTCTATAGTTTCACCAAAACTGTGCAGGAAAAGGCCTACGACAATTATTCAGTTGACATTGTAGGAAACCAATTGCCCTTTGTGCCATTTCACAATCTTGGAGCAACTGCTGACGTTCAGTTTAAAACGCTTAAGCTGACGATTCAGACGCAGTCCAGCAGCAAAAGATATACCACTTTCGATAATACGACTTTTCTAAAAAGTTACGGTTTGGTCAATGTTTTGGTTGAAACCACCTTTGTTTTCAACAAGATAAATTTGCAGACGGGAGGGCAAATTAACAATATCACCAATACGTTTTATCAGAGTGTGAGAGGCAACGCAATGCCCGGAAGGAGTTTTGCGATAAGTGCCGTCGTGAGTTTTCGAAAATCTTAAATCACCCATAATTACGAATCAATAATCAGTACAATTATCTATATCATGAAAAAACAATTAGTTAAGATCCTTTCACTCACCGCATTGTCATTTGTAGCCTGGTCTTGTAGCCAGAGCGATCCGGAGCCGGAAGGGGATTTTGCAAAAGGAGTTTTTGTAATTAATGAGGGAAACTTTTCGCAAAATAATGGAGCAATTTCGTTCTTCACCCGCGAACTAACTGCTCTGAATGCAGATGTATTCAATTCTGTAAATGGAGCTCCATTTGCTGGTGGAGCCCAGGGATATACTGTTACAGGATCGTACGGTATTATTCTTGTAGATAATTCGGCTGCAGGACTTGACAAAGTACAGCTGGTCGATCCTAACACATTCGAAACTTTGGGAACTATCGCCGCGCCGGATATTGAAAATCCACGTGAAGTGGTTGGTGTTAGTGGAACCAAGGCATATGTTTCTTGCTGGGGAACCAACGCAGATTATTCCTATTCAACAGGCTATGTGGCTGTAATTGATCTCGCTTCAAAGAAAGTGACAAGCAAAATCGCCATACCGGGAGGGCCGGAAAATATCGTAGTTTTTAGCGGTAAGGCATATGTGGGTAAAACGTCATACGGGTCTTCCAATTCGTTAGCTGTCATCAACACGACTACTGATGCTGTTGAAACAAACATTACTACTGCCGGCGGAGCTCCGACACCAATCGGAATTGATGCCGACAATAAATTGTGGATTGGTGCCGGAATTAAAGCATATCGTATCAATCCTTCAGACAATCAAATTGAAGGTACGCTGGATATCGGAACTGATCCGAGCAAATCGGCAGGGAATTATGCGTTGAGCGCAGACAAAAAGACTGTGTTCTTCACACTTACTTCTTACGATTCTAACTATAATGCACATGGAGCAACTTATAAGTTCGGAACGAACGACACCGCCATTAGTTTGACCACTCCCGTGATCAATCGGCTGTTCTCCGGATTGGCGGTTGATCCGGCGCAGGGATTGCTTTACGCAGGAGTAACCCCTTCCTACACTCAAGCCGGATATGCCGTGAGATATAGGACAGATGGTTCGGTTGTAGATTCTGTAAAAGTAGGTGTTGTACCAACAGGATTCTATTTCCGATAGTATCTATTAGCCATGAATTTATAAAACAGAAAAGGCTCCCGTAGGAGCCTTTTCTGTTTCTGGATATTGTATATTTTATTTGAAAAATCCTTGCGGATCAGGCATTTTCGCTTTCAATTGGTCGATAAAATCAAAACTAATTTGTTGGAAATCCAGCATTCTTCCCTTATGAAGATGTTGCCAGGATTTATCAAACTCGCCCGTATTGTAGTAAACCGACGCCAGATTGTATTGTCCCAGGGCATAAGTTGAATCAACTTCGGTGGCATGAACCAACAGATTTTTTGCTTCATCCAGCTCCTCCGGTCTCTTCGTTAAGCTATATAGCTTCATATCAACTGTAGAAAGATCCACCAGTAAAGGCACATTGTCTCCCTGGATGTTAACCCCTTTTGAGAGCATTTCTTTCGCACGGATCCAGTCCTCGCGCTGATATGATACCACTCCCAATCCCCAGTATGCTTCCACGTTCTTGTCGTTGAGAAGATAAGCCAGATTGAATCTGTAACAAGCTGTATCTAAGGCACCTTCCTGTAAATATTCCCAGGCACGGGTGGCAAAAAAAGAACTGGCCTCAGTTCGTGTGGCAAAGGATTTGTCACATTCACTCAGAAAGCGAATCTCTTCATCTATTTGCTCTGAACTTTTGCTAACATTTCCAAATAAGGGAAGAATACGCCTCTCTTTCAGGTCCAAAGGCGTTTTTTGTGCAATATTGGTATCGCTTGCAGGTGCCGAACTTACACTGGCCAAATGCGTATTTTGCGCATAGCCCAATGCAGGAACCAGTAAAACCAACCAAATAACAGACTTTTTCATACAACGTTCACTGTGGGATAAAGGCATTCTACTGTTCAATTTAAACGGAAATATTAAGATAGTATTGCTTTATCTCTTCTTACTTCGCCCAGCAGCCATTTTTCTAGAGCGAGAAGACGACTTTGGCGAGGTTTTTACTTGTTGTGGTCTGTATATTTTCTTTTTTTCATGAAATGCACCCAGAAAAGTGGGATCCTCTTTCTTCTTTTGATTGTCTATTTCTCGAAGCATTTCTTTGTTTTCTTCTTTGGGAGTAGCCAGAATGTCCAGATTATCAGGCAACTCCAGCCTCGGAATCTCCATCCGGATTATTTTCTCTATTTTCTTTATATGATATTCGTCAGCAATTGTCAGAAAGGTAATCGCCTTTCCGATCTGGTTAGCGCGACCAGTCCTCCCGATTCGGTGCACATAGTCTTCATATATCAGCGGCACATCAAAGTTAATCACATGACTTACCTGCGTAATGTCTATCCCCCTAGAGGCAACATCCGTTGCCACCATTACACGAACATTTCCCTCGCGAAAAGCGTCCATGGCATTTATACGTGTGTTTTGGCCCTTGTTCGCATGAATGACACGAATTTGACCTTCAGGTATCACAGTATTAACCAACCAGTTATAAACATTCCCTGCAACCTCTCTGCTTCTGGTAAAAATCAATACTCTTGTATAGGCCTCTTTGTCTTGCAACAAGAGCGACAGTAAGCTGATTTTTGTTCTGAAGTTCGGCAATTCATATAACACCTGTTCCACCATCTCGGCCGTAGTCGATTGAGGCGTTACTTCAATACGCGTCGGGAATTCCAGGAATTCATAGGAAAAGCGTTCTACTTTTTCCGCAAATGTGGCTGAAAACAACAAGTTTTGACGTTTTCTTGGAACAACTTCCAGCAATCGCCGGATCTGTGGCATAAAGCCCATATCCAGCATTTTATCCGCTTCGTCAAGCACAAGCGTATTGAGCTGTTTGAAAAAGACTTCTTCCCTTAAATAAAGATCCATCAATCGGCCCGGTGTGGCAACAATGATATCCACGCCTTTTTGAATACCCTCAATCTGGGTTTTCGGGCCAACGCCACCATATAATGCCACCGTCCGGATATCAGTATATTTGCTTAACTGGTGAATTGCCTCCGTGATCTGTAAAACCAGTTCGCGTGTGGGCGCTAGTATCAACGCACGCGTATGCATGCCCTGCGCGAATTTTATTTTCATTAAAACAGGCAGAACATATGCCGCAGTTTTACCTGTTCCTGTTTGTGCGATGCCAAGTACATCGTGCCCTGCCATCGCCAAAGGTATTGCCTGCTCCTGAACAGGAGTAGGAGTTGTATATCCCGCATCTTCTATTGCATTCAGAAGCTGGCGGTTAAGCTTAAATTGTTCGAATTGATTCTGCGTCTCTTGCATCCCGCAAAGGTACAAAAACTAACTCAGCCCCGGTACTTATGATGTAATTGCCTGTTGAACCATTTCCGCCGACCCGATGTAAATGGGAGTTCGTTGATGAAAATTGGTAGGTTCAATATCAAGAATATCAACTGTGCCATCGCTGGCTTGACCAAAAGCTTTTTCGGCTATAAATGCCAGAGGATAGCATTCATATAGAAGCCGAAGTTTCCCGTTCGGGTCTTTTTTGGTTGGAGGATAGATATAGATTCCGCCTTTCAACAAATTCCTGTGAAAATCACCAACCAGCGAACCCATATACCTGGCACTCAGCTGTTTCTCCTGACACACTTCAATGTAGTTTTTCACGGATTGCTGGTATCCGTTGTACATGCCCTGATTTATAGAGTATATCTTGCCATCCGGAGGCGAAATTATATTTGGATGCGATAGTATGAATTCACCAAGCGACTGATCCAGCGTAAATCCGTTCACTCCCTCGCCGGTTGAATATACAAGCATCGTGGATGATCCATAAAGGATGTAACCCGCAGCGATTTGTTTTCTGCCACCCTGTAAAAAGTCGGCCTCACTGGCACGGCCGCCAATCAGCGAAACACGCCGATATACCGAAAATATGGTTCCAATAGAAACACCAACATCGATATTGGACGAGCCATCGAGCGGATCCATTGCCACTACATATTTGCCGTTTTCATTGCCTGTGTGAATAATATCTTCATCTTCTTCGGACAATATGGCACATACTTCACCACCATTTTTCAGAGCACGGATGAATCGGATATTGGCAATGATATCCAGCTTTTGCTGATTTTCACCCTGAACATTCTCAGTTCCGCTTCCTCCAGCGATATCAACCAAGCCCGCTCGATTAATTTCCCGATTGATGATCTTTCCCGCCAGAGCGATATCCCTCAACAATTGAGAAAGCTCGCCGGTAGCAAACGGAAATGCACTTTGACTGCGCATGATGAAGCGGTCTAATGTTACCCCTACGGGTACGGCCAGCTCCTGGATTGTCTTCGATGTCATAACTGAAAATGTAACTGGGATTAACAAAATACGCTACATAAAGGTATTGGATAAATTAGCATATTTCAATTATTTTAACTTAATAAATATTTTTAAGTGAGATAACATAAGATACTTATTTGCAATTAGTTAAGTAATGTAAGGGAGGGTCTTAAAAAATGTCGTCGGATAGGATTTTTTTAAATATCAATATAAACAAATCGCTCCGCATAGGCTTAAAATAACGTTAATAGACAACTCGTACATACAGCCAAAAATGAAAGTCTTCGTATATTGTAACTGTGTCCATCGACAAATTATCCTCTTATGTTCACTCTCAGGAAGTCTATCGTTTATTTTTTGGTTTTAATATCAATCGGGCAGGTTACAGCTCAAAATATTGCTGGTTCCTGGAATGGCATCCTTAAAGTTCAGGGTACGGAGTTGAAATTAGTACTCCATATCAAATCGGAAAATGTCCAATATTCGGCCACCATGGACAGCCCGGCTCAGGGGGCGAAGGGAATTCCGGTTTCCAGCATTTCATTTAAAGATTCACTATTGAATTTTGCACTTGATAATATCGGAGCGCAGTATTCCGGAAAACTCAGGGACGGAATCTTTAGTGGAATATTTAAGCAATCGGGACTGTCACTGCCGCTGGACTTCAAGAAGGGAGACGGGGAAGTTAGTCATCCTCAAACTCCCGTTCCGCCATATCCATATGTTAGCGAAGAGGTTCAATTTGATAATAGAAATGCGGGTAACCGACTTGCAGGAACGCTGACTTATCCTGAAAAAGGAAGCAAATTTCCTGCTGTGATATTGATTTCAGGAAGCGGTGCCCAAAATAGGGACGAGGAACTCTTTGGTCACAAACCTTTTCTGGTACTGGCAGATTTCCTCACAAAAAATGGAATTGCAGTACTTCGTTTTGACGATCGCGGTTTTGGCGCATCGACGGGAAATTTCGCAACCGCTACTACCAAAGATTTTGCAACAGACGTTAAAGCCGGATTAGAGTACCTTAAAACGAGGAACATGATTGACCCAGGAAAGTTGGGATTGATCGGGCACAGCGAGGGTGGACTTATTGCACCGATGATCGCCACGGAGTCAAAGGAAGTGGCATTTGTTGTGATGTTGGCGGGGCCGGGGTTGCCTGGAGACCAAATTTTACTGATGCAGTCCGCGATCATGGCAAAGGCTTCCGGAGCTAGTGAAGAGGTGCTTTCTAGTATCAATAACTTATATACCCCTGCATATAAAATTGCCAAAAAAGCAACGGATGCTAAAACTTGTCAAAACGAACTGACTGCTTACTTCAATGAAGCTTATGCAAATGCCAGGCAATTTTCGAGTGAGGATCAAAAGAAGGCATATATCAATCAGCAAGTAAACGCGATGTCGTCGCCCTGGATGCGGTATTTTCTTTCGTACGATCCAGTACCAACTTTGCAAAAAGTAAAATGTCCGGTGCTGGCTCTTTTTGGAGAAAAAGACACACAGGTTCCACCCAGAGAAGATGCCGCAGCTGTTCAAAAGGCGTTGCAGGATGGTGGCAACAAGCATTTCCTGGTGAAAGAATTACCAGGACTGAATCACCTTTTTCAGGAATGCACTACGGGGTTGACAACTGAATATGCAATCATTGAACAAACATTTTCCCCGGCCGCATTGAAAGTAATATCCGATTGGGTCTTAAGTCAAACGAAGTAAGACATATGCTTTATGTAGCCGCTTTTATTTCTGCTATTTTCCTGGCAATTGGTTTTTTTGTCAATTCCGGAAACGCCCGTTATCTGCTGTCCGGATATAACACCCTTTCTGCTGAGGATCGCGGTAAGGTTGATATTGAGGGCTATTTAAAATATTTCAGGCGTTTTCATATTGTACTTGCTGTGTCGACGTTCGGAGGGACTGCGTTGCTCTCATTCTTCGATGAGAATATTGCCAGCAAGTTTATGACGGTTTTTCCACTGATAGCCTATATCGTTTTCGTGGTCCGGAGCGGTAGGTATTCTTTGGGAGCGTCCAAATCAAAAGTCAAAAAATATTTTCCGGCATTCATATTACTTTTTGTAGCAACTCTTGTGATCGCATTTACCTTCAACGACTATCGTTCAAGCGTGTTAGTGCTTACGAACCAATCATTGCAGATCAAAGGAAGCTTCGGTACGGAGATCCCAAAGGATAAAATTGACTCAGTTGCGCTGATCTCACAATATCCGGCGATTGCTTGGAAGAGTTATGGCTTTGCCGCTGGAGATTATGCAAAAGGTGATTTTCGTTTAAAGAATGGCGGAAGTGCCAAAATGTATATCAATAAGGACGTAAAGTCTACCATATTCCTGAAAACCGCCGGAAAGGATATTTATTACAATTCTGATCGACTAGATATGGATTCTTTGTATCGGGAAATTTTAACTTGGAGAGTTAAATAAGGGTTGTCAGGATTCGTCAGGGGTTGTCATTAATTGCCAGGTATTGTCAGGAAGTTTTGGTACCGAAGGAGCTTTTTGGAAATAATTTATATAAACTTATTATGCGCTTTTCTGTTGGGTGTTTCTTATTTGCGATGTGCATTTTGTCGGGAATTTCTGTTGTTGCGCAGCAGTCGAAAGTCATTCGCACATATAAGGTGAAGGAGGTAAAACAGGCTGTCGCGGTGGATGCCCAGCATTTTTATTCGATCAACAACAGCACCATATACAAATATGACAAAGCCTCCGGTGCCTTGGTTGCAGAATGGGATGGCGCGCCGGTTGGGATAAAGCATCTGAACAGCGGTGTCGTGATTAACGGTAAAATGTATTGTGCAAATTCAAACTACCCTACGATTCCGATGGCCAGCTCTGTTGAGATTTTTGATGTGAAGGAAATGAAGCATATCGGTAGCCATAGTTTTGGAATTGCTACGCACGGCTCGTTGACTTGGCTGGATCAGAAAGATGGGTTTTGGTATATCGGTTTTGCAAATTACGCCGGAAAGGAAGCAAGCGAAGGCCGAGATGTCAGGTGGACTTCATTGGCCAAGTATAATATGGACTGGGTTGAAACGGAATCATGGATATTTCCCGACAATCTGATTGCGCTTTTTACACCCAAAAGTAACTCTGGTGGCGTTTGGAGCAATGAAGGAACGCTATATTGCACTGGCCACGACCGTGCCGAGATATATGCCCTCAAAATCCCGCAGTCGGGTTATACTTTGGAATACAAGAAAACAATCCCGCTGGAAATCGAAGGTCAAGGCATTGCAATTGACAAATCTGTCAAAAATAAGACGATTATATATGGTTTTAGAAGGTCGGATAATACTGTGACTGTGTCAGAGATTGTTCCCTAATTTAAACCCAGACGTAGGGGAGTTTTTACACAGAGGTTCGCTGAGTAAAAAAAACCGTGCTGCACTCCATCAACTCAGCGTTTAAAAACCAGTAAATTCAGTTTCCATACAGAATTAAGTCTCAATTTTATTTTCTTTAAGTTGGTATTTAAACCGAGAGCAGTGTGAAAATCCTGATTATTGAAGATGAAAAGGAGTTGTCGCAAAGTATCGCAACTTATCTGAAAGCCGAGAATTATCTCTGCGAGATAGCCGCAGACCTGAAAACGGGGATGCATATGGTTGAATCCTTTGATTACGACTGTGTTTTGCTCGATATTTCACTACCAGATGGGAACGGGTTGAAGATATTGGAGGAGCTGAAAACCGAAAACAAGGTCGATGGAGTTATCATCATATCAGCCCGGAATTCCATCGATGATCGTATTAAAGGCCTTAATCTGGGTGCAGACGATTATTTAAGCAAGCCCTTCCATTTGTCGGAATTGAGTGCCAGAGTCGCAGCAGTGATCAGGAGAAGGAATTTTTCCGGGCAAAAGAATATTGTGCTCAAAGAAGTAACCGTGGATCTTGGTGCAAAAACGATCCTGATCAACAACAAATCCGTCGACTTTACCCGTAAAGAGTATGATCTGATGCTCTATCTCATTTCGAATAAGAACCGTGTAGTTTCCAAAAATGCGATCGCCGAGCATATCGCAGGTGAAGAGGCAGATTTTTACAATAATTACGATGTTATCTATTCCCATATCAAAAACCTGAAAAGAAAGGTAATCGCCGCTGGCGGAGAAGATTATATCAAGTCGATTTACGGTATGGGTTATAAATATGAAGTTCACTGATGAAGCTGCTCAATCACACCGTACGGTCCTATATTGTTTATTCCATATTCGTCCTTTTGGTTTCAATTCCTGTTTTCTACTTCATAATGCACCGGATCGTGTTGAACACAGTGGACAAGGCGCTCGTTCAGGAAAAGCAGAATCTGATGAGCGAGATGAAGCTGGTCCTTAGCGAAAGGCAGCTAACTACTTTTAAAAAGATAGATGGAAGTGTAGAAATCGTCGGCGTTAAATATAAAGTTTCAGAGTCTCTGTATTCGGCTGATCTGGAGGGAGATGATGGTAAAATGACAGGCTACAGGCACTTGGTTGCGCCAATTAACATAGGTAACAAATCGTATAAACTGACGATCCACAAGTCGCTGGATGATAGTAATGACTTGATTCGAAGTATAGTTTTTGTGCAGTTGCTTTTGATGATTTTCCTGTTGGGAGGCCTGATTCTGATCAATAAAATTAATTCTCAAAAAATATGGAAGCCATTTTACAGTACCTTAACCCAATTGCAGAATTATGATCTGGGGAAACATAATCCGATAGTACCAACTCCATCCGGGATCGACGAATTTCAGGTGTTGGAAGAAACGGTGGAGCATTTGATTCAAAAAAATCTGAGGGTATTCGAAGCTCAAAAGGAATTTACCGAAAACGCAGCGCATGAAACCCAAACGCCTTTGGCGATATTCCGCGGGAAACTCGAATTACTGATGCAAACCGAACCTTTAACCGATACACAGGCAGAACTGATCGGCGATCTGGACGATGCGAGCCAGCGACTGGCAAGGTTGAATAAATCACTGCTATTACTCACCAAAATTGAAAACAATCAATATTCTGATACAGAACATATTGCCCTGATTGAACTCGTTAACCGGGTACTGTCACAGCTCAGCTTCTTGATGGAGGAGCGAGATATACTGATCGTTAAAAATTTGGAAAACGATATAGAAGTAGTGGCAAACCGCGCGATGATGGAAATAGTAATTACGAACTTGATCAACAACGCGGTGAGATACAATAATGAAGAAAGAAAAGTGGAAATCTCCATCCATGGAAATCAATTGACGATATCTAACTCGGGCAGACCAGAACCCTTATTGGGTGAGAAAGTTTTTGAACGATTCTACAAATCAGGAGACAAACGCCAAAGCATAGGTCTCGGCCTGGCCATAGTAAAGAAAATTTGTGATTTATACGGGTTAAAGATCCACTATCAGTTTGATGATGGCATGCATGGGTTTGTTGTTGAGTTTGGTGGGCATGGCGGATTGGCTTCTTTATGAGCGATCCTGATTGAGTTTCCCACTTTTGGAATAGGATAAGACAAAACCCTCAACCCTTATCGAATCAGCGTTGAGGGTTTTGATATTTGATATTTATAAAGTCGCTTGTTGCATGTTTTTCTATGCAAACCTCATCAAATTCTCTAACACAGCTTCCTTAAATCCAGGCAAAACCGTCAAATCCGTATCCCAAAGATTTTTGTCTGACAATACGTTTGAGACCAATTCTTCCAATGTTTCTGCGCGTTTCCAGTGTTTGTCGAGCTCCACGGCCGCGTCGCATCTGATCGGATATTTTTGGCCTTTTCTTTCTCCGTAGAATATTCCGTCTTCCACTGACACCGCTTTCATGAATTGAAGATATGCGCCAAATCCTTTAGCTACCAGCGCGGGTACCTGGTTGTATTTGCGATAGTGATTTAACAAAGTCGGTACGTTCCGCATTTTCATTTTGGCGGAATATTGTACGGTGATATCAATCAGCTGGTGGCGGATAAACGGATTTCTGAAACGGTCCAGAACCTGTTGTCCAAAATTCCTGGCTTGTTGGAGATCGAGTTTATAAGGTATAGCGGGCGCCAGCTCGTCGAGCATCACGTTTTGAATATACTCCGCTGTGCTCGGGTTTTCCATACTTTCGCCTACGGTATCAAAACCTTCCAAAAAGCAGAGTCCGCACGAAAGTGTGTGCGTACCATTCAAAAGACGCAATTTTAATTCTCTATATATATCAATATTGGGAGCGATGACCACACCCGAATCTGCGGCTGCAAACGAAAGCATTTGTTTCACACGTTCCTGAGAAGCTTCGATAGCCCAAAGGCGATATACTTCCGAAACAATCAGCAGACCATCCTTAAATCCGGATTTTTCAGAAAGTTCGTTGATAGTTTCTGCGTCCGGTTTGCCCGGTACAATTCTGTCTACCAGTGAGTTACAGAAATAATTATATTCTTCGATCCACCGAATAAAACCTTTATCCAAGTTATGACGAATGGCTTGCTGCAATACGATATCCTGCAATTTTTCACCATTTCCAATGATCAATTCCGTTGGTACAATCACCATTCCCGAATCAGAGGAGCCATTGAAAGCCAGATATCTTTCGTAAAGAAACGAGGTCAGTTTTCCCGGAAACGAAACAGGTGGCGAAGCGAATATGTCGTCATCGACCAACTGAATCCCTACTTCAGTAGTATTGGAGAAAACCACCTGCATATCCGGATTTGATGCGCATTCTAATATCTCGGTCCAGTCCTGACTTGCTGATAACGTGCGACTGATTGCGGTATTGATCACAGTTTTGTCGATACGCTCATTGTTTTCGATCCCACGGATGGTATGGGAAAATATGCTCGATTGCTCAGCAAAAGCGTCCGTTCCGCCACCAGAAGTTGATTTTACAACTACAATTCTGCCATTGAAAATCCCCTGCTGATTGGCCTTATTTACGAAATAGTCAGGGAGACCACGCAACAACACTCCTGTACCAAACTGCAAAATCCTTTCCGGTAAGGCGAGTAGCTTCTGGTAATCTGGTAATACATCAGGATTTCCTGCTAAAAATTCAGGTGTAATGGTTGATAATGACATTTTTGTACAATTGAGTTATGACAATCAGACGCAATATTAAACAAATAACCCCTAAAAAAAGAGGCACTCGTAAAGGTGCCTCTCATTGTATTTTCATATCCCAAAAATAGGATCTGTCAGACGTTTACCGTGGCGTAACCAACTTCCTCCTTGTCCTTCTTTTCGTCAGGAAAAATAAAATTCGTTGCATTTTTTACCTTTTCGGGGAGTAAGGCAAAGTTCAGCACTTCATCGATCTGATCCACATAGTGGAATGAAAGATCCTTGATATAGTTGGCCGGAACTTCTTCAACATCCTTACGATTTTTAACACAAAGAATAATTTCTCTCACGCCCGCTCTTCTTGCTGCCAGAATCTTTTCTTTCACACCACCCACCGGCAAAACCTTTCCTCTGAGGGTAATTTCACCCGTCATGGCAATATATGGTTTCACCCGGCGCTGAGTAAATATCGAAGCCATCGAGGTCACCATAGTTACTCCGGCAGAAGGTCCGTCTTTTGGAACCGCCCCGGCAGGAACGTGAACGTGCAAATCGTAATGGTTGAAAATTCGGTAATCTATCCCCAATCGGTCTGCGTTGGCTTTCAGATATGAAAGTGCTGCCACCGCAGATTCTTTCATTACATCACCCAATTGACCAGACAGCGTCAAACCACCTTTCCCGCGGCTCAGACTTGTTTCAATAAACAAAATCTCACCACCTACGGAGGTCCAGGCAAGGCCAGTCACCACGCCAGCAAAGTCGTTGTC
Source organism: Dyadobacter sp. HNCC25DJ184 (assembly GCF_056895215.1). Classification (NCBI taxonomy): domain Bacteria; kingdom Pseudomonadati; phylum Bacteroidota; class Cytophagia; order Cytophagales; family Spirosomataceae; genus Dyadobacter; species Dyadobacter sp. HNCC25DJ184. The sequence continues at coordinate 386,346 of NZ_JBXHAQ010000004.1, read as the reverse complement.
CTGATATAGGTCTTTGTCAAATATCTCAGCACCCAGGTATTTTTCAATCTGATCGGCTTTTACGGTTTTTGGATATTCCTGATCCATCGCAATGGATTTCGCAATTTTCCGAACCACCGTTCCTACCTTTTGTTCCAGATTCCGAACGCCCGATTCACGGGTATATCCTTCAACCAGTTTCAAAAGTGCCGCATCGTCAATCTTGATATCCGTCGCTTTCAGCCCATGGTCTTTGCGCTGTTTTGGAACAAGATATCTTTTAGCAATCTGTAATTTTTCTTCAATAGTATATCCCGTCATTTCGATGATCTCCATACGATCACGAAGGGCCGGATGAATGGTATCCAATGAGTTGGCCGTTGCAACAAAAAGAACTCTTGAAAGATCATATTCAACTTCCAGATAGTTATCCGTGAACGATGAATTTTGCTCCGGATCCAATACTTCCAAAAGTGCTGACGAAGGATCCCCTCGGTAATCAGAACTTACCTTGTCAATTTCATCCAATATAAATACCGGATTCGCTGATCCGATTTTCTTGATATTCTGAATGATCTTACCTGGCATCGCACCAATATAGGTCTTGCGGTGACCGCGAATCTCAGCTTCGTCATGCACGCCACCGAGCGCCATACGGATGTACTCGCGATTCAGCGCCTTAGCGATAGACTTACCCAAAGAAGTTTTTCCAACTCCGGGAGGGCCGTAAAGGCACAAAATCGGAGCTTTCAGATTCCCTTTCAGTTTTAGTACGGCCAGGTACTCAATGATTCTTTCCTTCACTTTTTCCAAACCAAAATGATCCGCATCAAGGATCTTTTGCGCGCGGTTCAGGTCGAAGTTGTCTTTTGTATATTCTCCCCAAGGTAAGTCTACCAGCGTTTCCAGGTAATTTAATGTTACCGGATATTCAGGAGCCATCGGGTTGATTCTCTGTAATTTAGTCAGTTCTTTTTCGAAGTGATTCCGAACGGATTCGCTCCATTTTTTCTGACCGGCTTTCAGGCGGATTTCATCCAGATCTCTTTCCGGACTATCCATTCCCAGCTCGTCATGAAGCACTTTAATTTGCTGACGAAGGAAATAATCTCTCTGTTGCTGATCGATATCAATGCTGGCTTTGCTTTGAATTTCTCTTTTCAAAGTCAGCATTTCAATCTCCCGCATCATATACTGAAGGAGCAAATTCGCCTGTTTGTTGCTGTTTCTTTCTTCCAGCAATTTCTGCTTGTCCGCGATATCCACGTTGATATTGGACGACAAGAAATGAATCATGAACACGGGACTTTCAATATTGTCCAGTGCGATGCGAGCCTCCTGTGGGATTTCAGGATTCAGTTTCATGATCTTGTGTGCGCTGTCGCGGAGAGATTGAAGCAAAGCTTTCGATTCTTTCTTGCTTGCGCCCACAAACTTATCCTCAATGGCTTCGACCGTAGCAGTTATATACGGATCTTCACTGATAATTGATTTGATCTCAAAACGTTGACGCCCCTGCACAATAATCGTTACGTTCCCGTCAGGAAGTGTGATCATTTTCAGGATTTGCGCAACTGTTCCGATGTTGAATAAATCTTCGGCCGTAGGATCTTCCTTGTTTGGTTTCGCCTGCGTTACAGCTCCAAGTATTCTTAAATTGATGTCAGAATTACGGTATATTTTCTTGACGAGACGGATCGCTTTTTGACGAACCACGGTCACCGGAATAACCATTCCGGGGAATAATACGGTTTGTCTGATGGGTAAAATAGCGAGTTCACCAGGTAGGTCAAGAGGCTCATCGGCTCCTTCCGGTCCACCAAGAGGTACAATTTCCAAGCTATCAAGATCCGAGTCGGATACAAGAAGTCGGCTATATAAGTCAGAAGGTTCAAATTTCATAAGCAGTCTGTCATTGTGACAGATAATCGTGTCCTAATGTATAAATAAAGACGTTGAAACGAAAAGTATAAAGTAATCAAAATAGCCGTGCCAACCTAAATGTTGTCATGGCATTTTATTATTTGGACTAAAAATTGTGGACGGGCTGGGTCTTCTTAAAAAGAAACGTCTTTTTCTCCGAGAGAATTTTCACGTTTGTCATGTTGACCTGATCGGAAAAGGTATCAAATAAAGCTGTGTTTTGCAATTTACAGCCAGCAAGATCTGATTTATATTGTATTTCAAGATATACCCACGTTCCGTCCTGTTCTTCTTCTTTTCCAAGATAATGCACCGGAACTGCTTTTTTATCGGGGGTATTCAACATGAAATTCTTAAGCACATAACTTTCAATTAACGGATTGTTCTGATCATCATTTTTAATGATAAACCGCTTATTCCCATTGTTTTGTGAAAGACATTTTTCAAGATCATCCGTAAAAAACCGAATGCTTACCTCGAACATTTTTGCACTGGAATTATATTCCATTTGCGTAACGCTCACGTGGTATTCATGAGGGGTTGCTGAAAAAAGGGAGGAAAGGAGGAGGGAGGAAAGCAGGAAGGGACAAAGGCTTTTTGCACTTTTTTTAATCCTTTCTAATACAGAAGATTGTTGGATCATCCGTGGAGTTGCCTTATGGTCAATCACGACCGTAATGCCGTTATCCCTTCCTCCTTTGTCCTTCCTCCCTTTCTCCATCATTAGAATACAATTTTCCAGACGTCATTGAATATCGCAAATGCCATCAGACCAAGGAGTAAAACCATCCCGACTTTCTGAGCGTTTTCCAGGAATTTGTCGGAAGGCTTGCGGCCAGATACGATTTCATAAGTTAACATGACCGCATGGCCACCATCTAGTGCCGGGATCGGCAATGCATTGGTAAATGCAAGGAACATGGATAGAAGCCCGGTCAGGTACCAGAAGCGACTCCAATCCCAAACGCCACCAAACATTCTGGCGATTCCGATTGGTCCGCTCAATGCTTTGGAAGCTGAAACTTCACCGCGGAATATTTTCTTGAAACCTTTGATATTGTTATAAACAGTCGTAAACGCGTCTTGCGTACCGATGCCAATTGCCTGACCCAAAGAATATTCAACTTCTGTAAATCGAAGCAAGCTTTTCGGATGAAAACCGATCGTTCCTTCTTCTGATACCTCTACTGAAAGAGGCGTGTCAACTCCTGCTCTTTTCACTTCCAAAGGAACAGTTTTGCCTTTTAATTTTTGAAGGTTGTCCTGAAATTCGCTGAAAAAGTGAACGTTGGTTCCGTTGATCGATGTAATTGCATCACCGGCTTTCAAACCACTTTTTGAAGCAGCTGTTCCCGGCACAACATCACCGACAACAAATGGTTCAAGTGGACGAATGAAGTTGCCTTTTTGTTCAGGATCCGATAGTTTCTCAATCAGGTTGTTAGGTATATCAATATCAATTTCCTTTCCGGCGCGTTCAACGGTATATGAACTGTTTGATTCCAGAAACACGTCCGAACTGATGATATCATTGAAATTCTGATATGATTTTCCATTGACCTTCACAATCTTGTCACCTGTTTTCAGGCCAATTTCCTGAGCCACAGATCCTGCAGAAATACCATATTTATTAACTTCTTCGCGTGAAAGAAACTTGTCTCCTTCCTTATATGCAATAACGATGAAAATGAATATACCGACGATCACGTTTACGATAATACCGCCCAACATCACTATCAGCCGCTGCCAGGCTGGTTTTGCTCTGAATTCATATGGCTGGGGTTCTTTACTCATGGCCTCAGTATCCATAGACTCATCTATCATTCCGGATATTTTTACAAAACCTCCAAGAGGTATCGCCCCAATCGCGTACTCTGTTTCACCTTTTTGAAAACCAAATAGTTTGGGAGGAAAACCGATAAAAAACTTCTCCACACGCATACCAAACAGCTTCGCCGCAACCATATGCCCTCCTTCGTGCAATCCTACCAAGATAGACAAGCCCAGTATGAGCTGTCCTGCCATAATTAATACTTCCATTCAGCTTATAAAAATTGTTATTGGTTCGGTTAATAAAATAGTGAAAGCTTCAAGCTATCGGTCCGTTTCAATGCCAAAATTAAACGGACATTGTGATAAACGTAAAAATAAACCATAAAGTTACGTAAAAGGGTGGATAACACTCTAAATACGTTGCGATTGCTGTTAAGCGGCTTAACCTTCCTGATGGATATCAATGCCCATCATCCGCATAAGTTCGGAGGCGTTGAAACTTTCGCATATCCCGTTGTGCAGCTTGTAATCAAATTTTAACTCCCCATTTTCCATATCCGATCTGAAATGGAAGTTGGCGATATAGTCTTGCGTGGCGCCCCATGTACCCAATTCTAGGTCGTGAGTGGAAACCAAACCCGAGGCATTTTTTTTATGTAACTGTCTGATCAACGCTTCTGCGCCTTTGTGTCGATCCGCCGAATTGGTACCTTTCAAAATCTCATCGAGAAGATAAAAGATCGGCGTATTATTACTCTCATCAGCCAGTTCGAGCAGCTGTTTCAGCCGTTTAAGTTCTGCGTAAAAAGAGGATGTACTTTCTTCGAGTGAATCATTCGTACGCATACTGCTGAATACCCGTGCAGGTGAACATGAAAGCCTTGTCGCGCATACCACTGCGCCTGTTTGAGCCAATACAAAGTTCAGGCCGATGGTTCTCAGGAACGTACTTTTGCCCGACATATTGGATCCGGTGATCAATATCGTATTGCCTGTCCCATCCATTTCGAAGGTATTGTTAATTCTTTTGGAAGCATGAATCAGCGGATGTCCCATATTTTCGGCATACATATTGATGCCGTTTTTCCATGAAACCTGCGGGATTGCGAAGTCGGGATTGGCGTATCGGAAACCGGATATGCTGTTCATTGCTTCTGTATCGGCCAGTACATTCAGCCAGTTGGTGAGATTTGTCTTGTTAGCCAGCCTCCATTTTTCAAGTGAGGCAAGGCAATGCATATCCCACAAAGTAGGTATGCCTACAAAAATGGCGAAGTATGGATTGTTTCGATAATCCAGGGCATCGAAAAGCGTGCCGACTTTTTTCAATGACTTGCTGGAATTTTGCAGAAGAGCAGTTCGTATTTTCCACCAGCGCGATTGGAAAGGCGAAGTTTCAGCGATATTCAGCAATTCTGAATAGGCCAATATGGTTTGTCCTAAAGCAGTGGTGCTGTTTGTCAGATCGTTAATTACCTCCTGATATCTTTTCAGGATCATCAGATGCCAGCCCAAACTAAGCGCCAATATCCATCCAGACAAAAGACCGAACCCGAATAGAATTCCGATGACGAGCGTCACAATAGGCCAATATCTCCATATGAGCGAAGATTTGAGGTCTTGCGGGAGCTCTTCTTCAATCCATTTTTGAAAAGCACCGATCTGCTGATCGGCTTGTTTGTTGAGCAAAGCTGTGGCTTCCCAATTTTGCCGCCAATCTGCGTTTTCAGAAAACTCTTGGGAAGCTTCCTGGCGCATGAGGATTTCCTCCAATGGTGCAGGATTTTTAAGCCATCGGGAAAGTCGCTTGCTTCCGGCCGCTGTCCTGCAACGATTTAATAATTTGAAAAGCGAATAATCGCCAAAGATGTCAAGGTCTGAGGCATAAGGGTGGTCTTTTTTCTTGTAAACCTTGCCATTGTCATCGCGAACAAACTTAAAAAAAAGCCTCCCTGTTTCGTCAAGATTGATCAGCTGAATATTTTTTTCATAATCCCTTTTTCGGCGCGCTTTCTGTTGAAGGTTCATTAAAATCAAAAAACCAATAAAAAATACACCCGAAGCGATTCCAAAGAAGTTTATGCCTGATTTCATCCAGTACCAGCCTAGGCCGGCAAAACAGACAAAGGCCAAAAGGCGCATAACAGCCAGCGTATTAAACTTTTCCTGCGCTTCTTTTTCAGCCTTTACCGAATTGAAAAGTCTTTCGTTGAAATAGGTTTCCGGATTTTTTTCTGCGTTTGTTTTGCTCATGAATGGCTTTCTGCTGCTTCGAATTGCAACTTAATTAAGTTTGCGTACAATCCGTCGTCAATCAGCGACAATTCCCGGTGAGAGCCGGACTCAATGATCTGGCCCTGGTTAATTACATATATGGTATCTACTTTTCTGATCGTAGCCAGACGGTGGGCGATGATGATCGTCGTTCTGTTTTCCATCAATTCGTCAAGTGCAATTTGAACCAGCTTTTCCGATTCGGCATCCAGGGAGCTAGTCGCTTCATCCAGAATCAGGATTTTCGGATCTTTCAATATCGCTCTTGCGATCGCGACGCGCTGGCGTTGACCACCGGAAAGTTTGATGCCCCGCTCGCCGACGATCGTTTCAAATTTTTCAGGGAAAGTTTCGATAAATTCCAACGCATGAGCTTTTAATGCAGCCTGATATACCTCTTCCCTGGTTGCCCCTGGCTTACCATATGAGATGTTTTCGAATATCGTTCCCCCAAACAGCATCACTTCCTGAGGCACAATCGCAATGTTTTTCCGAAGCTCGGTAATGTCATAATCGGAAACGGGACGATTATCAACTTTGAGAGACCCGCTCTGATGATGGTAAAAACGCATCAATAATTGAATAATCGTCGATTTTCCGGCTCCGCTATAACCCACTAAGGCTACTTTTTCACCCGCATTTACATCAAACGATATACCCTTCAGAACGGGAAGATCTGATCTTGAAGGATATGAAAAATGTACATCCTGGTATGAAATATCTCCTTTTACCACTTTGAGGTGGTTGTTGGTCGCTTGTGTCAAGGATATTTCGGCTTCTTCTTCGAGGATTTCAAAAAGTCTTTCGGAGGCTCCAACCGTTTTATTGATCTGCGCATACAGATCACCCATTCCGCTGATGGATGCACCGATGAATGTGGTATACAATATGAAGGTGAACAAGTCAGACAAACCAAATTCTCCTGCCTGCACCAATCCGGCGCCGTACCATACTACACCTACTATTCCACCAAAAAGTGCGAAAATGATAAACGAAACAAATCCGCCACGGAAACGCGATGCATATAATGAGAGGTCAACTACACGATTAAGGATGGTCCGGTAGCGGTTTGCCTCCAAACCTTCATTTGTAAACGCTTTAACGACATTGATCGACTGCAGCGTTTCTTCTGCAACTACATTCGCTGCTGCCAATTCATCCTGGGCTTTTTTTGACAAACGACGCATATGCCTTCCAAAAAACACCGATGCAATCACCAGAATGGGAAATGTTGCCAGCATAAAGAGCGTAAGTTTCCAGGAGGTATAGAACAAAATGGCCAGACCGACGATTAGCGTCGCAATTTGCCTGAACAATTCGGCTATCGTGAATGAAAGCAAACCTTGTAATTGGCTGACATCGGAAGTGATACGGCTTGTCAGCTCTCCCACACGGCGTTGCTCCAGAAACTGAATCGGAAGTGTGATGATTTTGCTAAAAACGTCGCTGCGGATATCCGTCATCGACCATTCACTCACTTTGGTGAAAAGGTATATCCGGAAAAATGAGAATATGGATTGAAAAACGAGGACTGCAAAAAGGAAAAGCGTGATCTCGTTTATGGTGTATTTGGATTTCCCTTCGATGACCTCGATAATACTGCCGATCATTTTTGGAAAAACGAGCGAAGTGCCCGTTGATAGTGCCAGGAAAATGAGACCGAAAATGAAAGTTGTCCTGTACGGACGAAGATATCTGAAAAGTTTAACAGTTATTTTAAGGCCTTCCCAACTGATTTTTCTTACAGCAAATGGTGATTTGGTTGGATCGGAATCCGGTATTTCTTTGGACATGATTTATTTTGTCAGGAATTAATTCCTTCTTTAAGTACGGCATATGGACAGAAGTCCAATTAGAATGTGGCCGCAAAATTAGTTAATAAATGATAGAAAAGTGTGGTTCACAAAATGGGGCGATATATGGGCCTGTCAAAGAGCCGTGTTTTGAAGATTTGTGTGTATCATTAGGATTAAATAGTTGATATTCAGGTTGTAACAAATGTTTTCACTCGTAACGTCACTAACTGATATTTCGTTTGTTTTGTTTTTTAAGTAGGATTAAATAATGGTTAAAAATAGCCTGATCGTTCAGGACGTCGACGTTCGGCCATCAGCTACCGGTTCTCACAGCTATTCAATTCCTAGCAGAAAGTGCAACCTGGCGCCTACCGCCGATACCAAAAACGAAGTTTATCTTACTTTTTTACAAAAATGTGGAGTCGGGCGCGCAACCTTTATTTTGAACGCTTCGTATATGTAAAAAAATGGAAAATGGCATGCCCGGGTATAACTCCGCTGTTCTTATAGAACTACTCGACGGCTGTTTGAAGAAGAACCGCCGAAGTCAGGAACTGCTGTATAAGCAGTTTTACGGATATGCTATGGGTATTTGTTTGAGATATTCAGGAAGTAAAGATGAAGCTAAGGAAATCGTCAATGACGGATTTCTCAAAGTGTTCACGAAGATTGACAGTTACGATACTACTCGTCCTTTTAAGAATTGGCTGGGAAGAATTATTGTCAATACGGCGCTCGACCATTACAGACATGAGATAAAACATGCTCTTCTGGATGATTACGACGCGGCCGAAAACGTAAGTGTTGATGAGACGATCATCGGCAAAATGTCGCACGAGGAATTGATGGGGGTGATCCAGACTTTGACTCCGGCATATCGTGTCGTTTTTAGTTTGTATGTGATTGATGGCTATTCGCATGAAGAAATAGCCGAGCAACTAAACATCACAGTGGGCGCTTCCAAGTCAAACTTGTCGCGGGCCAGGGAGAAATTGAGGGAAAAACTATCCAAGTTAAATATTGACAATTATGATAGAGTTACCAGATGACGAACTGGACAAACTCTTCAGAAAGTCAGCTGAGGAGTTTGATCCAACTTTTGATCCGCAGGATTGGAATAAATTAAGAAAAAAACTAGACGAGGAAGACGGGCACAGGCCGGCGTTTTTCTGGTTTAGGAAATGGTGGCCGTTATTATTGGCGGGATTTGTGTTTTTGGGTTTGACAGGTATCTTTCTCGTTTCGAGAGAGTCAAAGCCTCGGACCATCAATACCGGAAAAATGGTGGGCACTAATGAAGAAACAATAGTTAAGGCTCAGACAGATCAGGGTGTAGAAGAGTTGCCCGTTGATTCGATAGCGACTTTGACAGAAGATAAAAATTCAAAACCTACTATAACGGAACCCACTGAATCAGAATCCACTATTAAAGGTGTGGAAGTTTCAAAGGCCGATAAAAAGGCGACAAAGATAAAGCCCCGGGGTGAGTCTAAGGCAAGCGGAGTGTTCTTAGAGTCTGACTACTCTAAAAACAAGAGTGGTGCCGGGGCCATTTTATTAAAAACAAGCAAAACGAGACCGGATCCGGCTCAGAAAAGCGGTATTAAATCAAGACAGGAAGGCATTGAACTGCAGAGAGCTGACGAGAAGTTGGCTGGAGGTATAAGCCGAAAATCAACTATTGTTAAAGACAAATCGATTGATCAACCGACAAAGTCATCTGCTGAGGATATGTCTGTAAACGAACAGGTATCTGCGAGAAACAGCCTTATGCAGTTGGATATGATTGAAACGCGGCCGTTCGATTACAATAATAAACTTTCGATTGGAGGACCGGATATACCTAAAATTCAGCAGAAAGAGGAAAGGGAGGAGCCGCAGAAATCTGTCAAAACGCCGTCACCCAAATTCGCAGTGCGGTTTGGCATATCGCCCGATCTCAGTTCGGTGCATTTTATGAAAGAATTGAGGGTCGGGAATGCAGTTTCATTGCTCGGTGAATATGCCATTGTGCCAAGATTGTATATTCAGTCAGGAGCGATACGCAGTCTTAAACGATATCAGGCAGGTCCGGGATATTATGAATGGCCGTCAAACTGGACGCAACCGGTCATGCCGGAAAGTGTAGACGCGGTTTGCAAGATTATAGAAATACCTCTTAATCTGCGTTTCGATATTTCAACAAAGGAAAGAAGTCGCTGGTTTGTAACCGTCGGAACGTCTTCATATCAGATGAGGGATGAGAAATATGACTATAATTATAAGAAGCACGTACCCGGTATCAAATGGTACGGTTGGCAGGGTGAAACGGGTTGGTATTGGTTCAGTCATTTGAATGCGTCAGTTGGTTATGAGTATCGTTTATCAAATAGTTTGTCGCTCATGGCAGAGCCATATGTAACTGTACCCATTAAAAAAGTGGGTTTTGGGCAAGTGAATCTTTTTACCAGCGGCGTCTGGATTTCAATAAGGTATTCCCCATTTAAAAAATAACCTAAACTAAATCTCAATTTAATAGTAGCGTCTGAAAGGTAGTTTCGGAATTGATAGATCCGTGTAATTGCTGATCCTGGAACCGCTATGTCCTGTATTCACTCAAAAAATAAATCATCATGAAAAAACAAGAAGAAAACGTTATGAAAAGAGGCGATTTTTTAAGAAGCTTAAGCCTGGGTACTTCCACACTAATGGCGTTTTATTGTATGGGAACTTTGACCTCGTGCGGGTCAAGTGACGATCCGACTCCAGATCCTGGAACGGGGGGCGGAAATGGTATAACCGGAACTACAACCGGAAGCGCAATCAATTTCACCATAGATCTAAGCAACTCTGCCAATAGTGGTCTTAAAACACCAGGTGGCTCAAAGATTATTGGAGATGTACTGGTAGCTTTTAGTACGACAAGTGTATATGCCGCTTTGGCAAAAGCCTGTACACACCAGGGCACTGATGTAGGATTCGTGAGTTCTTCAAACATGTTGCTGTGTCCAAATCATGGCTCGGAATTTTCACTAACCGGGGCGGTCATCAAAGGTCCGAATACCGGCGAGACAATTAGTGCACTGAAAGTATATACGACCACGCTTTCGGCTGATGGAAAAACGCTAACTGTAAAGGCCTGACAAATGAGAACATCCTCCGCATGGTTGCTTTTTTTTGGTCTGATACCTGCTCTTGCTTTTGGGCAAGATGACCTGATGAGCCAGCTGAATCAGCTGGACAGTGCGAAATCGTTTCCGGTCGAAGCGACATTTAAGTCGACCCGTATTGTCAATGGGCATTCCGTCGAAACGATGAAGAAAAATCATATGGATTTCCGGATTTCTCACCGGTTTGGTACTCTTAATTCAGGAGCATATCAGCTCTTTGGGTTGGATCAGGCTACATTGAGACTTGGTTTCGAGTATGGTTTGACGGACAGGTTGATGATTGGAGTAGGTCGCAGCACGGTTCAGAAAGCTTACGACTTTATGGCCAAATATAAGCTGTTGCAGCAAAAAACCGGGTCAAAGTCCTTTCCGGTTTCTGTTACAGTTTTTGGTAGCACAGTTATTTCTACCGTCGATAAAGAATTAGAGTTTCAGGATAAGGTTTCGTACACTCTCCAAGCTCTAATTGCCCGGAAATTTGGGGAGAAATTCTCGCTGCAGCTTTCGCCAACATACTTATATCGGAACCATACACTGGTTGAAGGAGATACAAAGCCATTATTTGCCGTAGGTATTGGTGGTAGATATAAGCTAAGTAAAAGGGTATCGCTCAACGGAGAATATTTCTGGACTGCGCGCGAAAAGAATACTCCCACTGCGCCATATTATGATTCAATGTCTTTTGGGGTCGATATTGAAACAGGCGGGCATGTTTTTCAGCTGCATTTTACGAATTCGTTGGGGATGATAGAACGTCAGTTTATCGGGGAAACCACCGGCAGCTGGGGCAAAGGAGATATCCATTATGGCTTCAATATTTCACGGACTTTCAGTTTTGACAAAAAATCTCGTGTGAGTCCAAAATGAGTAATTGTTGGCTTAACGCTCATTCAAAATTATATTACCCATGAAAAAAGTCAGGTATTTATGCTATCTGTTGGTTGCGACGTATAGCCATATAGGTTTCGCTCAGGCGCAGAGTGTTCTTTACGCCACGGCAGCGGGTGAAACGAGTTTTCATTCGGAAACACCGCTCGAAAATATTCTTGCGGTGAACAAAAAAGCGCAGGTGATATTGAACACAGCCAAGAATGAAATCGCGGCCAGAATGTATATGCGGGATTTTGTTTTCCCTAATAAGCTGATGCAGGAGCATTTCAACGAAAACTATATGGAGTCTGCCAAATATCCGACAGCATCGTTTACCGGAACATTGGACGGCGCGCCCGACTATTCAAAAGATGGCGAATTTCCCATGAGCGTAACAGGTACATTCACCGTTCACGGAGTTGCGCAAAAACGCACGCTAAAAGGCAAAATGAAAATCGCCGACGGGAAAATCTATATTGCCTGTGACTTCGAAGTAGCGCTTACCGACCATAAAATCGAAGTGCCATCCGTCGTTTTTGTTAAAATAGCGCAGGTGATTCAGGTGAAAACAAGTTATACTTTGGCACCCTATAACAAGTAGCTCGAAACCCCTGACCGGTGTTATCAACGGACTTTCACAATCCGCGCAGGTTCTTAGCTGTGCCCTTGTCTTTAGGGGACTTTACATTCTCGAAAGTCCTGTGAAGACAAGGGCCATGCTTGGATAATCAATGACATCAATGACAATTTCCTGACCACCGCTTACCAAAGAACCATCACCTCCTCCGTCGTCTTTTCGAACTGGATTTCTTACGGGTACTCGGTTTTTTCTTAGGAGCAGTTTTCTTCCTGACAGCAGCTTTTTTAGCGGGAACCACTTCGGGTTCATCTTCCACAACCTCGTCAGCTAAGACAGTTTCAGAAGGCAGCGGATCAGTTGATGAATAAGAGGTTGGTATATATGGCAGTTTGCCCGAAGTAATTTGCTGAATATTGGAGTTCTTGGTAATCGGCCGCAAGCGATAAGTATATCGGTAGTTCCTCGCCGGCAACAAGTATTGAGAATGAACTCTCGGCGACCAGCTGTCGTCGCCACCAAGCCCCATTTGCGCCATATCTACGCTAACGGAAGTCAACTGGCCCCGAGACAAGACAGCCCCTCTTTTCTTGGCAAGATTGAGTTGGTCCGGGCTATAATCCTGAACTGTAAAATTCATCAGAGAATCACTCAACACGATCAGACCGTCTCCTTCAGAATTTACAATGGTGAACCATCTTGCATCTGTTTTATTTCCGTTTTCTTGTGGAGAAATGTATGGAAAATGCTGGTCAGCCACATTTCCTGAATAAACATTTACCTTCCCGCTCAGCTTACGATCGGCATAGGTTTCAAAAGGTCCATTTCCAAACCAGGATAGCTTGTTGTAAACTGAGGGCATTTCAAACTGATTTCCTATGCGCGCTAACGGTGGCCATTCACCCTCGAAGGCATATCGGTTATCAACATAAATATCGCCTGTTGCATAAACGATATAGACCGTAGTTGCCAAAATCTCCCCTGCATTGCCTTTAAGTTTTGCAGATAGCGTTATCCTTTGCGCATGGGTATTGATTCTTTCCGACTTCATTGTGGCATTTTGGATTGTAAGGTTATCCAAACCTGCTTTTCTCCAGTTGGCCGCGTAACTTTTGTCTTTTCCGCCTTCGTCATTATCGGTTGAAACGCGCCAGAAATTGTTATGCAGCCCCTTTTGGATCATTTCATCTCTTTGATTTTTAAACGAAACAACACCTCCTTCATTCTTATCAAAAATGACAGAGAAATACTGACCGGTTATTTGTAAACGATTGCTGTTGAGTTGGGAAACGCGCAATCCTGAATTGCCGGTGAGGCTAATATTGACAGGTTCAGATACAGAAGTTGCGACCTTATATTGCTTCCAGGCCACCTCATATCCCTTTTGAGCCCAGGCGGTATTTTTCTTTAAGGTAAAACTGATATTCAGAAAATATTCTTTCCCGCTGTCACGGTTAGCAGGTAGTTGAAACGGCACTTCTATTTTTTGCGACATCTGTGGAGCAAGGTTGGCAATATTAAGCGTCCCTTTTCCAATAATGGCACCGTTTTCCTGCAACGTCCAGGCCGCATCAAAGTGATCCAGGCCGATGAAATCATATGCGTTTCGGATGGTAACCTGTTTTAAACCTGCCTTCAAAGTATCAGAGTCGTCGAATTTAATATACTGATATACCTTTTTAACCTCGTTGATTTCAGGTTGAGGAACTCTGTCAGGGTTGACCAGGCCGTCACCTGCATTGGCACCGTCGATATCGTTGAAGTAATCCCAATAAGTGGTTCCATCCGGATTTTTCAGGCTAAGCCCCTGATCCACCCAGTCCCATATGAAGCCTCCCTGCATCGTCGGTTGTTTTTCAATCGTTTCCCAATAGGTTGAGAGATTACCGATGCTATTACCCATTCCATGCGCATATTCACAAATAATAAGCGGCCTGGTCTTATCTTTTCTGACAAGTTCCAGCATATCCGGAACGGTCGGGTACATCACCGAAATGATATCAAAACTATTCAGTGAAGTAGGGGTATATTCTTTTCTTCCTTCGTAATGAATCGGCCTGGTAGGGTCAGCAAGACGAATGAAGTCAGCCATATCGGTAAAATTCTGACCCATACCCGATTCATCGCCCAGCGACCAGATAATGACCGACGGATGGTTTTTGTCCCTTTCGATCATAGCATTGGCTCGTGCCAGAAATGCCTGTTTCCATTTCGGATTATCAGCCAGAATGATATTTTGACTCCACAAACCATGACTTTCTATATTGGCTTCGTCCATCACATATATCCCATATTCGTCGCAGAGATCATACCATTGAGTATTATTTGGGTAATGTGATGTCCGGACGGCATTGATGTTATGTTGCTTCATGAGCGTGATATCCTTTACCATCGACTCACGACTGATCACCCGACCGGTTTCAGGATCAAATTCGTGACGGTTAACGCCTTTAACCGAAATGACTTTTCCATTGACAAGTAATTGCCCGTTCTTAATTTTTATATCCCTGAATCCAACCCGCTGGCTCGTCGTTTCAAGAATTTTCCCATCCGAATTCATTAATTGAACCGTCAGGGTATATAGGTAGGGATTTTCAGCGTTCCATTTGACAGGCTCATTTACCGGAATTTCCAATCTGATGGCCGACTCGTCCAATGGCGGTATATCACGGAGAATCTGGCTTACAGGCCGGTTCACCATTTGTTTGTTGGCATCATACAACGTAAATACCAGCTGGTGGGCATATACATTTGTCTCGTTGTAATTCTTGACGAATGCATTCAGTTTCAAAGTTGCGTTTGTATAGGTTGCGTCAAGCAGCGTCCTGACAGACAGGTCCGTAATTGTTACTTTGGGATGGGTAATTAAATTGACGTCCCGGAATATACCCGATAGCCGCCAGTAGTCCTGATCTTCGAGATAACTCCCGTCCGACCAGTTGATCACTTCCACGGCAAGATGGTTAATACCATTTTTTACAACATCTGAAACATTGAATTCAAAAGGCGTCATTCCATCCTCATGGTAACCTATCGCCTCCCCGTTTAGCCATACATAACAAGCCGACTGAACTCCACCGAAATGCAAAAAAAAGGTTTTGTCCTTGACGTCAGCCACTGTGAAATTGGTTTTGTACATACCGATCGCATTCGTATCCGCATTGATTCTTGGTGGCGTGGGCCTGAAAGGATATTTGATATTGCTGAAAATCAATCGATCATATTTACGCCCCTCACGTGCACCAACAACCTGCCAGTTGGAAGGAACCGGAATGTCATCCCAGCCATTAATGGCAAAGGACGGATCGAAAAAGTTAGGGATCACTTTGGATGGATTGGAAGCCCATTTAAATTTCCATTTACCGTTTAGCGAAACCACCAGGGGCGACTGGCTTTTATAGTCCAATGCGCTTTTTTCATCGGGATAAGGTGTAAAAGCCGCACGAGGTCTTTCGGTATTGATGCTGACAATTTCAGGATCCTGCCATTCCGGGACAGCTTGCCCATTACAGATCGTCAGGCCGCAGAGAAGGAAAATCAGAATATAGGAGAGACGTAGTAGTAAAGAATCAATCATCATATTTTTTTAACCGAGACAAATTCAGGAAGTTGTTGACGCGAAACCTTGCAGGTTTTCATGCCAAAATTAGAGATAATGAAAAAGAAACGGACAGGAAATCGATTGGGAATGAAGATTTATTTAGCCAATGCCTTTAACTTTCCGGAAGAATTTCTAGTGGTAAATAGAACAACTAGTGGAGGAATTGCCCGAAATTCTGGCAGTTTCCTGCTATTTTGTAGTTTCATAATCAGATTAACAACGAAAGGTTAAATATGTTATTAGCGGTCGACGTAGGCAACACAGATACTGTTTTTGGGTTATATGAGGACGAAAATCTCATGAATATCTGGCGCGTCCGATCGGTGGTGCAGGATAACGAAGGGCATTACGAATCGAAGCTTCGGCTTTATTTTCTTGAAACAGGGTTGTGGTATGGTGATGTTACTACGGTGGTATTGAGCAGTGTAGTTCCTGCGCTAACCCCAGTTATTCATCGAGCATTGAAATCGTTGTTTGGAGACGATACCATAGTGGTTGGACCGGATATTTACCCAGATCTCAATATCGCCATCGATCATCCGCACGAAATCGGCGCGGATTTGATCGCCAACGCCGTAGCGGCGATGAGCCGATATGACCAGCACTGCATTGTCGTTGACTTTGGAACTGCGCTCACTTTTACCACAATATCAAAAAATCGGGAAGTTCTGGGTGTTGCCATATTGCCAGGGCTGATTACTGCGGTGAAAGCACTTTTTGCAAATACTGCACAACTTCCGGAGGTGCCCCTTGAATTGCCAAAATCCGCAATTGGTAAAAACACCGTCCACGCCATTCAGGCCGGGATATTGCTGGGATATGAAGGTTTGGTAAAAGGCTTGCTTGAAAGAATAAAGTCCGAGCTGGATGGAGAGTGTGTCGCCATCGCAACCGGAGGCCTTTCATCCATTATCGATACACTGCAAGACGAGTTTGTCGAAATTGACAGAAACCTGACATTGGACGGACTTCGTATTATCGGGGAGCGGGTGAGTGGGATTGCGTGATTGAGGTAATATCTTCCACGCTTTCAGGTATTTCTGAAGTTTCCATCAACAATACGCGTCAACTCTGAAACGGGTTGATTGTATAAATATGTCCAGCAGGGTAAAACTTTGTCACCTATATTGACAGGTACTACTTTCCGCAAATAAAGGCTCGAAGCCTCCTCTTCAAATACATCCTCATATTCGTCCAGTAGCGGCAATAGCTTTTCGATATGGTCGATTTGATATACTTCTCCCCACACTTTCTGATCAGAACAGGGAACATATATTGCTCCGGGATACCAACTGACGAGGTATAGTACACCCTCCATAGATCCATATCCTACAAAAACGGACTGACTTTTGAGCTGGTCTGCCAATGGATTTTCATAGCCTCTCATCAGGGTGCCATAGGTGAATAGATATGTGGAGTCGGTATCGTACATTTTTATATTTTTTAGATCATATTTCAGGTTAAAAGAATAATAGAATTAGCATAAGTTAAGTCGAATGTAGTATGGATTAATATCATAAAGGTGGTATTTTTCTTATATTTACATTAAGCAATATCACATTATAAGGTTATGTACGAAAAGAATCTGGGAACAAAACAAAAGGCTTTGCGAGTCAATCTTGATCGTAGTATATATGGTTCGTTTGCAGAAATAGGTGCTGGGCAGGAAACAGCAGCCTTCTTTTTTAAAGCCGGAGGAGCATCAGGAACAATCGCGAAAACCATGTCGGCATATGATATGACGTTTAGTGATGCGATATATGGAACGGAAGAGGGCGGAAGGTATGTGGTGGAATCGCGTTTGATGAAAATGCTGAACCGTGAGTATAATTTGGTTGAAAAAAGGCTAAGCGAAAAAAGGGGGGATGACAGTTTATTTTTTGCTTTTGCCAATACAGTTGTTGCACTCAATTTTCAAAAAACCAACGAGGCCCATGGATGGGTCGGATTACAGTTTCAGTTGTCACCAATGGGGCCGACAAATTATGTTGTGATCCACGTGAGAATGAGGGACAATGATAATCTCCTGCAGCAACAAGCCCTTGGGATTATAGGGGTAAACCTCATGTATGGGTGTTTTTTCTATAATAAATCTCCTGAAACACTGTTACTTTCGCTCATGGACGACCTGACGCCGGAGCGGATTGAGATTGATATGGTGCGTTTCAGTGGGCCGGATTTTGTGAAGGTTGATAACCGTTTGATGAGTTTGAGACTTGTAAGAAACGGGTTTACCGATGCCGCACTTTTTGGAGCTGACGGAGGCGTATTACAGCCGTCCGAAGCACTTTACAAAAAGCACATTTTGATGTTGAGAGGGCGTTTGCGTCCGATTACCAACGTTCATATTGATTTGATCAACAACGGAATGCGACAGTTTATCGACGAGCCGGATGTGGATGAATCGAGAGTGGTACTGGTTTCTGAACTTACGCTGCATAATCTAAAAGGATCGTCTCGGGAAATCGACGAAAAAGACTTCCTGGATCGGGTGGATATTCTTTGTTCTTTGGGGCATATGGTGATGATATCCAATCACCATGAGTACTATCGACTGGTGGCATATCTGTCCAGCCTTACCAAACTGAAAGTTGGACTGCTACTGGGAAGCCCTAGTCTGCAGGATATTTTTGAAGAAAGCCATTACGAGTTTCTTCCGGGAGGTATTCTGGAATCGTTCGCGACACTTTTCAGCAGGAAGGTTAAGTTGCTGATATATCCGACATTACAACCTGACGGTTCGGTATATAGCTGCGAAAACTTCCAGATTCCGGATCATTTACGACCTCTTTTTCAATACCTGATCATTAATGATAAAATCGAGGATATCCGCAATTACAACAAAGAGCATATGCATATCACCACAGACAGCGTGCTTGAAAAAATCAAGCGCGGAGAACCGGGATGGGATAAACTTGTTCCGGAGAACGTAGCGGCAATTATTAAAGAGAAGCTGCTATTTGGCTTGCCCAGCGGCAATAACAACCAGCCGGTCAAACATTTCCAGGAGATCGGGAATTTATAAAACGAAAGGCTTCGGGATTTCCGGAGCCTTTTTGTTTTATACTAAGGTGAATATTTTAGAGATTTGGTGCCCAAATTTGTTAGCTGTCATAATGCCCTAGGACGATCACGATTATTGTAGAATCATTTATCCGAAAGATTAATCTGTGCTCTTGCGATAATCTACTACATCATTTCTGCTTCACCTCTTCCCGCGGTCGGATGGTCCACAAGCTCCTCCAATAGCTCAGGAGCATTTCGCAATACAAATATTGACTGACATGTGGATCTTTATTTTGTTACTCGAATGCTTCCATCTCTTTCATGATAAGAATCGCGTTCCAGTGTTTAGCCATATGGGTTATCAGAATGAATTCCGTATGAAAGGTTTGTGACCATATGGTATCTTATTATTAACCTTGGTACTTATTGTTAAAATAATTGTACTATTTGTGCAGGTAAAATGGCCTAAACTTCGTCTTCAGAAGTAGTTAAGTCGCTTAACAATCCTAAATTCTTAAAGATATGAATGACGAAAACAATGCATCCAGACGGGATTTTATAAAGAAATCTGCCGGAGCCTCTCTCGCACTGGCACTTCCGACGATTATTCCCGCGAGTGCTTTTGGTGCAAATGACAGAGTCAGGGTTGCAGTTTTGGGAGTAAATGGAAGAGGTAAAGACCACATCAAGGGTTTTAGTAATCTGAGTAACGTGGAGCTGGCATGTCTATGCGATCCCGACGACAATGTGGTGCAGGAAAGGGCGAAGGAATACAAGGAAAAGACAGGTAAAACCGTGCAGACGGTCAATGATTTACGCAAAGTGTTTGATGATAAGACGATCGATGCGGTAAGTATTGCCACCCCTAATCACTGGCATTCGCTGGCTGCGATATGGGCTTGCCAGGCCGGAAAGGATGTCTATGTTGAAAAACCCGGCTCGCATAATTTGCATGAAGGGCGCAAGTTGGTGGAAGCTGCGCATAAATATAAAAGAGTGGTTCAACATGGTGTTCAGCTGCGCAGTTCTGTGGCGTTGCAGGAGGCTGTTAAGCAACTTCGCAATGGGCTGATCGGGAATGTATATATGGCTCGGGGGCTGGTTTACAAATGGAGACCGGATATTGGCGACAAGGGCGTTTCTGCTGTCCCGAAAGGCCTGAATTATGATCTTTGGACTGGTCCGGCTGAGATGAAACCTTTCTCAGAAAACTATGTGCATTATAATTGGCACTGGCATTGGAACTACGGAAATGGCGATATCGGAAATCAGGGAATTCATGAGACCGATATGTGTATGTGGGGGCTCGGAGTAGATTCATTTCCTGAGAAAATCACGTCTTCAGGTGGCAAATTCCTTTGGAACGATGCTAAGGAGACACCGGAGGTTCTGACTTCTTCATTTGTATATCCCAAGGAGAAGAAAATTATTGAGTTTGAAGTACGGCCATGGATGACCAATCTGGAAGATGGGACGGGTATTGGCAACATTTTCTACGGATCAGAAGGGTATATGGTTGTGAAGGGGTATGATTTCTATGAAACCTTTCTTGGTAAGGATAAAAAACCGGGGCCAACCGGAAAGGCGGGTGGTGATCATTATAAGAACTTTATTGACGCTGTCGTGGCGCGTGATCCCAAATTGGTAAATGCCCCTGTTGAAACAGCGCATTTATCATCTGGACTGGCTCATTTAGGGAATATTGCGTATCGAACAGGCCGGGCGCTGACGTTTGATCCGGGTACGGAGAAATTTGTAAATGATGACGATGCTAATAAGTATCTCACAAGAGAATATCGGGCACCGTACAAACTTCCCGATGTAGTTTAACTGAAGAAATGTTAATTTGATGTGTGTGATAACAGTTTAGCCTGGACGGTTGTTTCAGGCTAAATTTTTTTGTAACCGACCGTTAGTGGCACACTTGTAAAATCAAGCGCCTTTACGACGAGGTACGGGTAAGCCTGGGTCGGCGATTTTCAGGATAAAATGAATGGTGGACTGTGAAGCTTATATAAATCCCTTTCTAAATGAAAATGCCGCCAGGATTATCTGACGGCATTTTTCACTGATATTGGTATGATTTTACAAGTTTGAAAAATCAAATGTTTCCAGATATTTAGTGGTGAAAAATCCGGATTTAAAACCTGGATCGTCCATTAACTTAATATGGAAAGGAATGGTCGTTTTGATACCCTCGATCACGAATTCCTGCAAAGCACGTTTCATACGAGTAATCACCTCTTCTCTCGACTGACCACTCACGATGACCTTTGCAATCATGGAGTCATAGTTCGGAGGAATGGTGTATCCGCTATATACGTGGCTGTCGATACGAATACCGTGGCCACCGGGAAAGTGTAAATTGGTGATTTTACCAGGAGCAGGTCGGAAGCCATTAGCAGGATCTTCGGCATTTACCCGACATTCCATTGCAAAAAGCTTTGGAGTGTAGTTTATTCCAGAAATCGGCTCACCGGCAGCTACTTTTATTTGTTCCTTAATCAGGTCAAAATCCGTAACTTCTTCTGTGATAGGGTGCTCAACCTGAATACGGGTATTCATTTCCATGAAATAGAATTTCCCGTTTTTATCAACCAAAAACTCAACAGTTCCTGCACCTTCATATGCAATAGCTTGCGCGCCTTTAATAGCAGCAGCACCCATTTTCTCACGAAGTTCCGGTGTGATAATTGGCGAAGGAGTTTCTTCTACCAGTTTTTGATGACGACGCTGAATCGAGCAATCACGTTCTGATAAGTGACAAACCTTGCCATATTGATCTCCGATAATCTGGATTTCTATGTGACGCGGCTCTTCCACAAATTTTTCGAGATACAAGCCGTCATTTCCAAAAGCAGCGGCAGATTCTGTACGAGCGTCATTCCACGCTTTTTCGAACTCTTCAGGCTTGTTGATAATACGCATACCACGTCCACCGCCCCCAGCCGTAGCTTTGACGATAACGGGATATCCCATTTTTTCTGACAGAATTTTGCCTTGTTCAACAGATTCCAGTAATCCTTCTGAACCCGGTACAACAGGAACCCCGGCTTTGATCATGGTCGCTTTGGCAGTTGCCTTGTCGCCCATTTTATTGATTTGGTCGGCAGTGGCTCCAATGAATTTAATACCATAGTCTGCGCATATCTGCGAGAATTCGGCATTTTCAGAAAGGAAGCCGTAGCCAGGATGAATGGCGTCTGCGCCTGTCACCTCTGCTGCAGATATAATATTTTGAATACTCAGGTAAGACTGACGGCTCGGTGGCGGTCCGATGCAAACCGCTTCGTCTGCAAAGCGAACATGTAAGCTGTCGCGATCTGCAGTCGAGTATACTGCAACCGTCTTGATACCCATTTCGCGGCACGTTCTGATGACGCGAAGAGCAATTTCTCCACGGTTGGCAATTAATATTTTTTTGAACATGAAAGTCAAATAATTAAATTCCGAAATCGCTCAATTAAACTGGCTCAACAAGGAACAACGGTTGGTCAAACTCAACAGGTGTTGCGTTCTCCACCAAAACCTTAACAATTTTACCTGAAATTTCAGATTCAATTTCGTTGAACAATTTCATCGCTTCAATCACGCAAACCACTTTTCCTGGCTTGATCTCATCACCGATACTCACGAAAGTCGGAGTTTCAGGGCTTGATGCGCGGTAGAACGTACCGATCATCGGCGACTTGATAGTAATCAGATTTGACGTAGATGCTTCAGCTGGTTTAGCGGGCGTTTCGCCACCAGCCGGTACTGCTGCGATGATAGGCGCTGCAACCGGAGCAACAGTAGAAACTACTGGCGCAGAACTAACTACGACTGGAGCCGAGCCATATCTCTTAACTTTAATTTTAAGATCTGTTGTCTCGATATTGACCTCGTCCAGTCCAGACTGCGCGATAAAGTCAATTAATTTTTGGATTTCTTTGGTTTCCATTTAGTCAAAATTAAAAAGTATAAATCTGAAACCGTTAATGGTTTTAATATACTTCGTTCAGGTGAATTATGATTTTACGCGTTCCACGTAGTCGTAAGTGCGTGTATCCACTTTAATCTTTTCTCCTTCATCAATAAACAACGGTACCATGATTCTTGCACCTGTTTCAACCTCAACCGCTTTTTTCGGCGAGTTAGTAGTATCTCCTCTTAGTCCTGGTTCTGCGTAAGTAACAACAAGCTCGACAAAAGCTGGCAATTCGCAAAGAAGCGGGGTATCGTTTTCAGTATTAATCAGAATTTCCACTTCCTGTCCGTCCTTCATCAAATCTGCGTTGGTGATGAGTTTTTCATCAATCACAACCTGATCAAATGTTTCAGAGTTCATGAAATTATAACCTACATCGTCTTTATAAAGAAACTGGAATTTGTGACGTTCCACTCTCACCGGATATATAGTTGCGCCAGAAGAAAAAGTATTATCCAATACTTTACCTGTTGTAAGGCTTTTGATTTTAGTACGAACAAATGCGTTTCCTTTGCCCGGCTTAACATGCTGAAATTCAGTTACCTGGAACAAGTCGTGGTTAAATGCGATGACCAGCCCATTACGTAAATCTGCGGTAGTTGCCATTTTAATTCAATGTATAATCTAAATTGTTTCTTGGTTTCCAAACCGTTTTACATCCTTTGAGGTCCGTAAAACAAATTCAGAAGTTATCTTAATATGCCCATTTAAGGTACATGGTTCCCCATGTGAACCCGCCGCCAAAAGCAGCAAGTACAAGCTTGTCACCTTTTTTCAGGCGCGATTCGTAATCCCAAAGGCATAGTGGAATGGTTGCAGAGGTTGTGTTGCCATATTTTTGAATATTCAGCATCACCTTATCCATACCAACTTCCATTCGATTGGCGGTAGCTTCAATAATTCTTTTGTTGGCCTGATGTGGAACGAGCCATGCAACATCGTCACCTGTCAGGTTGTTTTTTTGCATGATCTCAGCCGCGGTATCGGCCATATTTTTTACGGCAAATTTAAAGACGTTGGCTCCATCCTGATAAACGTAATGCCAGCGATTATCTATCGTTTCATGTGTTGGCGGGTAGCGGCTTCCTCCTGCTTTTTGGTGCAGATAAGGATATCCCGATCCGTCCGAACGGATAATAGAATCTATGATACCATATCCATCCTCGTCCGGTTCCAGCAACACTGCGCCGGCCCCGTCTCCAAAAAGGATACATGTTTTGCGATCTGTGTAGTCGACGATGGAGGACATTTTGTCTGTTCCAACGACAATTATTTTTTTATACTTTCCGGTCTCAATGAATTGAGAACCAAGCGTTAGTGCATAAACGAAGCCGGAACAAGCAGCCTGAATATCAAAGCTTCCAACATTTTTAATCCCCACCATATCGCAAATCAGATTGGCAGTACATGGGAAAATAAAATCGGGAGTGGTAGTGGCGCAGATCAGAAGATCAATCTCTTCAGGCTTGGTATTGGTTTTTTCCAAAAGCCCTTTAACGGCTTCTGCACCCATATGAGAGCTACCCAGGCCTTCACCTTTTAGTATACGTCTTTCCTTGATACCGGTTCGGCTGACGATCCATTCGTCATTCGTGGCCACCATCGATTCCAGTTCTTCATTGGTCAGGATATAGTCAGGCACATACCCTTGTATTCCAGTTATAGAGGCTCTGATTTGGGTCATGATGTAATTATGGCAATCAAAATCTGGATGAAAGTATAAGCAAGTCCGTATTCTTCTTCAGTTGAGCAGTTTTCATATATCATTAATTCAACGCCTGGGCAATCTGAAGATAAGCTTTGGACTTCACCTGTTTATAAGCCCATCCTATCATATTTTTTATAGCTAAAGGTGTGGATACACCATGGGCAATCATAACATTACCATTTACACCCAGAATAGGACTTCCACCTATTGCTTCGTAATTGGTCTGGTCAATAAAGTCGTCTTGTATTCCTCTTTTCAGAGCAATTTCATAAAGGGATTCACCCAGTTTGAAAAGGATATTACCAGTAAACCCATCAGTGACGATCACATCAGCCTTATTGGTAAAAAGGTCTTTTCCTTCAATGTTACCTATGAAATTGATTTTCTTGTTTTGGAGGAGGAGCGGGTAAGTGGCCTGAATGGTGAGAGAACCTTTTTGTTCTTCTTCGCCAATGTTCATTAATGCCACACGAGGCTTTTCCATTTGGAAGGTATGCTGTGCAAATACGGAGCCTATTTCCCCAAATTGGGCCAATACTTCCGGTTTACAGTCTGCATTGGCACCGATATCCAGCATAATGGCATGACCTCCGCCTATTTGGGGCACAAAACCTGCAATTGCCGGTCTGAGCACGCCTTCTATTGCTTTGATACTAAAGAGAGCACCTACGTGCATCGCTCCTGTATTACCTGCGCTGCAGAAAATATCGACTGACTTTTCTTTTAATAATTTGAAGCCTATTGCAATGCTTGAATTTGGCTTCTGGGAAAGAGCCTTGGTGGGATGTTCTCCCATTTCAATCACATCTTCGGCATGCACAATGTCTACATTGGCAGCAGCAAAATTGTGCTTTTCGAAGATATCCAATATTACTTGCTCCCTACCGATTAAGACGATTCTTGCATCTGAAGGAAGTGTAGAAGCGGCTTCAATCACTCCTTGAACTATTGCCTGAGGGGCCAAATCCCCCCCCATAGCATCTACCGCAATTTTCATTTACACGCAGTTTTTACTGATAAGATTAGAAATCGAAGGTGTAAATTTAGCAGAAGTGCCTTAGTAAAAAAGAATTTCGCAACAACTTTTAGAGGCTGCTGCGAAATTCGTATTCTCATCTTCTGAATCTAAACCGTTTTGGTGTAGTTTTCAACTACAACTTTTCCTCTGTACACAAGATTTCCTTCGTGTACGTGAGCGCGGTGAAGTTGGTGTATTTCGCCAGTTGAAGAATCAACTCCCAATTGCTTTCCGGTTAGAAAGTCATGTGCTCTGCGCGAATCGCGACGGGTAGAAGAGTGTCTCCGCTTAGGATGTGCCATGATGCTTTATGTTCTAATTGTTAATTTTCGATTTATTTGTACTCTTTATATCTGGTAATCGCCTCTATTCTTCTCCTTTTAATTTCTTCAATGCTGCCCAGCGAGGATCTGTATTATCAGAATCTTCATCAGTGGAGTCAGTTTCGGCTGCGGAAGTATATACTAAAACAACCTCATCCTCGTGTTCCGAAAATTCATCGTCATCCTCTGGTTTTCTAAGGCTTGGATGAATCTTTTTAAACGGCAGAGACAGGGCAATAAAATCGAAAATATACTTCGCCACATTAATGCGGTTTGTATTTCGATTGATAATCTCTATCTCGTCGGTCAACTCTTCGTCGTGGTCTCCGAATTTTAGAATAATCCTTTCATTAAAAGCAAAAGGTTCTTCATATGGCTCCAGACTACGGTCGCAAATCAATCCAAGTATTCCTTTTGTATCGAAATAAAGCTGAATCATCGTGGCCGATTTGACCAGTTTGACATGTACTTTGAAGTGGCCGTGATCAACAATATCCTGTTCCAGCTCTTCAAAAAACGCATCTCCCGATTCCATATCATAGTCATACTGTTTGTCTTCCAAACCGTAAATGTCTATGTTATATTTACTTAGCTCTTTCACTTCTAAATGTCAAAAGGACTGCAAAGGTAATAGCTTTTTGCTATGAATAAAAACTATAAAAGAAATTTCTTTCTCGTTGATTGTCAAATAGCCACTAATTTAAAAACTTAATTTGAGTTTAAACTTTCTTTGCGGGGTTTCCGAAAAACGTAGCGGACGCCGGCACGTTTTCCACTACAACGGATCCTGCGCCAATTCTTGCATTTTTTCCGATTTCAACTCCTGCGATGATTATTGCACCGGATCCGATAAAGACGCCGTCGTTAATGGTTGCCCGATCATTAATAATCGCGCCGGAACCAACTGTCACAAAATCTCCCATGATCACATTGGCGTCGACTACGGCAGCTGTATTTATTATGCAATGATGCCCCACTTTGGTTCTCGGGCCGATCACCACCTTTGCACCTAACAAATTTCCATGACCAATTGCTGCCAAAGAAGAGATAACAGCTGTATCATGAACCGCATTTACGGGCATAGCCTTGTACTCTTCTTTCAGAGTTTCCACAATTTTCTCCCGCACCGACCGCTCACCGATTGCTACGAAAGCCTCGCATTTCGCGCCAACTATTTTCAGGAAATCGGCATCGTCGGTATGACTAAGGATCGTTATATCGTCGATTTCTTTGCCGTGCAGTTCTTCCTTGTCGTCGAGCAGGCCGTACACCAAAACATGATTTCTTTTAAAAATGTCAAGAGCCTTCATTCCAAGGTCTCCTGCGCCAAATATCAATACTGGATTTTCCATAAAATTTAATTAAAGAGCTATTAGCCATTAGCATTTAGCTATTAGGCAAATATTGCCAAACAAAAACTGACTGAGTAATACTTGTAACAGCCATTCAAGCAAAATGATTAGAGGAATGTTACTCTAAAAACAAACGGAGAGCCGTATGGCGAGAGATTTTGTCCGCTATATTGGTCAATTTGATTGTTGTAATTCAGATTGTAAAGAATACTGATGTGGGCAGCTTTGATAAATTTACTTCCTAAAGGCTGAGAATATGCGGCGCCAAGCATCGGCGAAGTGATCCATTGTCGCTTCTGATAAGAACCTTCCACGTTCAAGGTTTCCAGCTCGCCCAATAAATTAATCATTGGGAAGATCTTGTACATTGCAAATAACTTTCCTCCATAATACATAGCATTGATATCATAGTAATTGTATCGGAAATACATGACATTTGCACCTACACCTGCTACAAACTTCTCGGTTAATTCATATCCGATCATTGGAGAAATATTGACATTCGTAACGGAGCCGAAGCTCAGACCGAAACTACCGCCAACCCGAAGACGGTTCTC
Organism: Dyadobacter sp. HNCC25DJ184; assembly: GCF_056895215.1. Taxonomy (NCBI): domain Bacteria; kingdom Pseudomonadati; phylum Bacteroidota; class Cytophagia; order Cytophagales; family Spirosomataceae; genus Dyadobacter; species Dyadobacter sp. HNCC25DJ184. The sequence continues at coordinate 358,473 of NZ_JBXHAQ010000004.1, read as the reverse complement.
AAAAGGCTGATTCTTAAAATCTTCCAGTTTTTTGGTTTTATTAATGGTGTCTTTTTTAACGGTTTGGTAGTCAGCTTGAACAGGCTCTTTTCTTTGTTGCTTTTGATTTCTCAGCGAATCTGGCCGGTAATACTCGCCATCCTGAGCGAAAACAGCGTTGGAAAGACAGGCAATGATCGTGAAGAGCAAACTGAGAAGGATTTTATTTTTCATCTAAAAGTCGTTTATTTGATTATAACGTCATTTCTAACGTATGTATATTGATTTTTGGTTTATCTCCGGAACGGGAAATTCACTCTGATTACTATTTACAGCTGAATAACTATGCACTACCATATTGCCGTAACTGATCCGGAAACTCGTTTACTACATTTGACTTTCTCCATTGACGATATTGTTGATGAACGTATAGAAATTCAGTTACCGGCCTGGCGTCCCGGCAGATATGAAATTCAAAATTTTGCCAAAAATATTCAATTTATCGAAGCCGTCAGCAATGATGGACGAAATCTGGTCATTGAGAAGGTTACCAAAGACCGATGGGCGATCCTGACGGAAGGCGAAAGCAAGGTAAGGATTAACTATACCTATTATGCTGCTATTCAAAACGCGGGGAGCAGTTATGTTGATAATGAGCTCTGGTATCTCAACTTTATCAACTTCTGTATGTATGTGGAGGGAAGGATTGACGAGGTGTATGAGATAGAATTGGCGCTTCCTGATAACTATACGATTGCCTGCGGATTACCTGCTGATGGTAACACGTTATATGCAAATAACTTTTATGAGCTGGTAGACAGTCCGCTGCTGGCTTCCGAGAGTATCCAACGTAGTGTCTATACCGTCGGAGACACAATCTTTTATATATGGATGCAGGGAAACCTGCGTCCCAACTGGAAAAGAATCCAAAAGGACTTCGGGCGTTTTTCACGTGAGCAGATCGCAATGATGGGCGACTTTCCGGAAAACGAATACCACTTTCTGAATCTGATCCTGCCGAACGCATTTTACCACGGCGTGGAGCATCACAATTCTACCATGATCGTTTTGGGCCCGGACGACGAGGGTGAAGGGTTATATACGGACTTGCTCGGTATCAGCTCGCACGAATTATTTCACACCTGGAATATTATCCGTATTCGCCCTAAGGAGCTTTTACCTTACGATTTTACAAAAGAAAATTACTTCAAAACTTGCTTCGTAGCCGAAGGCTGTACCACTTATTATGGCGATTTGTTTTTGAAACGCGCTGGCGTTTTTAATAATGAAGCATATATCAAGGAGTTGCAGGTATATATGAAGCGACATTTTGAGCCGAGTGCTAATGCCAGCCAGTCGCTTGTTGAATCATCGTTTGATTTGTGGCTCGACGGGTATGAAAAAGGTATCCCGGACAGAAAAGTTTCAGTTTATCATAAAGGTGCACTGGTTGCTTTGATATTGGATCTGCATTTGCGCAGGAGCAGCAATCATGAGAAATCGCTGGATCGGGTGATGCAGATTTTGTGGGAAAGGTTTGGGAGACCATTCATTGGATATACTCTTGAAGATTATATCAGCATAGTGGAAGAGGTGGCTGGTGAAAAATTGGATTGGTATTGGGAAGAGTGCATTTTTGGGAATCACCATCTGGAAGCAAGGCTGAATGAAATGCTTGCTTTTGTGGGTTTACAGATGACAATTTTCAGTAACGGCAATATCCAGCTCAATGTTCACGATGATTCCAAAGCAGAAGTTCAACGTAATATATGGCTTGCCTCCGTCCAGAAACTGGATGAAGATGATGAAGACGAGAATGAAGAAGAATGATTTTTAAACTCAGGATTTTAACAAATTAGTCAACGCCTGTTTCAATTCCGGGAACTCGTAAATGAAATTGGTTTCATTCAATATCCGCTGATTTACGACATAATTGCTCCCAAGAACAATATTGGCCATCTCTCCCAAAGCAAGTTTTAACGCAAAAGCAGGCACATTTGGCATCCAGAATGGTTTGTTCATAGCTTTGCAAATTTCCTTCGTAAAGTTTTCATTGGTAACAGGCGGTGCCGAAACAGCGTTATAAACACCCGTCCATGATTCATTTTCGATTGCTTCAATATACATTCTGCATAAGTCATCAATATGGATCCAGGAAATCCATTGTTTCCCCGAACCTAATGCAGCCCCGACTCCAAACCGGGCAGGTTGCGATATTTTGGGAAGTGCACCGGAACGATTACTTAATACCATTCCTGTTCTTAATATTACCGTCCTAACAGTTGAACTCAGTACCAAAGCTGCATTTTCCCAATCAATACACACTTTGGAAAGGAAATCTTTGCCAGCGGGAAAGTCTTCCGAATTTTTGGTGTTTCCGGTATCAGATCCGTAATAGTTGCTTCCCGAAGCAGAAATGATAGCATGAGGTTTTATATTGACCTCCCCGAGTTTTTTGTAAACCAGTTCAACGGTTTCCGTTCGACTTTTGGTAATCAAATCTTTCCTTTCATCTGTCCAGCGCTCATCGGCCACACCAGCACCCGCCAGGTGGACAAAAAACTGAGCATACTCCATTGCGCCGTCTTCGATAAACTGCTTTTGAGTGTCATATTCAAAAACACGAACACCAGAAACCGGTTTTTTATGCCGACTCAAATGTCCTACCTCATAACCTCTTTCTAAAAGTAATTCCGTAAGCCGCGATCCAACGAGCCCTGAGCCGCCTGATATAAGTACTCTGTTTTGCATAGGACAGTTAATGAGAGAATTAGTTAATGAGAGAATTTGGGAATGGGTTAATGGCGCGGGTTCTACCTTAGGATACTCCTTCGTCAATGATCGAAAAGGCAAACTTCCATTAGTCGTTCATCTTTTTACCCTTAACCCTCATCATACGCGTCCCGCCTTCTCCCTTTCGTCCGTCCTCCTTTCCTCCCCTTTAAAAAATCAAGCCATCATGTAAATTATTTTGTTCGATGGCGTTAGTGACACCTTCTACAATTTCATCAATGGAGGTTTCCGGGGCAAAAACCAAGGGTGCTTTGAAGTGGACAGTGAGCTTGGTATTTCTTTTCTTGAACCGTAGCCCTTTTTTATCAAAGGCCCGGCGGAAACCATTAATTACAACTGGAATGACTATCGGATTCTGTTCCTTAATCATATATGCAGTGCCTTTCCGGACTGGAGCATAGGGTTTGGTGGTTCCCTGAGGAAAACTCACCACCCAGCCATGGTCCAATCCCATGCCAATTTTATCCTGGGCTGAATTGTCTAAAGTTCTTTTTACATCTTCGCCTTTCGCCCTCCATGATCGCTCTACAAGTATAGCGCCGCCGATGCTGAACAGCTTTGGTAAAATCCCTCCTTCAGTCATAGTCTCGGACGCGGCCACGTAGTAACAGCGTGCTCTTGGAGAAAAAAGGTAAAAAGGGGGCGAAATAGTATCTTTATATCCCCACTTTGACGCACAGAAAATGTGGTAAAATGCAATTACATCCGCAAAGTAAGTCTGATGATTTGACAGGAAAAGAACGCCCTGGTCTGGTAGATCCAGTAATTGCTCGGCACCCTTTATCTCTATTTTATTGACTGCCGTATATCTGTAATAGGTAAACCAACCCATAACAAATATAAAGAACCGCTTTACTGTGAGATAATTCCCAAAAGGATCCCGTTCGAATAGTCCAAGAAAGTCCATGCGCGCTAACCACTTCGGTAAGAGGCTATATGTTATTTTTTGTAAAATCATCCGAGGGGCTTTAAAATGAGGCGGTTGTTAGCATTAGTGTAAAATAGGTGGTTACCTTTTAAAAATCTGGCGTAATTTAAAGATAAAGTGAAGTCAAATAAAAATAATACCAGAGGCTCCGTTCGTTTGACACTGGCATGGTTCTTTAATTTGTACTTTCAGGACCACTCAGTATGTTGTGCCCCCTAACATCAAAATTATTTTTATAACCCCAATGAAGAAAAGTAATATCATTCTAGCCTGCATGTTATCAGCAGGAATTTTGACAAGCTGCTCCAGAAATCCTGTCACCGGAAAGAAGGAGATCGTATTTATGAGCGAGGAAAAGGAAAAAGCGCTTGGAGCTGAATCTCACCCATCGGTGGTGTCAAGTATGGGTTTGTATGAGGATAAAACACTACAGGCTTTCATCAATGAAAAAGGACAGCAAATGGTGAAGATATCCCATCGTCCTGAACTTCCTTTTAAATTCTATATCGTTGATTCTCCGGTTGTAAACGCTTTCGCGGTTCCAGGCGGATACGTATATTTTACCAGGGGAATTATGGCTCATTTTAACAATGAAGCCGAGTTTGCCGGAGTACTTGGTCATGAGATTGGGCACGTGACGGCTCGTCACTCTGCCCGCCAACAGACATCTCAGATATTAGGCCAGGGGTTGTTGATGGCAGGAATGGTGCTTTCTCCACAAATCCGTAGCCTTGGAGATCAGGCTGCGCAGAGCCTGCAACTGCTATTCCTGAGTTATAGTCGCGATCATGAAACAGAGTCGGATCAGATTGGGGTACAATATTCCAGCAAGATTGGATATGACGCACACGAAATGGCAGACTTTTTTGGCACACTGAAAAAAATTAGTGAAAAAAGCGGCCAAAGTATCCCGACTTTTCAGTCAACCCACCCGGATCCGGGCGACAGAATGCAAAAGGTGGATGCGCTTGCTACGAAATATCAGCAGGCAAATCCTGCGAAATATGCCGTGAACCGCGATGCATATCTTAAAAAGATCGAAGGTTTGATATATGGAATAGATCCGAAGCAAGGGTTTGTAGAAAACAACACTTTTTATCACCCGGGACTTAAATTTCAGTTTCCTGTGCCAAGCGGATGGCAATATGAAAATACGCCAAGCCAGTTCCAAATGGCTCCAAAGGATGGAAAATCGATGATGTTGTTCACATTGGCCGAAGGGAAATCCATAGACGAGGCAGCTCAGGCAGTTGTAAAACAATATAGCTTGCAAGTTCTTGAAAATAATAAAACGACGATCAACGGAAATCCGGCGATTGTGATGGTATCTAAGCAGGTGGCTCAAAGCCAGACAGGACAGGCAACTGCCGCTACTGCGGAAAATACGACACAACTTATCAGCTGGCTTATTCAATATGGCGGTAATATATATGCCATTCACGGAGCGAGCATGGCCAATGCTTTTGAATCGAACCTCGGACAATTTAAAAACGTAGCTCAAGGCTTTAAATCAGTATCTGATCCCAATATCCTGGGCAGGCAACCAGAGCGCATCCGGATCAAATCGGTTCAACGTAACGGTACGTTGAAAGATGCATTAAAAGACAACAATATGCCAGACAACAAAATGGATGATCTTGCGATTTTGAACGGAATGGACTTGTCTGCCAAAGTAGAGAAAGGAATGTTGATCAAGACTTTGGGAAAATAATATTTGAGCCGTAGGCAGTCAGCTCTCGATTGCCACGTTTACTCTTTTAATTCTAATATACCTGTCTGCTCCGGTGGGCAGGTTTTTTTGTGCTCCTTATTGTCGTGACATTCGTTGGTCACGTATTTTTTCCGCTTGTGGAATTAATTAAATTATTTTTTGGTTGACATGTCAACATTATTTAAGTTTGCACCATGAATCAAACAGCGTCTGCAAATACTTACGATATCAATAAAGCCAAATTCAAGGAGTCTCTTCCTTTTATGTTGGGAAATGTGTCGCGGCAGTTATTCAATGCTATGACTGCGGAATTGGTAAATGATGGTATACCGCTCAACGCCAAACAGATTCCGGTTTTGATGGTCGTTTATTTTAAGTGTGAGGAGATGACCCAGCAAGACATCGCAAATGCCCTTCAAAAAGATAAAGCGGGAATCCAGCGTTCTATTCAAACATTGAGTAAAGACGGATTTTTGAGAATTGAAAGCGATTTGATTGATAAGCGTAAAAATCATATCTCATTGACTTCAGCAGGTCAGTTTGTATGTGAGAAGGTTCAGAATATGGCTGTTTCTTTTAATAGCAAGATTATGCAGCAATTCGAGGAGGATGAGATGAAGTTATTAATGTCGTTTTTGAACAGAGTTTTAGCAATTATAGACAAATAAAATTTTTTCAATAAATAGTTGATATATCACCAGTAGATATATCAACGACTTGAGGTGTTCGATAACAAGAAAAATATGAAAACAGGAGGTATAGTTGCAATTTTTGGAATGCTGTGGCTCAGTAATGTAGCGGAGGCACAAACGAAGCTCAATCTCAAAGAGTGTATCGAATATGGTTTGAAGAACAGCAGCAATGTCAAAATTGCTCAGTATAAACAGGAAGTTGCGGCGGAACAAGGTCGGGAAGCACTTGCCGGCTACTTACCACAGGTGAACGCCACGGGCGGGCTGGACGATAATATTAAACTCCAGTCGACGGTTATTCCGGCCGGGGCTTTTGGTGCAACAGAGCCCATGCGGATTTCCCTTGGATCTCGGTACAACACCAATGTTACCGGTCAGGTGGATCAGGTGATATTCGACCAGTCATTGTTGACGGGTCTGAAAGCCAATAAACCGAATATTGAGAATGCAGAATTAAACTCCAGGAAGGTAAAGGAGAGTATCGTTTATAATGTAACACTCAATTACTATCAGGTTTTTATTACAAGAGAAGAAATTACTCTCTTGAAAGATAACCTGGAAAAAACGCAGACAATATTGGGAACTCTTCAACTTCAGTTGGACAATGGAGTCATCAAAAAAGTGGATTATGACAGAACGTTGGTCAATCTGAACAATATTAAATCCCAGCTTTCATTGGCTGAAAACAATCTCGCTTTGGCCAAGAACCAGCTTAAGTTCCAGATGGGTATGCCCATGAGCGAAACGCTTGAGTTGATCGACGTGCCTGCAGACAGGCCATTGAAATCATACGATGCAAGTGCATTTGACGCTTCCAATCTGACCGATTTTAAGATTCAGAATATTAATATGGAATTGCAAAACATTGAGAAGGACAGGATTCGTGCTGGATACTTGCCAAAACTGTCGGCGTATGGCCGCTACGGTTTCCAGTCTTTGGGGAATAATCTGGGAGAATCCTGGGGCAACTGGTTTGGGTTTGGCGCGGTTGGTTTGAAAGTGACCATACCAATTTTTGACAGCTTCAAACGTGATGCCCAATGGAAACAGGCCAATCTGAACCTGAGAACGCAGAATGAGCAGTTGAAGCTGAACGTTCAGAACTATGAGCTGGAAAACAGTAATTCCAACAGCCAGCTTATAAAAGCCAAAACTAACATGATCAACGACGACGCCAACGTGAAACTGGCTAAGCAGGTATATGACGTAACGGCGCTTCAATATCGGGAGGGTACCGTCACATTGACTGATTTGCTCAATGCCGATACTTCTTATAAAGAATCTCAAAGAAACTATATCAACTCATTACTAGGATATTATCAGGCGCAGCTGGGGATTGAACGAGCTCAGGGAAACTTGATGAATTTCTATTCTGAATTGTAAAACCAAGCAAAAACCGGAACGGGCTGATATTCACTCATTCGTCGTCCACGACGCACTTATTCAAAATTGTATAAAACTCATGAAAAAGAAATTATTAATCATAGGCTCTATTTTGCTACTCAGCTGTTTGATCGGATATAAACTGGTCGCTAACAAAGCAAAAATAGACGAGAAGAATAAATTGCCTGAAAACAAGACAGTTGTCATTCCGGTAACCGTTTCGCAGGTAGCGAAAGGTGATGGTAATCAGCAGTTAGTTCGCACAGGAAGTCTGATTCCGTTCAAAGAAGCGGATATCATGGCAACATCTGCAGGTAAGGTTTTAACAACATCTTATGAATTAGGTACTTATGTTAATAAAGGTGCCGTTATCGTCAACGTGGATCGCCGGTTGAAAGAGCTTTCATTGGAGGCAACGGAATTGAATATTGATAAATTGAAAAAAGATACGGACAGATATTCCAAGCTTTTGGCGGGGAATGCTGCCACGGAAGTTCAGGTGAATGATACGAAATATAACTATGATGTAGCACGTAATCAGGCAGATCAAATTAAACAGCAGATCAACGACACAAAGATCATGGCTCCGATCAGCGGACGGGTTGTGAAAAAGAATATCGAGCCAGGTGAATACGTAAATGTGGGGACTTCTTTGGGTACGATTCTCGATGTATCTCGTTTGAAGGTGCAGGTAATGGTCAGTGAAGGAGATGTGTATAAATTGAAGGAAGGTCAAAAAGTAAAGTTGAGCACGGACGTATATCATGGCAAAGTTATCGACGGAACAATTTCATATATAGCCCCTCAGGGTGATGAATCGCATAATTATCCGGTGGAGATTACCATATCCAACTCAGGTCAGCTTCGTGCCGGGACATTCGTAACTGTAACTTTCCCTCAGAAATCCAGCCAGGAAGTATTGCAGATTCCTCGCGGATCGCTCGTTGAAAGTATCCGTAATCCATATGTTTATGTGGTGCAAGGCAATGTGGCCCGTCAGCGCAAGATTACGGTGGGTCGTGAATTGGGAGATAATATCGAAGTGTTGTCCGGCCTTGAAGCTGGTGAAACGGTAATTACAAGCGGACAAATCAATCTTAGCGAAGGGGCTGCGGTTCAGGTCGCAAAATAACAGTGCGGCGGCGTACTGATTTTTAAAACATTATATCGGATTTTACTATGTCAATTACAGAAGTAGCCGTAAAAAAACCACTCTTTATCACGGTAATTTTCACCGTTCTGATATTGTTTGGGGCGATGAGCTATAAACAATTGTCTTACAACCTATTGCCGAAATTTGAGGCAAATGTTGTAAGCGTCATGACAACCTATCGTGGCGCGTCTGCCGATGAGGTGGAAACCAACGTGACCAAACATATTGAAGATGCAGTTTCAGCCATCGAAGGTCTGGATCAGATCAGCTCTACTTCTCAGGAAGGAGTTTCGTCTGTGATTATTCAGTTAAAACAAGGTGTGAGCGTCGATTTGGCTCAACAGGAAGCGCAGCGGAAAGTGGAGCAGGTGATATCGCTGCTACCCGACGACGCAGATCGCCCGGTTATCAATAAGTTCTCGACAGATGAAATTCCTGTTCTCCGGATGGGTGTTACTGCCAATCTTTCGCCGGCTGAATTATATGATCTGATTGACGATAAACTGAAACCACAGCTTTCCAACGTCTCCGGCGTAGGCCAGGTTACGGTTATCGGTGGTTCCGAACGCCAGATTCAGGTGAATGTGAGCCAGGAAAAACTGAGGGCATATAAAATGTCGATTGCTCAGGTGGCGCAGGCAGTTAATTATGCCAACACTTCATATCCTGCGGGTCAGGTTAAGACAATGGAAGATCAACTTTCGATCAAATTTGACGCAAAACTGGCCAATGTTGAAAACCTTCGCAATGTGATCGTCGGTCGTTCATCAACCGGCGGTGAAGTTTTCCTGAAAGATGTTGCCGAAGTAGTAGATGGAGTTGCGGATGAAACTGCTGTAAACCGTATCGATGGCCACCCTTCTGTGGCTTTGCAAATCCAAAAACAGTCGGACGCTAATGCCGTGGAAGTAAGTAAGCTGACCCGTGAACGTTTGACAACGCTTGAAAAACAATATGCTTCGTCAAATCTTAAATTCAATATCGCTTCCGATCAGTCGATATATACCCTTGCTTCAGCTGATGCTGTAGTTTTTGACCTTGGTCTTGCAGTTTTGATCGTTTCTGCGGTGATGCTGCTTTTCCTGCACAGTTTCCGGAGCTCGATGTTCGTGTTGGTGGCGATACCATCGTCGATGATCCCGACCTTTATATTGATGAACCTGATGGGATTCTCGTTGAACCTGATGACGCTGATGGCATTATCTCTGGTAGTAGGTATTCTGGTGGATGACTCCATTGTGGTGTTGGAGAATATCAACCGACATCTTGAAATGGGAAAAAACAGATGGAGAGCAGCACTGGATGGCCGTAGCGAAATCGGATTTACAGCCTTGGCCATTACCCTTGTTGACGTCGTGGTTTTCGTTCCGTTGGCGCTTACTTCAGGCTTGATCGGTAATATTTTGCGTGAATTCTCCCTTGTGGTTGTATTCTCGACTTTGATGAGCTTGATGGTATCTTTTACCCTCACCCCGTTGTTGGCTTCACGTTTTGCCAAAATCGAAATATTGGATAAAAACACCCTTTGGGGGAAACTGAATATCGGTTTTGAAAACTTGCTGACTAAAATCAGCGAAGAATATGGCCGGTTGTTAGGATGGGTGTTGGGTCACAAAAGATATATATTCCTGTTGTCGATGTTTCTGATCGTGGGTTCGATCGCATTGGTTCCAGGAGGTTTCATCGGAGCTGCTTTTATGCAGCAAAGCGACAGGGGAGAGTTGGCCGTGACATTAGAAATGGCACCGACTGTATCCATTTACCAAACAAATCAGGTTTCTCAACAGGTAGAAAAATTGATTTTGGCTAAAAAAGAAGTAACTAAAGTCTTTACCAATGTGGGATATAGTAACACTGGAATGGGAAACTCCTCAAGCAACAATATTGCTAGTTTGACGGTGCAATTGGTTGATAAAAAGCAACGTACCATATCAGCGGAAGATTTTGGGATTCAGATTCAGGAGGAGATTCTTAAAATACCGGGTGTAAAAGTAACCGTTGCTCCAACATCCATTACCGGAAATGCCAACCAGGCACCGATTCAAGTGGCCGTTAAAGGAACAGATATGGCAGTATTGAGAAAGACAGCTGCAGAAGTGAAGAATATTGTTGCTTCTGTTCCGGGTACTCAAAACGTGGATTATTCAGTCGATGATCCAAAACCCGAAATCAACGTCACACTAGATCGCGATAAAATGTCTCAATTAGGACTTAACGCAAACTCGGTCGGAGCAGCGTTACAAACAGCTTTTCGCGGTGATGACCGTTCGAAATTTCGCCAGAATGGAAAGGAATACGATATCATGATCAGCCTGGACAAATTTGACCGTTCGAAAGCCGACGATATTCGCCGCCTGACGTTTGTGAATAGTTCCGGACAAGCGTTTGAGCTGTCTCAATTTGCGACCATTAAGGAAATGATGGGAGAAAGTATGCTGCAACGAATCGACCGACTTTCGTCTATTTCCATCAATTCTCAGGTAGTTGGCCGGCCGTCAGGTTCGATCGGTGCTGATATTCAAAAGAAAATGGAGTCGTACAAATTGCCGGAAGGAGTTTCAATCGAGTATCGCGGTGACCTTAAAAACCAGGCAGATGCATTCGGAAGTTTAGGTATTGCTTTGATTTTGGGTATTGTATTGATATACCTGATCATGGTTGCCTTGTATGAAAGTACGATTTATCCGTTGGTGGTATTGTTCTCAATTCCGGTTGCACTTGTCGGTGCCTTGACTGCACTGGCTCTTACAATGGAAAGTTTGACGATATTTTCAATCGTCGGTATGGTAATGTTGCTGGGTCTTGTCGCCAAAAATGCAATTCTTATCGTCGATTTTACTAATCAATTGAAAGAGGAAGGATATGCACTGAAAGACGCGTTGATCACCGCCGGAAAAGAAAGATTAAGACCGATTTTGATGACGACCATCGCGATGATCGCTGGTATGTTACCGATTGCCCTTGCTTCAGGGGATGGTGCAGAGGTGAAAAACGGTATGGCGTGGGTTATTATCGGTGGATTGACCAGTTCGTTATTGCTAACGCTTCTTCTCGTACCAAGCGTTTATTATGTAGTTGATACACTGAAAGATAGATTTTCGAAGACAAGAGCTCCAAAGGAGGAATTGGTGTTGGAGGCTTAGTTGTTTTTAAACGCAGCGTTTTGTATAACGTGGAGTTTCAGGGAGTTTTTTCTTAGTATTGTTTTACCCGGAGATTGAGATAGACATGTAAGGGCCACAGAGTTTTTGATATGCTCTGTGGCCCTTTCTCTTATCAATTGCTTTCAAAAATTCTATTTTTGCTTATCAGCCAGTACTTTCATATAATATCCTCCCACAACAGATCTTGCTCTGAATCCCACCGATTTGCCGTTGGTCGTTTCATGCCAGTCGGAGAGGGGGATTCTGTCAGGAGTAGTGACAGCATATTTGTAAACCGGATCGATTAATGCTTCAAAATCGCTCTGATTAGTTGCTAATGTCGCGGTCCATACGATCCAGTCCGATTTTGTGTAAGTACGGCGACTGTCGAGTGGAAGACCGAATGGCTGCTGTTTAGTCAGGTAATATTTGATCTCCTTTTCTGCAACGGATTTCGGAAAGACGTTCAGTCCGAGTACCTGATCCCATATCAAATTATATTTTTGGCTCCATGTAGCTTTTTGGTCAAAAGTCAGTGCATAATGATCGCCGTCTTCTGCCATCTGCATCCATTTTTGAGCAAATTCTTTTACCAAAGCATTGACAGAAGCAGCCTCGCTTGTTTCTCCTATTTGTGCGGCAAGCTGAGCATAAGATGCAAGTCCCATGATCGCCTTAACCGACAAATTAGTGTTGCGGGCTAAATGTCCTGCGAAGTCATCTGTGCATAATTGGTTCGCCGGATCAAACCCTTCTTTTTTCAGATAATTGGCCCAAACCGATAATGTCTTCCAGTGTTTACGTGCAAATTCAATGTTATTTTCAGCCTTGCATATGGCGTAAGTTAATATCAACATGTTACCAGATTCTTCGACTGGCATATCCTCGCCATAGGTTTGGCCATTCGCCAACGGGTACGTTCCAACATCATGAGCAGCAAATGGCATAGTCCATTTTCCGCTTTCCGAATAATAGAAAATCGGCTCCATCATACCTTTCAGTAAAACTGGATTATATAGCAGAAATAATGGGGCAGAAGGGTAAGTTATATCCACTGTTCCGATAGATCCGTTGCTGAAATTTTCTTTGGATAAAAACAAAGGTGTTCCCTCCGGATCTGCCACCAATTTGTGAGCTGCTATCGCCTGACGGTATGCCAATACACATAATTGTGCATATTTTTCGCCCCCGGCTTTCAATGCATCGTTATATATTTTCGCATCCGTGTCCTTGCATTGCTGAAATATGGAAGCCATATCAGAATTTGCAGCCAGCAATTCTGATTTCATCGTTTTTTTGCCCTCCTTATTCCACCAAGGACGTAGGTTTTTACCAAAATATTGAACAGAATATTCGTCGTTATAACCAATCAATACCTGAAGCGATTTCCCGGCGGCTCCCACTTTCCCAGCGTCCAGCGTAACGGCCATTGATTTGGATGCAGCAGATTTAGAAGTCAGAGCACGAGCGGAAGTTAATTGTCCGTTTTGGGAGAAAGAAGACAACACTTCCGACGGAGTACCAAAGCCTGCATTTTTGATGCTCGCTGTCGGAGCCGCTAGATAGGCATATCCCCAGTCGATTCGCACATCGTCCCCTTTTTTGACCAACATATGCTGATCCTGGGTACCAATCGAGAGAATCGACAAATTACCCTGGCTCTCTTTTTTGCCAACAACTTCATCGGTCTGGTTGTTAGCTGCTATCGATCCGGAAACCGAAGTTAATATCTGCACTTCGTGTGTCTTTCCGTCTGTCGGGGTAATGTCGTATGTGATATAGTTAACCGGTCTTGATAACAAATTCAAGTCGTTCATCAATAGCGGCGATACGAAGCCAACAGTCAATTTTACAGGTCCGGCCACGAAATGGTATGTCGTGCGTGTTGCATCCAATTTGAAACCTGTCTGTGTTGCATTAGATATCATTTCGGTTGACTTCGGCTTAATTTCGTCGACGATACCGATGTCGATATACCCAGGACCTGCACCATTTTTACAATATGCTGCCAAAATATTCTTCCCTTTTTTCAATGCTTTTTTTGCAGCAGCGCTGATCGGTCTATAGTCATAATCTCCTGTGAAACAAGGTGCGCAATCATATGCCGGAACGCCGTTGATATATACCTGCAGATCATCGTCGTGGAAAATATTGAACGTCGGATTCTCAAAAGCTGCATCAGAAAGCACAAATTCGCGACGATACCATACTTCAGAAGGAAAGGTCGTGCCCGTTTTGAGCATATTATCGTTTCTATCCTTTGTCCCGAATGGCGCCTGGCCGTTAGCCCAGGCACTCGCGTTAAAATCTTCTTTATACCAGCCAGCTGATGGTTTTTGAGTGGTATATTTTGCCTGGTATGGTTCGTTTACAGCAGTTCCAACTTTCGTTTTATAAACAGGGGTTGCGGCGCCGAGAAAGCGATAAGTCTTACCGTCTACTTTGATGAGCCCGTCAATTGGCTGAGACTTGCCAGTCCAATGTTTGGTCGGGCTTGCATTAAGTGTATCACCAAAAGACCATATGCTCGTATATGGGTCTACGGTGATAAGGGGTACCGCGGGAGGGCGCATAGTTTGTGCGAACACTTGCGGGATTGTCATTGTAAGAAATGCAAAAATCCAGTTTTTCTTCATGGGTTTAAGAAAGCGTTTATATTCCGAAACAATGCCAAAAGGTTTTAGCACCGTTAATTAAAAACGAAATATCCGAATATCTCTCTTATTCACCAGATTCTGACCGCAAAAATTAGTCAGCAAACGTTGTTATTTGTGGAAGGCCGTTTTTCCACTATCCAAAAAAGCAGCAAAATTGACGGGATTGAGGTCGTAGTTTTTAGGAGCAACCAGCAATTCGCCCTGATGGTCAACCAGACAATAGTGCGGTTGGGCGTTGTTATTGTATTTTGTAATCTGTAAGTCTGCGTTTTGAGCGCCTATTGTTTTCTTGACTTTATTATCATATTTCGAAGTATACCATTCAGCTTCAGGAAGTTCTGTTTTGTCATCTACATAAAGCGCCACAATTACAAAATCATTCTGCAATCTTTTTAAAACATCAGGATTCGACCATACCCGAGCTTCCATTTCCCTGCAGTTCACGCAACCATGCCCTGTAAAATCGATAAATACGGGTTTCTTTACAGTTTTGGCATATGCCAAGGCTTCTTTGTAATCATAAAATCCGTCGAGTTCATGGGGAAGATGGAATAGATCAGCATACTTTTTTGAAACAGTTGATTCCAGATGAGGCGATCCGCCAGTTCTTTTACTCAGGTCGAAATCGATAGTCGACTGAGGAGGAAGATATCCGGCCAAAGCTTTCAGCGGCGCACCCCACATACCCGGTACCATATATACCACAAATGTAAAAGTACAGATAGCAAGTAAAAGCCTCGGAACACTGGTTTTCTCTACAACTGAATCATGCGGCGTGCGAATTTTGCCAAGAAGATAAAATCCTAATAACGAGAATATTACAATCCAGAACGCCAGGTATACCTCGCGATCTAATAGGTGCCAGTGATATACCTGATCGGCAATGCTAAGGAATTTGAGAGCAAGAGCCAACTCCAGAAAGCCTAAAACCACTTTTACGGTATTCAGCCAGCCACCAGATTTTGGCAACGATTTCAACCATTGAGGAAAGAGAGCGAACAAGGTAAATGGTATAGCGAACGCACTCGAAAATGCCGCCATACCTATAATAGGCTTTACTATTTCACCTCCCGCAGAAGCTACCAGCAAACTTCCGACAATCGGACCGGTACAAGAAAAGGAAACCAGCACCAGCGTAAATGCCATGAAGAATATCCCGATATATCCACCCTGATCGGCTTTTTGATCCATTTTGTTGACAAACCCGCTGGGTAAAACGATTTCAAAAAGGCCTAAGAAAGAAAGTCCGAAAATGAAAAATGTAGCGAAAAAGAGGGTATTAGGCAGCCAATGCGTACTTACAAAATTGGCAAAAGCAGGGCCGTTTATCCGCGACACAACGGTACCTATTAATGTATATATCAAAACGATACTTATCCCATACATGAGCGCCTTGATTTTACCATTCTCCTGATTGGTGAAAAAACTAACGGTCATTGGAATAATAGGGAAAACGCAAGGTGTAAGAAGTGCTACCAGTCCCGACAAAAAAGCCGCCAAAGCAAATCCCCATAATGAGCTCGGGGCCTGTTCAGTGGTATTTGTTGCTGCGATAGTTGTGACTGCTTTCTCAGCCGCCTGCGCAGCCGTGTCTTCACCAATTGTTGCAGTTTCAGCAATGGTGTCTGTGGCTATTGGCGTAATCGTTTGAGCAACATTTTCATCGGTGGGCTTCTGCTCTTCCGATGTTGCTGGGGTCGTAGACTCAGCGGCTGCCAAAACTTTTAATCCTTTAAATTGAAAATCCTCACTTCCTGGAATACACAAGCCCGAAACATGGCTGCAGGTTTGATATTCGGATGTTCCTTTGATAACAGGATTGTCGGTCAGAATTTTTACCGTTTGTTTGAAAAGGCCTTTTCCTTCGAAATACCGGACATTTCCGCCCCAAACTTCCTCAAACTTTGTTTTAGGATTTTGAGGTTTGAGCTTACCTACCAGTTCGAAACTATTGTTCTTTTCGTAGGTAAAAGTTGTGAGCATGGGCCCCAGGTCCGGATCGAAATCGGAGGAATACATATACCAGTCCTTGTCGATCACGGCGGAATATATTAAATCGACAGTCTCTCCCTTTTTAACTTCTTTTTTGGAAAACGAATAAGTCCAGTGGGCCTTAGCCTTTTGGATCTGGGCTTGAACCGATGTCGTAACAAGGATTGTAAGTACTAAAAGACCGGCTAAAAAAGACGAGGTAGGTTTCATATATGTTAAATAAAGCAACAAAGCTTCAACTATTCAATGATTCGAAAAGGATGTATGCCCGAAAGCCTGTAAAGATAGAAGAACGTAATTTTGCTAAAAAAATTCATGTTTTAAAATCAACGGTTATCCTGTTATAATGTTGGCTGGAGGCTTTTCCGGTTTTTCACCATGCGCTTGTTGATATCTGATTTCTTTTAACTTTGGCATCCCAAAGCATATCAAAAACGTTCAAACCGATGCAAGTGGCTGAAAATCTGTATATTATTAAAATTGGAGGTAATATCATTGATAATCCGGAGGCATGTTCCAGCTTTCTGGAAAGTTTTTCAAAGATCAACGGACCGAAAATTTTAGTACATGGCGGAGGAAAAGTTGCGACGCAAATAGCATCTCGCCTTCAGATCGAAACTCAAATGGTCGATGGACGCAGAATTACCGATAAGCCGATGCTGGACGTAGTAACCATGGTATATGGTGGGCTTGTCAATAAAAATCTGGTAGCTCAGCTGCAGGCTTTGGGCGTAAATGGGATTGGGTTGACAGGTGCTGACGGCGGTATTATCAGGTCAGTAAAAAGACCTGTGAAAACCATCGACTATGGTTATGTGGGAGATATTGAAGAAGTAAACGCTGCCCAAATTCATGAATTGATTAAAAGCAGTCTCATTCCTGTGGTGGCTCCCATTACTTTCAGTGCCGAAGGCCAGCTTCTGAATACCAATGCCGACACGATGGCGTCCGCAACGGCCGTGGCGATGGCTGCTACTTATAAGGTGAACCTTATTTACTGCTTTGAAAAGAAGGGAGTACTTTCTGACCCCGACAATGACGACTCTGTCATTTCTACGCTTACGCCTTCCCTGTATTCTCAATACAAATCAGAAGGAGTCATTAATAAAGGGATGATTCCAAAACTGGACAATGCCTTTGCAGCACTCGATGCAGGGGTCGAAAAAGTTATCATATGCCATGCCGACATGGTGGGCGATGCAGTGCGTGGCGACGCTGGTACTCAGATCAATCGCTAAATTCTATTTACATGTTTAGTAGAAGTATTATGACTTAGGGTTATTAATTTACCTTTTGAGCGGGTATTTTATTATTTTTTTTAAATACAGATTAATATTCTTAAAATAAATTATTAACCTTGTGTTAAATTCATCTATTTCAATTTTATCAAATTATTCTATGGCAAAAAATTTACAGAAGCTTATTGTCATGCTACTGATGATAAGTGGACCTGTTTTCGCTCAAACGATTACGGGAAAGGTTACCACGGGGGATGACGGAGAGTCTCTTCCAGGCGTATCAGTTCTTGTGAAAGGTTCAACGACAGGAACGACTTCGGATGTGGATGGGAAGTACAGCATCCAGGCAACACCAAGTACAACTTTGATTTTCTCTTTTATTGGTTACAAAAGCAAAGAGGTATTGGTAGGAAATCGCACAGTATTGGATGTTAAATTGGAAGAAGATGCATCTATATTGAACGAGGTTGTGGTAACGGCTTTGGGTATTCCAAAAGAACAACGTGCACTTGGATACGCAACGACGACAATCAACAACAATGCTTTAGTAAAAACGGCTTCACCTAACTTCGCGCAGGCATTGTATGGTAAAGCTCCGGGTGTTACGATCAATGCAACTCCGGGTGGTGCTACATCAGGTGTGAGTATCAGTATCCGTGGTTTCAGCTCTATTTCGGGTGGAACTCAGCCACTACTTGTATTGGATGGTGTACCGATCAGAAACGGTGAAGCTCGTAACGGCGATTACTGGGGTGACCAGCGTATTCGTGGAAACGGCCTTTTGGATTTGAACCCTGCTGATATTGAAAGTATTTCTGTACTGAAAGGTGCTTCTGCAGCTGCTCTTTACGGTTCTGAGGCTGTAAACGGAGTTTTGCTTGTCACTACTAAAAGTGGAAAAGGCAGACCAGGTTTTGGTGTTGATTTCAGCGCCAGCTACTCGGTTGATAAAATTGCATATCTTCCGAGATATCAAAACGTCAGGGGCCCCGGTTATTTTAAGAACTATAACAATGGTGGACAGGATGACAACGGTTTTATCTCTTATGATACGAATGGTGACGGGACAAAGGACACAAGAGGCTTACTAGCTGCAACTGTGAACTTTGGGCCAAAATTCGACGGTCAACCAGTTATGTCATGGGATGGTAATATCAGACCTTATGTGGCCTCTAACAATAGCTACGCTGACCTTTTCGAAAAAGCAACCAGTTCAAATATCAACCTTGCAATCTCAAAATCAACTGAGAAAGCTTCGGTCCGTTTCTCTTTCACTCGTCAGGATAACGGAATGATCAGTTATGGTGGAAAAAACACAAAAAACATTGCTAACCTTAACATGAGCTTTGACCTAAGCAAAAAGTTAAAGACTGATGTGATGGTAAACTATGTTAATCAGTATACGCACAACCGTCCGTTCAAAGTGGATCGTATGATCAACAACTTTACCGGTATGATGGATCGTTTTGAGAATGCTGATTGGTATTTCAACAAATATCAAACAAGCTTGGGGTACAAGTTTGTGAACGGAGCAGGAACTCAAAGCTTGACTCCGGATGAGAACATTCGTTATAACGGTTTCAAGGGGGATATAGGGGACTATGTTTGGAATACCAGAAAGAATACGAACGACGAATACAGCAACCGTGTGATTGCCAGCCTTACCCAACATTGGCAGATCGTTAAAGATTTGAAATTGAGAGGTCGTATCGCAACTGATTTTACATCTGAAAGAATTGAAGACAAGCAGTTCAGCTCTGTACCATTGGCTTTCGGTTATTCAGGGTCGTTCGGAATGAACAACAACCTATATAATAACGTATATGGTGACGTTCTTTTGACTTATACCAAGAAGTTGAACGCGGACATGACTTTTAACGCGATGGCAGGATACACTGCTAACAGACAGTTGAATACCAAAATGTCTCAGTCGACTAACGGAGGTTTGAGTACTGAAAACTTCTTTGATATCGGTTCTTCGGTAAACCAATTCAATGGATCACGTGAGCGTATTCGCTTCGTAAGAGATGCGGTAATGGGAACAGTTAACTTTGATTACAAAAACCTTGTTTTCCTGGAAGGTACTGTAAGAAGAGACCGTACTTCTACTCTTGCTCCGGGTAACAACGCATTCGTTTATCCTTCGGTTAACGCGAGTTTTGTGTTCACAGATGCTTTCCAATTGCCAACTTTCTTTAGCTATGGTAAATTGAGAGGATCTTGGGGAACTGTTGGTAACTATCCTGAGATCTACAGAGCAAACGTAGCGTATTCTCAAGGATCGTACAATGTACAGGAAAAAGGCGGAAACTCGGTTCTTTGGACCAATATTCCTAACGACTACGGTAACGACCGTATCAAGCCTGAAATGAAGAGCGAAGTAGAGTTTGGTTTGGAGACCAAATTGTTCAACAACCGTATCGGATTTGATCTTACTTATTACAATGCTCAGATCAGAGACCAGATTCTTCCGCTTTCTATCGCGGCAACTTCTGGTGCAAGATCAATTTATGCTAACGTTGGTACACTTCGTAACCAAGGTATAGAACTTTCGTTCAACGTATCGCCGATCAGAGGTACAACAGCTGACGACTTCAACTGGGATTTGGTTTTCAATGCAGCCAAAAACAGAAACAAAGTTGAGAAACTTGCCAACAATTCTACAGAATTGCTTCACGCTGACTACGATGGAAACGCTGCTCAATTAAGATCAGTTGTAGGCCGTCCGATGGGAGATATCTATGCGCATGGCATTCTTAAAAATGCAGATGGCGAAGATGTGATCGGTGCGAACGGTATGTATGCTTTGGATCCGGCTTGGAAAAGAGTAGGGAATGCGATGCCAAAAGTAACGGGAGGTTTGATTAATAACTTTAGCTGGAAGGGCTTTACACTAGATGTCGTTGCTGATTTCAGAGTAGGGGGGCATATCATGCCAACTGGAATCAACTGGATGACTTCAAGAGGTTTGACGGAAGAAAGTACCAAAAACATGGACGAAGCAAGTGGCGGTTTGAGCTATTATCAGAACAATGGTAAAGGGATTGCTACTACATCAGGTGCCGGACCTGAGGGACAGACTGTCTATCATGACGGTATGCTAATGAAGGGTGTTGTACTTAATGGTGATGGATCTTACTCTGAGAACACGAACATAATTTCACAAGCTACGTATTACAACGGTACTTATAACTGGGGAGGTCCTCAATACAGTAACTCTCGTTACGAGCTTTACGTTAAAGAGAACAACTATATCAAAATGAGAGAGATTTCATTAGGTTACAGACTTCCTTCATATCTGTCACGCAAAGTGGGCGCTCAGAATATCACGCTTTCTGTGTTCGGACGTAACTTGTTCTTCATCTACAGATCTATCAAAGACCTGGATGCAGAGCAAACCAACTCTTCTACAAGATGGTATGAAAACGTGAACAACGCAGGTAACAACCCGGCGTTCCGTACAGGTGGGGTTATGTTGAGAGCCAGCTTCTAATTTTAAAAGCATTTTCAAAATGAAAAAAATAGCATCAATTCTATTCGCGGGTCTTCTGATAGGTAGTATTTCTTGTAAGGAATCTACGTTTGAAGAGAATTATACAGACCCATCTAAATTGGCCGGAACGACTGTTGAAAAGCAGTTTACAGGTTTTTTGGGAACCAATGACGCCCAATACGTTCTACCAGGATACACTCCGTATTTTACAGCGTTCCGGATTTCTTTGAATCGTTTCAATCAAGTAGTTGGTTGGCCGAACGAGTCAGGTCAATATATTCCGGGTTCGTCTGGTGTAGAGAACATCTGGTTCAACTATTATCGTTTGCTTGCACAGTACCGCGAGTTGCAGAAGGTATATAATGCAGCACCGGCGGCTGAGCAGCAGGAGAAAAAAGTGTTTATGCTTTCTGCCTCCGTATTCCTATACGACCAGACTATCAAAATGGTAGATTTGCACGGATCGATTCCATTCTTTGAAGCAGGAATGCTAAGTACTAATGGTGGAGACTACACAATCAGCAATGCGAAATACGACACTGCTGAGGAGATCTATTCCTTTATTTTGGACGACCTGAAAGCGATTTCTACCCAGTTGGCTGGAATTACGCTGAATGCTGGTTACCAAAAGTCGTTCAAGACTCAGGATTTTATCAATAAGGGTGACATCCCGACTTGGATTAGATACGCGAACTCTTTGAGACTAAGAATGCTGAACCGTGTTTCCGGTGTCGAAAGCTTTAAGTCAAGATCTAATTCAGAAATCGCTGAAATTTTGGGTAACCCGACTGGCAATCCGATTGTTGAAGAGAATGCTCAAAACATCCAGATTAATGTATATGACATCAATACAAACTTGAATTCCAAAGGTTTTCAGGATGGTCTTGAGTCAGGAGGCTGGTACGGAAACACAGCTAGTCAAAAGATCATCGATCATATGAGCACCAACAATGATCCTCGTTTGCCGATTATTTTTGAGCCTGGTCTTAATGCTGCTGGAAAATTTGTTGGGATTGATCAAACAGCTCCTGCTGCTGATCAAGCTGCTTTGTACACTGGAGGTATTGTGTCTATCTACAACCGTTATACTTTAAGTCGCAACCAGTTTTTCCCAGGTATCTTGATCAATGCTCCCGAAATCAGTCTGATTAAAGCAGAATATTATCTGAGAGTAGGTAACGATGCTTTGGCTAAGGCAGCTTACAACAAAGGAATCGAGCAGTCAATTGCATTTTATAATAACCTTGTTAGTATCAGCAATGCGACTGGGGTAAGTGCTCCTGCTCTTGCTCCGGCTGGATCGGCTGCTGCATATATCGCGAAGGATGGTGTAAACTGGGATAAGGCTACAACCAGCGATGCTAAATTGGCCCTTATTGCTGACCAGAAATGGTTGCACTATAACCTTGTTCAGCCTTACGAAAACTGGGCGGATACAAGAAGATTGGATTTGCCTAAGTTTAACTTCTGGGTTGATAACAACAATAATCAGACAACCCCTCCTTTCAGATGGACCATTCCTACGAATGAGCCAACTTATAACGCTGATAACTATTCAGCTGTGAAAGCGAATGACAACCTGAAAACTAAAATTTTCTGGGACGTTAAATAGTCTTAAAGATTTGATTTAAGTAAAGAAAAATAATTACCAAACCGGGTAGGCCATGTTCGCTTACCCGGTTTTTTTGTGCCCATTCATGATCAAAAATGGCTATCATACTCCCATGAGCTGATAAATTCCATGAAATTTAGAAGTTGGAGATTTACAATGTAACTGGAAATTATAACGGACAATCTTGAGGTCTTTAGTGGCCCTTGGTAATATCAAGCTATGAAAATTTTGATCATCGAAGACGAGCCGCAACTGGCGGAAAGTACCTGTCTGAGCAGGACTATCTGCCGGAGCAAAAAGTCTGAAACTGGAAAACCTTTTCAGAAGATTTTCCAATTCATCAACCAGCAGTATCGGAAGAGGCCTGGGTTTGGCAATCGTAAAGGAGATATGCGACCGTCATTAATGGCAAATTACTTACTGCTTTTCAACTGATAAGCATATCTTCGACATAGAGTTTTGAAATCATGAACCGCTGTCTCTCATCATGCAAGATGGAGATTCAAATCTCACGTTTCCCGAATTTCAATTCATCAAACGATGCTTAAACTGATAACTGGCAGTTTGGTAGAAACTAACAGCCTGTTTGGTTAATATCTCATTCACCCCGGTAGCTCGCGTAGAATCGCTTCCCGTTTCAACTACAAACGAACTGGCCAAACGCTGCGGTTTTAATATGATCAGCGTATCTTTCTTCAAATATCCCAAACTTTGATAAGTGCTTATAAATGCCCTTTCCCGGCCCGGCTCCAGTTTGAAGATATCATAACCGAAGAATTTGCTGGTATATGAAAAATTCAGCAGCCCAAGAATTGTCGGAGCTAAATCAATCTGACTCATCAGACGATCCATTTTCCCAGGTTTAACAATGCCCGGTGCATATATCAGCAACGGTATTTTATATTTGCTGACCGGCAAATCCGTTTTTCCAGCACTTGACGCACAGTGATCAGCCACGATAACAAAAAGCGTAGTGTTAAACCAAGGCTTCCGCTTTGCTTCCCGTATAAACTTCCCAATTGCATAATCGGTATACTTTACTGCTCCCTCGCGGCTGGAGTGCGACGGAATATCAATTCGGCCGTCGGGATAGGTAAACGGTCGATGGTTGGAGGTCGTCATGATATGGGCAAAAGCGGGCTTCCCCAATTTTACGGTCTTCTCTATTTCTTGCGTGGCAAGTGTAAAAAGGTTTTCGTCAGCCACCCCCCACACATTCTCATATGCAATATCTTTCTTGTCAATTTTATTACGATCAACTACTTCATAGTCATTGTGTTCAAAAAAATATCCCATATTGTCAAAGTAGCTATATCCTCCATATATGAACTTGCTTTGATATCCCTTTTCTTTGAAAACGCGCCCAGCCGAAAACAGTCCTTCATTATTTGGCCTGCGGACGATTGACTGTCCCGGTGTCGGTGGGGTACATATGGAAAGAGCCTCCAGCCCACGGACAGTGCGGGTACCGGTTGCGTACAGATTCGTAAACAGCAGGCTCACATCAGCCAGTGAATCCAGATTGGGCGTGATATGCTGCGTATTACCAAATGAACCTAAAAATTCAGCACTAAGGCTCTCCACGCTAATCAGTACCACATTCATTTTATTTTCAGCACCGGGGTTGACAATCTTCCTTTCAACACTATAGGGATCGTTGTTAATGAACGTGCTTTCAGGTGTTCTTATCAAAGCACGTACCAGACTAAACGCTTCCTTTTCCGGAATTTTCTTATAAAACTGAGCGTAGTCAAGTTCATTATTTCTGTAGGCGGCAAACAGTTCATAAAGCCCATTGCCCGCGAGTTCGTTCACATAAGTATTTTCTGAAAATTGACGAAATGTCGTTTTGACCAGGGAAAAGCTTGAGACTAGCAACAATATATATCCTGCCATAAAAAGAGATCGTACCCGAAAAGGGAAATTATGAAAGCTCTCTTTGCGAATAATCGGATTCAAAACAATATATACAATCCCCGAAGTGATTAAAATCAAAACGGTCACAATCAGTTCAACAGGATACGATTGGCGAATATTACCAATCACTTCACCTGTATAAACAAGATAATCGACCGCGATGAAGTTGTACCGTGAGCTAAACTCATCCCAAAAAAACCATTCTGAGACACAGTTAAATAACAGACCGAATGTGAATATCGAGAACAGACAATATAGTGCAATGCGATGACCGCGCTTCACCAGACTTTTCCTCGGAACTATCCATAAATAAATTGCAAGTGGTAATATCAAATAAAGTGCATTAATGATATCATAAAACAACCCGATACCAAAAATGCCGAGCAAATTGATCACGCTAAAATCGACATTGGAAGCCGATTTGATGAGTAGTGCGATTCTGGTAAAAAGTGAAAATGTAATTCCTATCGACATTAATAATTTCAATAGGGCAAAAGATCCGGTTCGAGCATTCACGGATGGCTCGAGTACTTTGTTGATTGTCATTTTGTTAGGGCATTCCTTTTGCGTCTTCGTCACTTGAGAAGAGCAAATTTAGGAGTATATTTAGAATTTTTTCTGAATTGAAAAATGATAATAAAATGGGACAGAGGTGGTGGCTTGTACAGATCAAATAAAATCGATAATTCGGAAGTTATTTACTTTTATTTTCAAGAATCAAAAGTTGCGGGAAAGATGTTGCCCCGCGTAGCATAAGTTTGGTGACTTCCGCAATATTTTGAAAATAGGAGCCCAAAATAATATCGGTATCGCCGTCCTGGTCAATATCCGCCGCTTCCATCGTCAGCCATTTACCCAATGCTGCTTCCGGGGTGGAAGAAACATTGAATTTGAGATTTCCCTGGTTTGAAAAATAAAGGAATCCCTGTTCCGGATGCTCCAAGTCGTTGTAAAATGACGTGGCTGCGATATCCAGATCTCCATCGCCGTCAAAATCTCTGGCAAGCACTTTTGCGGCTCCATATATAGGATAGAACCAGGATTCTTTGAAGTTGTCTTTGCCGTCGTTCATGTAAATTCGAATGCCATGGTAATTTTTATTGACAGACGAATAATCCCAGTTATCACCATTAGCGAGTAGGATATCCTGAAAGCCATCCTTGTTAAAATCCACCATCTCGAAATAACTGGCACCAAAGACCGGAGAAAAGCGCAGGATTTCTTTTTCCCTGAATTTTCCATTTCCAAGATTGTAAAAGATGGACATACCCTCACGACCCTGTGCCATTAATGCCACGATATCCGGTTTCTTATCTCCGTTCATGTCCTTTATGACCGTATTTCTGGCCCCTGGAAGTTCTTTTAATATGTGTTCTTTGTTTTGGTCGAAATTATCAAGCCAGAAAAGCTTTCCCGAGTAATTGCCAAAACCGCATATGATCGCGTCTTCCTTTCCATCCATATTCAAATCGGAAGTGGAAAATGAAACCGGACGCGGTAATCCAGAAATATTGACCATGTCCGGAACCGTTGATTTTGTCAAAGTCATCAACCGTCCCAATTTTTGATCTGAAGGACTGAAAATTCCTATTGTTAATATCCGGGGTGGTGCGTTTTTGGGGAAATCAATGTCTGTTGGCGCCGTATCCAGCCACCATTTATCGGTAATCTTGAAATCCTTATCAATTACATACAGGGAGTTTTGGGCATCGCCGACATATAGTTGAGCAGTTCCTTTGTCATATTTAAGCAGTGTAATCTGCGAAACCGGCTTGTCTTCCAGCGTGAGGGTTTTAGCGGTAAAAAGCGGAAGCTGTTCTGATATGGGCTCAACTTTTTTCTGAGGTAGATTTTCCGCCGGAGCCTCCCGCTCGTAATATTCAACAATCTGCTGCCATTCAGGCTGACTAATTAAAGCAGTTTCCGGATATATATTCAGTGCTTTTAAGATCTTGTCTTCCGCTTCGGGAAGCGGTTCAAGCTTTTCAGACTGAGGCACTTTTACTCCCATCCTCATAGCCATATTCGGCAAAACCTTTTCAACCCAGGTCTGTTTATCGAGCAAAGAAGGATCGGGAAATGCGTGACACCTTTGACAATAAATTTGAGCCAATTGTTTGCCGTCTGCCAGTGCGGAGGCTTTCAGGAAAGGGGATTTGTAGGCTGACGTGGTATTTTCGGATAAGGAGAACGCCATGATTCCGAGTGAAATTATGGCGATTAAACTTATTTTGAAATACGACATCAGGAAGTTTGGGAATAGGATTTTAGGGAAATGAACCGGCAACGGTTGAGTTGCCGGTTTAATCAAATTATTTTTTGGATGAAGAAAGCAGCAAATTAATCGCCCGCTGAACTTCATCGAATCCGAATTTTCTGATTTCGGTATTCATTCGCTGACATATCAGGTCGTTTTGCAGATTGCCCAAACTGCCTTCATGAGTATGGTTCAATTCGCGTGACGCCTGATAGCTTCCGTCGCCTATTTCCGCACCCACTTGTTTATATGCATCTCTAAACGGTACTCCCTTGATAACCAGTTCATTTACTCTTTCTACACTAAACAACAGGTCATATTTAGCATCGTCGAGCAGATTTTTCTTAACTGACATACCTTCCAGCATAAAATTAGCGATATCCAGACAGTCCAATATCTCGTCAAATGCGGGCATCAAAATCTCTTTCAAAAGCTGCATATCACGGTGATATCCCGACGGTAAATTGCTCAATACCATCGTTACTTCCATCGGCAGCGCTTTCATGCGGTTGGTTTTAGCACGGAGCAATTCTGCCACATCCGGATTTTTCTTGTGCGGCATAATGCTGCTTCCGGTTGTCATATCATCCGGTAAGATGATGAAAGCGAAATTCTGGCTGTTGTACAAACACACGTCCATCGCTAGTCTCGACACGGTCGCCGCAAGGGACGATATGGCTGCCAAAGCAGCCTGTTCCGTTCTTCCGCGACTCATCTGTGCATATACCACATTATGATGCATATCTTCAAAGCCCAGCAAATCGGTGGTCATTTGACGGTTCAGGGGGAAAGATGAGCCGTACCCTGCACCAGAACCCAGCGGATTTCGATTGGCAAGACGAAATGCAGCATGAAGCTGGATTACATCGTCGATCAAACCTTCAGCATAAGCGCCAAACCAAAGTCCGAAAGATGAAGGCATCGCAATTTGCAAATGGGTATATCCTGGCAGCAAGTCATTCTTATGCGCTTCCGATTTTCTGATCAGCGTAAAGAAAAGTTTTTCAGTCGCCTGCACGACACGATATAGCCTGTCGCGGGTATATAGTTTCATATCCACCAACACCTGGTCGTTGCGAGAACGGCCGCTGTGAATTTTCTTGCCTGTATCTCCAAGCTTCCGTGTCAGCATCAGTTCCACCTGAGAGTGAACATCTTCCACGCCATCTTCGATCACGAAATCACCTTGCAGTGTTTGTTCATATATCACAAGAAGTTCAGCCTGAAGCTGAGACAGTTCTTCCGAAGTGAGCAGATCAATCGTTTGTAACATGGCGGCATGCGCCAAATTACCCAACACGTCAAATTCAGCAAGGTTGAGATCCATTTCCCGATCCCGACCAACAGTGAAACGTTCGATTCTTTCGGATGTGACGGTATTTTCTTTTTGCCAGAGTTTCAAAATATGTATAATTTAAAACAGACGACAAGCGAGCTGTTTAATTTGGAATAATAGTTAGAGCAGGATTCCACACGAAATTTTGCACGCAAAGCAAATAGATGAATGCAAATCGCGAAGTGTTCTCGCAATACACTACTTTTTTCTTTACGTAAACCATTTAACGCCAATTGTGGAGTTCAGGCAGTAAAATTAATCAGGTTTTTGGACTAACTAAATAAAAGGGGAGGTTTTAGGGGCTGGCTGACAGGTATTCTTGTGAAGATGTGAGTGATTGGCGCGTCGCTAGTTGATGGGCAGACAGTGATTCCAACTTTTATCAACGTTATTATTCTATAAGCCTTCGGATGGCTACAAATCTTTTGTGATAATAATCGGCACTTAAAAGGTCATAACGGATACCGCCTTTCCACGCGGAATGGATAAATTTCACATATCCGTCATGCACTTCTGTGATAATTCCAACGTGTCCAATCTGACTGCTTTTTGAACTATGACCTTTGAAAAAAATCAGGTCACCAGGGCGGGCAGCTTCAATATCCACTTTTTCACCGTATTTAGATTGCGCTGAACTGGAATGTGGAAGAAGTATATTCCATTTGTTATAGCAATATCGGACAAAACCTGAGCAATCAAATCCTCTTTTCGACGAGCCACCGGACCGATAAGGTATATGTAAATGCTTGGTTGCAAACGAAACCAGCGATTCCATGGTGCCGAGTGTGTCCGATTCAGCAGTCGCCGGTTTTTGAAATGCTTGTCCTTTCGACGAAGTGATGCAGACAACTAGGCAAAGAAAGGTGGCAAGAACCGACTTTTGTATTGTATTTCGCATGAAGGTCAGTGGGTTATAGGTCAATATAAAGCGTTTTGGACGATTATATTGTGTATTCAAATTCTACTTCACAGTTGTAAAGCTAAAAGGTAATTGCTAAAAATTTTATTTTAAAAATGACTTATTTTAGTCGCTTTTTTATAAGTCGTTTACTTTCAGAAGTAAAGGATGATGCTGTGAAACCAAAGCTTTAATCAAATTCCCAGTACGTATTTTTCATACATCGCCCGTCTTTTTTTGTACTTTTGGGGCAGAAAACCAATGAGTGAATGAGAGAAGGAGTCATTGAGTGAATATTATCGCTCAATTTACATACCCTACGTAAGCCGTAATCTTTTTATTCGCCAAATGGCTGAATCTGGCATATTCATTCATTCACTCATTCACCAATTCATTCATTGAAGACTTGTATGAAAACAACTGACCGGTATCTGCAGCGCGGTGTTTCGGCCTCTAAGGAAGATGTGCATAAGGCGATTGAGAAAATTGACAAGGGTATATACCCGAAGGCTTTTTGTAAAATAGTGCCTGATATTCTCGCCGGAGATCCGGAATATTGTACCGTAATGCACGCCGACGGAGCAGGAACTAAAACTTCGCTCGCTTATCTTTATTGGAAAGAAACAGGTGATATATCGGTTTGGAAAGGGATTGCGCAGGATGCCATTGTAATGAACACGGATGACCTGCTGTGCGTGGGCGCTACGGGCCCTATGTTATATTCATCAACAATCGACCGAAATAAAAACCGGATTCCGGGTGAAGTGATTGCGGAAGTAATCAACGGAGCGGAAGAGGTTTTGGAAATGCTGAGAGGCTACGGCGTTGAAATATACAGCACCGGCGGCGAAACAGCCGATGTGGGAGACCTTGTACGCACTGTGACGGTAAACAGCACTGTGATCGCTCGGATGAAACGGTCGGAAGTAATTGATAACGCTAATATACAGGCGGGTGATGTGATCGTCGGGCTGGCCTCTTATGGTCAGGCAAATTATGAAACCGAGTACAATGGCGGGATGGGAAGTAATGGTCTTACTTCGGCTCGTCACGATGTTTTGGGTAAATATCTGGCCGAAAGGTATCCGGAAAGTTTTGATCCTGAAGTTGATATAGATTTGATATATAGCGGCGCGAAGTCGCTGACTGACGAAGTGGAAGGATCGCCTGTTAATGCTGGTAAATTAATTCTTTCACCGACACGTACATATGCTCCTGTTGCAAAAGCGCTTTTGGATGAAATGCGGGATGTTATTCATGGGATGGTCCACTGCAGCGGTGGAGCTCAGACCAAGATTCTCCATTTTATAGATAACTTGCACATTATTAAAGATAACCTATTGCCAATTCCGCCACTTTTCCGTCTTATTCAGGAGCAAAGCGGTACTAGCTGGCAAGAAATGTATAAAGTGTTCAATATGGGTCACCGTTTGGAAATTTACCTGTCTGCCGAGCATGCAGAAAGGGTGATTGAAATTTCTAAATCTTTTGGTATAGATGCACAAATAGTTGGAAGAGTTGAACTGTCAGACGTAAAACAGCTGACGATTACGGCCGAGTCCGGAGAATATATATACCACTAACTAAACACTCCCTAAATTCTTAGCCCGTTGAAGCACATTCGGCGGGCTTTTTTATTACATGATTTAGCAAAATTGCTGAGAGGAATGGAGGCGATCAGTAAATTTTGTTGTCCTGGTATTTACATCAGGGTCAAGTCCTTAACTCAATATTCGTCGCCGTTCGATATGTATATCCTTAAAAAGTGTTTGTGTCTATTTTTTTTGCTTTTGAGTTTTCAGGCAACATTTGCAACTGCAAAACATCCTGATTTTAAGGCTATTGCATTTTTTACGGGTAAGAATGACCAGGCGCATATCAGTTTTGTAAAAGAGGCAAATACATGGTTTAAGAAAATTGCAGCTGAAAAGAATTTTGTATATGACACTACCACCAATTGGAATAACCTGAATTACCAATTTCTATCTCAATATCAGGTCGTTATTTTCCTCGACACCCGACCAGAAACGCCTGAACAACGAGCTGCCTTCCAACAATATATAGAAAAGGGCGGTGGCTGGATAGGGTTTCATTTTGCGGCTTTTGCTTTGACCCCCTCTGCATATCCTCAAAACTGGGACTGGTATCACAATGTTTTTCTGGGTTCAGGTCAATATAAGAGCAATACCTGGCGACCGACTTCAGCATTTCTGAAAGTCGAAAATCTAAACCATCCCGCAACAAAAAATCTCGCTTCCATCATCAAAACTGCGCCTAGTGAATGGTATCGCTGGGAGAATGATTTGAAAGCTAACCCTGATATTGATATTCTATTGTCGGTCGACAGTTCAAGTTTTCCACTCGGAACGGGGCCGAAATTGCATGAAATATGGCACAGCGGCTATTATCCGATCGTATGGACTAACAGGAAATTCAAAATGATCTATTTCAATATGGGGCACAATGACATTGATTACGAGCACAAAACAAACAAAGAATTGTCGTTCACCTTTTCGAGTCCTGAATCTTGTCAGTTGATTACCAACGCATTATTATGGCTCGGGAAAACCGGGAAAAAGTGAGATATATTATCTGCCGAATAGCTGATCCAGGCTGAATCGTCCTTTTTTGATCAAGGCCTGCAATTGATCCTGTTGTTCGTTAGTCAGAACGTCCAGCATTTCTTCTCGTTTCAGCTTATCCAATTCTTGGTGATCACGTCTTTTGGCATCATTTCTGGAAAGTTTTCGGTCTCTTTTGGCATATCGCCGGTCGATTTTATTCAAATCTTTTATCTGCCGTTTGGAGAGATTGAGCTCGGCTTTATGCTGATTCAGATATTTTTCGAAACGCTTGGTATTCAGCTTGCTATTCGAGTTGTCTCTCTCTTCATATGAGGAAGAAGAACTTGCTGATTTCTGAGCGAAAGAAGAACTTGAAAATAAGATACACAGTACGATCAGCGACCAATATTTTTTCATGACTAGCGGGGAATTTTGTTCGATCATATAAACGTGCACGTTTGCAAATCGATATATCGAATGGCATTTCCAGGCAGATTTTTTTGAAAAGCCGATCGGTATCCGGCGAAAGTATCATTTGATTTTTGACTAATATAATTTTTTAAACAATGCGATTTTTCACTCATTTCATTATGGTATATTTAGAAGCTTAGTCAGTAGTTATATTGGAAATACTTCTTTTTCCTGTAATAAAATTTGATTCATGTTGGCAAATACCGAATTTAATTCCCCTGAGTCTATTCCGGATTCAGTCCCCGAAAACAAGGCATCCAAAAGACTTCTGTCGCTCGACACCCTCCGCGGTTTCGATATGTTCTGGATATCAGGCGGTGAAGATTTATTTCATGTACTCGCGAAAGTGACCGGTTGGTCGTGGGCAATCGTAATTGCTCATCAGTTAACCCATCCCTCGTGGAATGGTTTCCGCGCATATGACCTGATTTTCCCAACCTTTTTGTTTATGGCTGGTGTTTCGACGCCGTTCTCGCTGGGGAGTCGGCTGGAAAAAGGGGCGCTACCTTCTGACCTGATCAAAAAGGTTATTCAGAGAGGGTTAATTCTGGTACTGCTTGGTATTATTTACAACAACGGAATTTTTGAAAAAGAATGGTCTCAGATACGGTATCCGAGTGTTTTGGCTCGTATCGGTTTGGCGGGAATGTTCGCACAGATCATCTATTTATATTTTGGCTTTCGGGCACGCTGGATATGGTTCGCAGGAATTTTGATTGGCTATTATGCATTTATGATGTTATATCCGGTTCCTGGCTGCGGCGCAGGTTTTCTTACTATTGAATGCAATCCGGCCAGTTATTTTGACAAATTGATCCTGCCGGGGAGACTCCATGAAAAGATTCATGATCCTGAAGGACTCGTTTCAACCATTCCTGCCATTGCCACAGGGCTCATGGGGATTTTTGCAGGAGAGCTTCTGAGAACTTCGGAGGCAGTGCTTTCTAAAAATACCAAAGTGATATATCTGATAGCGGCGGGCGTTGTTAGTTTGCTACTTTGTATGGTTTGGGACTACTTTTTCCCGATCAATAAGAATTTGTGGACAAGCTCGTTTGTGCTTTGCGCCGGAGGTTTCAGCACACTGCTACTGGCTCTGTTTTATTGGATCATAGATGTCATGAATTACCGCAAATGGACTTTCTTCTTTGTCGTGATAGGGATGAATTCGATCGTCATATATATGGTTGGTAGTTTTATCAGCTTTGGATATACGGCTGAGGCACTATTTGGCGGAATATTAAGTCTTCTGCCCGAATCGGTCGAAAAAGTGGGCGAGGTTGTTGCCTTCATTGCGGTAGAGTGGGCCTTTATGTATTTACTGTACCGGAACAAATTATTCTTGAAAGTCTGAACAGTAAGTGTGTTCTTTGTGGCAAAAAATCGTTTGATAAGATTTTTATCAGACGGTTTTTTTATAACCAGCTGTGCCACAGGATCCATATCCTACGGTAATTTTTAAAGAAAAGGATGTCGATAAGGGTAGAAAATCTCACAAAAATTTATGGTTCTCAGCGCGCTGTAGACGGTATTTCGTTCTCCTTGAAGCCGGGTGAAATAGTAGGTTTTCTAGGGCCGAATGGTGCGGGAAAGTCGACAACCATGAAGATGTTGACGGGATATCTTGCCCCCACATCCGGAAACGCATATGTTTCGGAATTTGATGTTGTAACTCAGTCAATCCAATCAAAACGATCCATCGGCTACCTGCCTGAACACAATCCGTTGTATTTGGATATGTACGTTCGTGAGTTCCTTCTTTTTACAGGGAAACTTTATAACCTGGGTGGAGATATACTCAAAAACAGAGTCGATGAAATTATAAGTCTGTGTGGTCTGGATGTCGAAAAAAAGAAGAAAATAGGTGAGCTTTCCAAAGGATATCGGCAAAGAGTTGGACTCGCGCAATCGTTTCTTCACAACCCTCAGGTTTTGATACTTGATGAACCAACGACTGGTTTGGATCCGAATCAAATCGTTGAAATCAGAAACCTGATCCGCACAGCCGGGAGAAATAAAACAGTTTTGTTCTCGTCCCATATCATGCAGGAAGTGGAAGCACTCTGCGACCGGGTGATAGTGATCAACAAAGGGAAAGTGGTGCAGGATAGCAGTCTAGATGAACTGCGAAGCGGTGGAGAAAGTTTGGAAGAGATTTTCAAAAGGCTGACTACTACTTAGTTATGGGGCACCTGGTTTAAGCAGATTAGAATATTAGAATTGTCTTAAAATCGATTTTTCATGGATTTATTCATATTTTAAATTGTTATAATTGTAAAAGTGACCTGGGGTAAATTTAAAAGTCTAACCCGTGTAAAGGAACTTCCTCTAAGAATCAGTAAGTTAATAGTGATATGAAGTATTGGTTTAAGCGCCGATTTGGGTTTACAGTTAGTATAGTTGTAATATTAGTTTTGAGTTCGCTGGTTGCCGTGGCTTGGAAACTAATGTCTACGGCATTACCGGAAATTTTGAAACCGGAGACTCCGGTAGAAGAAAAATCCAAAAAGGTTGTCAGGAAAATCTCAAGTCCGGTACTAGTGCTTCCTGAAAGCCAGTGGGTGGACAGTACACTCAATTCCCTTACCCTTGAAGAGAAGATTGGTCAACTCTTTATGATCGCAACCTTTTCAAACAGAGACGAAAATCATTATAAGTATATAGATAAACTGATCAATGACTACCATATCGGTGGCTTGATATTCTTCCAGGGCGGCCCATTGGCTCAGGCAGGACTCACCAATAGATATCAGTCTGAAAGCCGTGTGCCACTTTTCATAGGAATCGATGGAGAATGGGGACTTGGGATGCGCTTGGATAGTACTATTTCGTTTCCAAAACAAATGGTGTTAGGTGCTATCTCGGACGATGAATTGGTCTTTAGGATGGGAGCGGATATTGCGCAGCAGTGTAAGAGACTGGGTATTCAGATCAATTTCGCGCCTGTTTCGGATATCAATAGCAATCCTAAAAATCCTGTCATCGGTATCCGTTCTTTTGGTGAAGATCGCGAAAATGTAACCCGTAAGGCGATTGCATATATGAAAGGCTTGCAAAGGAATCGCATCATTGCCACGGCGAAACATTTTCCTGGTCATGGAGATACGGACAGCGATTCACATTTTACATTACCTGTGCTAAAGCATTCGGCAGAAGAACTTTCGGAGCTGGATTTGTATCCATACAAGCGGATGATTGCAGATAGCCTGATGGGTGTTTTGAGCGGTCATCTATATGTTCCGTCGGTCGATAATTCTTCCCAGGTAGCCAGCTCCCTTTCTGAAAAAATGGTGACAGGTCTTCTTCGGAAAGAGCTTGGATTCCGAGGCCTGGTTTTTACCGACGCCATGAATATGCAGGGTGTTCTGAAAAATGGCCGTGCTGCTGATGTGAATCTGAAAGCTCTGGTTGCCGGAAACGATGTTTTGTTATACCCTGAAAACGTAGCGGAGACGATCGCGAAAATCAAAGACGCGATCGATCAAAAGCAGATCAGTGAGAAAATTATAGAGGATAAGGTCAAGAGAATTCTGCAAGCCAAATATTGGGCGGGGCTCAGCAAGTTTAAACCGGTTGAGCTGGCCAATTTGTATCAGGATCTTAATAAGGAAGAGAGCAAAAGACTATATAGGGATCTTTGCGAAGCTTCGATGACCGTGGTGCGAAATGACAATAATATCCTTCCTTTAAAATCAGTTGAAAATCTTAAAATCGCGACTGTAAGTATTGGGGAAGGCAGCAATTCGGCCTTTCAAAAAATGATGTCTTTTTATAAGTCGGTTAGGCCGTTCTCATTCTACGGTGAACCAGCAAATCAGGGGGATATCACGCAGATGATCAGTAATGTGGAAGCCTATGATATTGTGGTGGTTGATATTCATGGTATATCTTCCAATCCACGCAGGTATTACGGTATCTCTTCTGAAACAGCCGCCTTTGTCACACAATTGAGACAGCAGGGCAAAAAAGTGATTTTGTGTTTGTTTGGGACTCCATATAGTATTCAATTTTTCCCGGAAGCTGACGGCATTATTTGTGCCAATCAGGATGGTACTGACTCTCAGGAAATTGTTCCTCAGGTAATATTCGGAGCTCTCCGGGCGACAGGTAAATTGCCCGTTTCTGTCTTGTCTTACAAAGTTGGAAGTGGGATTGAGACAAACGCTCTGAATCGCCTGGCTTTTGGTACTCCTGAAAGTGTGGGTATGAACAGTGCGACCTTGAAAGCAATTGATGGGTTAGCTGCGGCTTCCGTTGCCGACCGCGCGTTTCCGGGCTGTCAAATATTGGTTGCGAGACATGGGAAAGTAGTTTACGAAAAGCAATTCGGTGGCTTGGATTACAGAACTCCGGACAGAGTAACTCCAGAGACATTATACGATTTGGCATCTTTGACCAAAGTGTCGGCCACCTTGCAAGCCATTATGCTTTTGTATGATCGTAAGCAGATTGATCTGGACCAGCGTGCTTCACACTATTTACCGGAACTGCTTGCAACATCAAAAGAAAAGATCACGATTCGCGATCTTTTGCTTCATCGCTCCGGAATGATTTCTTTTTATCCTTCCTTGTGGGAAAGAACTAAAACACCTGTTGGTGGACTGCTGCCTGAATATTATAGCAGTCGCCAGGATAGTGTTTACAATTTGCAGGTGGCGCCCAAATTGTTTGCCAAAGAGGCTCTCAGAGATTCTGTATGGAAATGGGTCGTGAAATCTCCCATGAACAATAAAAGGGGAAAATCAGGCGACTACGGTTTTCTTTATAGCGATCTCGGATTTTTGACGTTACAAAAAGTGGTGGAACGTATTACCGCAGTTCCAATGGATATCTATGTTTCTACCAATGTATATGATCCCATCGGCACAAACTATCTGGGTTTTAAGCCACTTCAAAAATTTCCGCAAAAACAGATTGCCCCTACCGAGCAGGATTACCGATACAGAGGCCAGCTTTTGCAGGGAACAGTTCATGACCAAATGGCGGCCGAACAAGGCGGAGTATCAGGGCATGCCGGCCTTTTTGGAGCTGCCCGAGACCTTGCGGTCTTGTTTCAAATGAATTTGTGGAAAGGTAAATATGGCGGAGTTCAGATATTCCAACCGGAAACAGTCCCGCTTTTTTCACAACTATACGATCAGGGACATCACAGAGGGTTGGGCTGGGACAAGGCTCCGCTTGACGGAAACAGCTCATATGTTTCTCCTCTGGCTTCTGTCAATTCCTTTGGCCATACCGGATTTACCGGCGCGATGGTGTGGGTGGATCCGGAAGAAGACCTGGTATTTGTATTTCTTTCCAATCGCGTACACCCCGACCCTGAAAATTCACTCATAAACACGCAGAGAGTCCGCCGACGGATTCAGGATGCTGTTTACTCCTCCATCATTGAACGGAAAAGCCCTCTTCACTAGGACTTTGTCGAACATATTTTGTAAAATTATCTCTAACTTTGCCGCCAAGGAAAAGAGGGTAAGACACTTAAGCCATATTCATGAAAAATACGTTTATTCGAAAAGCCATACTAATAAATTTTGCTATCATATTAGGAATAGCTGCTTCATTCGCTCAAACAATTACAACTGTTACTATTTCGCCAACTACTTACTGCGCAGGAAGTTCTATTTCAGTACCTTTTGAATTAACAGGTACTTTCCCCGGAGGGACGGTTTTTAAAGCTCAACTCTCTGATGCGGCTGGTTCATTTGCAAGTGCTGTTGAGATAGGTTCTGTTAATTCTGAGAATCCCATTGACGCAAGAATACCTTTTGATGCAGCGGGTGGAGCTGGCTACAAAGTTAGGGTTGTATCGTCTGCAACTCCCGCAATTATTGGAACAGCTAGTGCTGTTCTTACAGTCAATGCAGCACCGGCGGCACCAGTAACGCAAAAAGATATTTATCGTTGTGAAGGAGCCGCAGCATTAACCTTAACTGCCACTGGGACCGCCTTAAAGTGGTACTCTTTTCTTCCTTCCACACCTCCCGTGAAGACATTATTGTCCGGGGCACCAACCCTTCCTGTCGCATCCGGTGGATCATATGGATTACCTGCGGCGCCAAGTTATTTGGTTACCCAGACAGTTGGTGGCTGTGAAAGTAGTGCTGCGGAAGTTTATATCATACCTAGATATGTGAGTGCAACACCAATTATTACAAATCCTGGGGATATATGTCAAAATTCTACTGTTACGGAAGATTTACTAAAGGGAACTATCCAGAATTATGATTTCAATGTGAATTTTTACGGGTGGAGAGATGGTGCCACGACAGGAACTGACACTCCTATTCCTTCAACAGCAACAGTTGGGTCAAAAGATTACTATGTGTGGTCTAATGAATCCATGAAATGTGCTAGTGCGGAAGTTAAAGTAACCGTAAAAGTGGTGGCAGCACCAGTGGCTCCAACTGTAGTCTCCACTGTGAATTATACAATGGGTGCATCAGCTACTCAGCTTACAGCCACTGGCACAAATTTGAAATGGTATTCAGTTGCTTCTGGAGGAACTGCTCTTGGGGCTGCTCCCACACCTCTAACGACAGCAGCTGGTACAAAAAGTTATTGGGTCACTCAATCGGCATCGCCGGATGGGTGTGAAAGTCCACGTGCGAAAATTGATGTTGTGGTTACTGCATGTGTTTTGTCTGCTGAGCCAACTTCTGCAACCCCTGTTAACTATTGTGCAAGTACAACAACAGCTCCAGCCCTCACGGCTACTGGAACAACAGGAGCTATAATTAAATGGTACAATGCTGCGGGCACATTATTGGCTAATGCTCCCGTGCCAAACTTAAATGTCGGCACAACAACTACTACCAAATACTACGTGACACAGACGGAGACTGGCAAGTGTGAGAGTACAAAGAAAGAGATTGTAGTTAATGTATATAAAACGCCAGCTCCAGGAGTAAGTGCGGATCCAGTTGAATATTGTGTTGGGGAAACAGCTTCTCCGCTAACTGCATCAGGTACCGCATTGAAATGGTATAGCAGCTTGACTGGAAATACAACTGTGTCGTCAACACCTTTAACCACGACTGCAGGAAATCAGATATTTTATGTGAGCCAAACTTTGAATGATTGCGAAAGCGAACGTTCAAGAATTGACGTGAAAGTGAAGGCAACTCCAGCTGCGCCAACTGTTACTGCACCGGCATCGGTTTGTGAAGATGCAACAGTGGCTTCATCAGTATTGCTAAATGCGGTGACTCCTAAGACATCGCTTTTATGGTATAGCGCTGCTTCGGGCGGCCAAGGATCTGAAACTGTTCCAGCGGTGGTGACAGCAACCAGCGGAACCAATAAATATTATGTAACCCAAACAGTGAACGGTTGTGAAAGTGCTACAAGAGCTGTGGTTTCATTGGAAATAAAGGCCGCTCCGGTAGCGCCAACAGTTACGACACCAGTGGCATATTGCCAGAACCAGACAGGCGCAACAGCGTTGACAGCCACTGGAACAAATTTGACATGGTATAACGCGGCAGGAACTGAACTGCCGAGTGCTCCAATACCATTCACTACAACCGTAGGAACTGTAAGTTATTACGTAACACAAACAGCTAGTTACACAGGTCCGACGCTTGCGTGTGAAGGTCCGAAAGCTAAATTGGATGTTAAAACAAATGGCCTTCCTGCCAGTGTTGTTGTGACCTCAGAAGCATTGTGCCAGGAGAGAGCTGACAAAACATATACATTTGATGCTACCGTGGGTGGCAATACTGTTAAATGGTATAAAGCCCTTACTGGTGGTACTGCCGAAACAACTGTTCCAACGCTAAACCTTAAAACGGCCGGTGAAACCATATACTATGCAACTCAGGTAGATTTGAACAAGTGTGAAAGTGCAACGCGCGTTAAAAAGAGTGTACTTGTGAAGCCTTTACCTGCGCTACCAGCTGTAACGGCGACGCCCGTGGTATACTGTCAATTTGTACCGGCAGTTCCATTGACTGCAACTCCTGTCGCTAACGCTAGTTTAAATTGGTTTGGAACGAATGCAACTGGAGGCAGTTCCTCAGGTGATGCGCCAGTTCCTTCCACTCAGGTAGGTGGGACAACGTCGTACTATGTTGCTCAGACATTAAACGGATGTTTAGGCGATCGGGCGAAAATTGATGTGACTATCAACACAACTCCTGTTCCAC
The DNA here is from genome assembly GCF_056895215.1 of Dyadobacter sp. HNCC25DJ184. Taxonomy (NCBI): domain Bacteria; kingdom Pseudomonadati; phylum Bacteroidota; class Cytophagia; order Cytophagales; family Spirosomataceae; genus Dyadobacter; species Dyadobacter sp. HNCC25DJ184. The sequence continues at coordinate 318,109 of NZ_JBXHAQ010000004.1, read as the reverse complement.
AAACAACTACGGCTTTAGCATTTTGTCAGGGAGAAACCGCACAACAGTTGACTGCAACCGGAAATGAATTGAAATGGTATAGAACTACAACAGGAGAATCACAGAGCACACCATTCACTCCATTTACAGAAAAGGTGGAAGATTACTCTTTTTATGTAACCCAAACCGGAGCCGCGAATCGTTGCGAGAGTCCGAAAGAGGAGATAAAAGTTCACATCAAAGCACTTCCTTCAGCAAGTATATCCGGTAATTCTACGATTGACCTGGGGGGCACAGCATCAGTGAGAATTGATTTTACCAGCGATGGTCCGTGGAAATATGTATTATCAGATGGCAAAACGGGAGAAACATCTACTCAGAATCTGGATGTGCAGGTAAGACCTAGCGTAACGACAACTTACCGTGTTACTGAAGTTTCAAATGCTTGTGGAAAAGGTATTCCTTTAGGAACAGCTACTGTGACTGTCAAGGTGCCTACAATTACAACGGGTAATCCATCGGTTGCAGAAGCATGTGCCGGAAAAACATTCCAGGTTCTTTTCCAAAAATCAGGCGATTTCCCTGCTGCTAATCAGTTTAAAGTACAGATAGCACCTCAGTCGGCGGATACTATGTTTTATTCGATACCATCGGTTGTAAACGGAAGCACCATCACAGCCACTTTCCCGGACACAACAAAAGGTGGAAACTATGTTGTAAGAGTTGTTAGCGAGGGAACGGATGCTGCGTTCACCGTAAAAGGTAGTGTAAGTCAAATTCCTATTACGGCTAAGCCGCTGGCAGTAGCCACTATTTCAGGATCTCAAACGATAGTTATCGGAGAAACTGCTCAGTTGTCTATAACCCTGACAAGCACAGGTCCGTGGTCATTTAACCTGAACAACGGGACAGCCGATTCGTTGATCAACGCCGGATCAAGCCCATATACTGTCGTGGTAGCGCCCGCGAAGACGACGACATATAAGATATCTTCAGTAACCAATGTTTGTGGAAGTGGTAGGGTGGAAGGAACGGCAAGGGTACAGGTTGATCCGATATTAGGCGTTGAACCTCCCGTTAAAGATTGGGCGAAGGTATATCCAACGGTGGTCCATGACCAATGCACTGTAGAGATTATCGGCAAAATCGAGGATGCGGGCGTCTCTGTGGACGTAATGAATATGAATGGGCAAATTCTGCAACATCGTTCTTCAAAAGAGAAAATCAATAACCTGAATTTCAATACTTATCCTTCAGGACTGTACCTGATTAGGGTCGGAAATGCAGACTTGAAAGAAACACATAAGGTGATTAAGCCTTAAAATTTATATAAGAAATTAGAATGGGATATTCATTGCTTGGCAATAATATCCCATTTTTGTTGGTAAGTGACGAGTGAAATACGTTAGCAGCATAAGTTAAGATGTTTTTTGAGCTTTGACGATAATGCGCAAATCACTAACCCATAATCGCTTAAAGCTAAAAATGGACATTCAAACCGATATTATAGATCGTTATTTTATGGCTATGGCGTTTCAGTTGGCGACTCAGGCATATGAAGAGGGTGAAATCCCTGTTGGAGCGGTCGTGGTTTCAGGTGAAAGGATAATTGGGAAAGGGTATAATCAAACCGAAAAATTGAACGATGTGACGGCCCATGCCGAAATGTTGGCTATTACTGCCGCATCGGGCAGTTTGGGTGGAAAATACCTGACCGATTGCACATTATATGTGACTTTGGAGCCCTGCGTAATGTGTGCAGGAGCGCTATACTGGACACAAATGAAGCGGATTGTGATCGGTGCAGAGGACGAAAAGCGCGGCTTTGCGCGTCATGGTATGAAAATTTTACACCCTAAAACTCAGCTAATAAAAGGAATAATGGCGGAAGAGAGCAAAGAATTGCTTCTTAAGTTTTTTAAAGGGTTAAGAACATAAACCTTCATTCTGCTGTTCAATCAATACGATATAACTTTAACAACCAATAAACCTTAATTAAAATGGCATTTACTCTTGATCCCTTACCGTACGCAAATAATGCATTGGAGCCGCACTTTGATGCATTAACAATGGAAATACATCATGACCGCCACCACCAGGCATATGTTACAAATTTGAATGCTGCAGTTGCAGGAACAGAACTTGAAGGCAAAAGTCTTGAAGAATTGTTGGCAAATATCAGCAAAGCTCCGGCACCGGTTCGTAACAACGGCGGAGGCCACTGGAACCATACATTTTTCTGGAGATCTCTTTCAGCTTCTGGAGGTGGAGAACCGACTGGGGAACTGGCAACAGCTATCAACGCAAAATTTGGTTCATTTGCTGCCTTCAAAGACGAGTTCAAAAAAGCTTCAATAGGCCGTTTCGGTTCAGGATGGGCATGGCTTATTGTAAAAGCGGGTGGTGAAGTCGCAATTACATCATCTCCAAACCAAGACAATCCGTTAATGGATCTTGCTGAAGTAAAAGGCACTCCAGTGATCGGTCTTGACGTGTGGGAGCACGCATATTACCTGAAATATCAAAACAAACGTCCCGACTACGTAGATGCATATTGGAGTGTAGTTGACTGGAAAGCTGCTGACGCACTTTACGTTGCGAACAAATAATCGACGATAACTAAAGGAAAAGGGTTGAAGGTTGAAAAAAATCTAGGTAATTCCCTTGTAACCTTCAAACCTTTTCCTACTTTTGTAATCCGAAAACGGAGGTTGTAGCTCAGTCGGTTAGAGCGCTAGATTGTGGTTCTAGAGGTCGCGGGTTCGAGACCCGTCTCCCTCCCTTGAAATAAGTTCAAAGTCAAACAAAATGCCTGTAAATCAATGATTTATGGGCATTTTTGTTTTTCAGATAGTATCAAAAAATGCAAAAATTCCCATGTTTCCAGTGAGTCTTTCGTGTAGTTCACTCACTTTGAGAAAAAGACTCACTGGAAACGGCATAACAAATTGATAGCAAGATGTTTACGGCGTAAACATCTTGATTGGCAAGCGTGGTAATTCGATATTTAACCACTTTTAAACGCTTGTGTTATGTTGGAGAAAACATTTGGCCTGCTTTTCTATTTAAAGCCCGCCAGAAATCAAAAAGGAACAGTTCGCTACGTTTACCTGCGAATTACCGTCGACGGCAAAGTCGCCGAGCTATCTACCAAGAAGTTATGGAATACTGAAAGGTGGAATTCATCAGTCGGACGTCCAGCTGGAAACAAGGAAGACGCCAAGACGCTCAATTCGTATTTGGATATGCTCACTGCCAAAGTTTACCAGGCCAAGAAAATCCTTACAGAGGATGATAAGGAAATTTCTGCGGAAGGGCTAAAAAACATATTGCTAGGAAAGAGCAATGAAACTCGCACGATCCTCGAAGTCTTTGCGCACCATAATGGGCAGATGGAAGCGCTCGTCGGACAAGAGTTTGCTCCGCTCACTTTGAAGCGGTATAAGACCGCTAGGGAACATACCGCTTCTTTCATTAAATGGAAGTACAAGAAGGATGACATGCCGATCAAGGACTTGAATTATGAATTCATTACTGAATTTAATTTTTGGTTGCGAAGTGCCAGAGGCTGCAACCATAACTCAGCCATCAAGTATATGAGCAACTTAAAAAAGGTTGTGCTGATCTGCGTTAATAACAAATGGTTGAAGAAAGATCCGTTTCAAGGATTTAAGTTGACGAAGAAAGAAGTTGTGAAGAACCCGCTATCCAGGGACGAGTTGAAACGACTTACTGAGAAAGTATTTGAAGTTGAAAGAATCGGCCAGGTGCGGGACATCTTTTTGTTCTGCTGCTACACCGGACTTGCTTATGTAGATGTGAAGCAATTGAAGACCACGGACATTGTTGTTGGGATGGACGGTGAGCCATGGATTGACACTACCCGCCAGAAAACGGATGCGCCTACACGCATTCCGCTGCTGGATACGGCCCTGGAAATTATTGAGAAGTATAAAGATCATCCGCAATGCTGTGCGGCTGGCGTTGTGCTGCCGGTTCTGAGTAATCAGAAGATGAATGCTTACTTAAAGGAGATTGCTAACCTGTGCGGGATTTCAAAGACGCTGACTTTCCATATTGCTCGGCATACGTTTGCAACGACAGTGACGCTGAGTAATAAGGTTCCGATTGAGACGGTTTCGAAGATGCTAGGGCATAGGTCGTTGAAGCAGACTATGATCTATGCTAAGATATTGGATGTGAAGATTAGCGAGGATATGAAGGGGTTGCGGGAGCGGTTGAAGGAAATCTGATCGAATTCCTAGGTAAGCGCTGGCTTCTGTTCAGCGCTTGCTAACTTTCTATGTAACAAGAAATCAGTTCGGTGCCAGCACTTTATAAGTAATTATCATTACAAAGGCGGATTTGCTTGATTTACACAATTTTCGACCTAAATGCGTACTCATAAATAGTATTCTGCCGCATCTTCATCTAGAGACGCAATATTTAACATGGCTGCCTACTTTAAAACAAAACTTCTTATTAATTCAAAATAGATGAGATCTGATTCTGATCAATGTTAACTATATCAGTTCCTCCATAATGAATTTAAAAACAAATTGAACACTTGTATAAGCAGCATAGTCTTGAAAATCATCATTTTTCATGTTATCCCCAAAATCTGAAACTGATTTGACCATCATTGCTTTTGCTTGTTCACCAAGAGTGTATTGAGCAGCATAATATAGTCCGTATCCTTCCATCTCAACTCCTAAAAGTTTTCTATTGTGAGCCTTTATGTCATCCAAGATACCGGAACTTGCGATAACGTAAGATCCGGACGCAATTGGGCCCATTTTCGCTTTCAAAGCAAAAGGAGGCTTATGGTATCTCGCAGAATTTTGTATGCCTGATAGGATATCTGCCTTTCTCAAAAAATTATTAACTTTTGATCTTAAATCTGGGTTCAAAATAATTGGCCTTGGATCGGGCTCAAACACAACGTCATCAGAGCCTTCAACATCTCTCATTTTCCCACTCCCATAATCCCATGATTGATCTGCAATCAAAATATCCCCAAAATTGAGCCCTCGATCTTTCAGGCCGGCACATATACCACACATAAAAATGTACTTTGGCCTGAATTTAAGGACAATCTTGGTCGTAAGGCTCGCAGAAGCCGTAACGCCCATTTGGTCTACAGAAGCTGCCACAACCTTTAAAATCTTCCCATCCTTAACAAAGTCAGTTGTGTGATAGATTACCGGATCATCTTCTAATTTTATCGCAACCCAATCAGCAGCAAGATCCAAAACTTTATCAAACTCGGGCTGGCTCAAGGCCGTAATAATAGCTACATCAAAAGTTCCCGTCTGAAGATTCCTAGCATTATAGCTTTTTCTGATATTAAGTAGGTGATTAACGAGATTCTTCAACTTGTCTTGCCAGTTTATTGACGAAGCATCATAGTTAATTAGGTACCATAAATGTGTACTAAAATGTTCACTGAAACGCGACTGAAATTCCTCGTACTGCGTTAGTCCGATAATGTGAGCTGGAGCGTTCAGGTTTGGATTTGAATTTATGTCACTCAGAAAACCAGCACCTTTTTCTGGCGTTGGATGATCCCCCAATTCGAGTGGCAAAACGAGATCTAATATTAAAAGATCGTAACTATTGCTATAAAGTAATTTCTTCGCATTCTTTATACTTGTGGCAATATCGACATTTTCATTGTTGATCATTAAATCCTCAGTCAGAAGCTTTCTAACAGTATCAAGCTTATATTCGTTGTCTTCAACAACTAAAATTCTTATCATAACACTCTTAGAATTGAATTTTTAAGTACTTCCTTCCAACTGTCATCTCCTGGGGAAAAATATACATACCCTCGATAGTTGCTTCCAAAATCAATAAGGAACTGTTCATGAAGTGACTGCAAACGAGTACCATCTACAAAATTCTCGTACATAGTCACGACGATTGCATTAATGTCGATATCTCTAAGAAAAAGCTCTTTTAAGATTAATTTACCTGCTAGTGGAATGGGCTCGCCACCTGGTTCACCAGGAGACACATCGTATGTCGGCATACTGATATCTAGTAACACTAATGAGTAAATGTTGCGAAGGATAAGTTCTTTCAGACCACTGTTGTACGACCCTTTAATGGTTAGCGAAATATCGGGAAACTCTGTCTGCATGAACTTTGTCAGCTGTTCCGCCTTATACTGATTATCTTCGATTAATAATACATTCATCGTATGAGGTCACTAGTGTTTATTTGAACTTTAACGGTGTATAAACCATTTTCAATCTCCGCAGAAAACATATTGTCTCTATTCTTCAAATCGGATATAATAATTTTCCTTGCCTTATGAAACCCTGACTTTCCCTCAGATGAAATCTTAATCTGATTTATCGGACTTCCATGGTAAGAAGATTTGTCTAGTTTATCCGGATCTGGGTCAGAATTACTAATGACGATAGATATGATTGAATCGGAGTAATCTACTAAAAGTTCCGTCATGACCGAAGGAACATTCGTAGAGTGTTTTAGGATATTTTCGAAGAAAATACGGAAAAGATCTGCAAAATGAGGATAATACTCGCCCTTAATCATACAATCATTCTTGATAGCTTTTCTTAGGTCAATCCGCTTTGAAGGAAATCCATGTTGTAAATTTTCCAGGACGACGGTTACAACACGATCCACTGTAAAGTCATTAGTAGTAGTGCCAGACCGATTGAACCAACTCGCAATTCTATCTAGGGCATTCTGTACCTCCGTACGACAAGTAGTAATATTAGTGTAAACCTCAGGTATTTGTTGCCTTGCAATAACAGCGGAAAGATCACTATCCAACTTATTAAGTAAAGTATTAAAGTCTGATTTAATATTTGTATTAATCTTTTCTCTAATCAATCCTAGATTGTCGTCTGTTCGGCCCCAGAGAATAGCAATCACCTTGTTCAAGAACTCCGAGTAACTCTGGACCTCTCGCATTCCCGTTGCAAAAATAGTAAGTGCTGTCGGACTGAAGTAGTAATCAAACCAAGCCGGATTTTCTTCGATGGGATCAACAGAAATTTGTAGATTAACCCGAATTAACTTTTGAATCTCTAGATCAATAACTTCAGAAAATTTAGCAAGTACCCTTTGAAGTTCCGCGCGAGCGTCGTCACTCAGATAACCATACCTGTCGTCCCAATGATCAACTCGCTGATAAACTCCTGTCAAATTGTCTTTATTAGAAATCAAAAAGTTCCTTTCAAAGATTGGCCGAAGCACTCCTAAAAGCTCGCCGTGACGGATACGGGTACTCAGATAGGCAGTGATGCCAAAGTTACTATTTAAGAACTTATCTTTCACAATATTAAAGAGCTCCTCAAAAACGTCTGTCAAAGGATGAGAGGAGAACACCTTATTTTCCGACGAACCATCCTTTCCCTCGACAGAGCTAATACTTTTAAGTTTACCGCTTCGGACGTCTAGGAATAGGACATCGGTATTTTTAACCATTTTTGTGATAGTCCTAAATCTATTAAATATACCTTCATAGTCGGCTAACTCAGAAATAAGCAGGCCTTGTTCATTCACGTAAATTTTGCTTTCGTCCAATTGTTGAAGCCCATCAAGAATAATTAACTTCTCAGTTAGACCGTTAAGCTCTTCAGCATAAGCAAAACTATTCAATGGGTCTATCTGACTAAGGAGTTGTAGAATTTGAATCCTTTCCGTGTAGCGCTCCTTAGTACCGTCAATGAATATTGAGTGTTTGAACAACTCAATCGTACACGTGTTAGAAAGGAAAAATATTGCCTTTCGAAGATCCTCAGATATTACATTCATGGGTAGCTGTGATGCCCGCTCAATGCCAATGGAGACATTAAATCGTTCATATGCTGTATGTCTTTCATTTTCGTCAGATCCGCTTAATGTGTAGAATATTGGCAGGTTGATAGTCGGAGATACATTGCGGAATTTGGATTTACGAATCGAATCGTGTAAGGGCAAGCAATTTATTTTTTTTGCTATAATTTTATTCTGAAAGTAGGTTCTAATATATATGTCAATTGCCGAATCAAGTAAATTGCTGGCACATAGGTCAAAAAACAGCCCATTTGCAACAACTTCAAATATCGGAACGATTTGGTCATATTCATTATATAGATCAGTCCATATAGGCAACGATCTCTTAAAATATTTTTCCGCTGATAATGCCAAAGCCTCTTCCAACATTGCGGATTCAACGGGGAGCTCAATTGGACTAAAATCGTAGCGGCCTCTCAGACTTTTATTTACATCTAGTTTAGCTGAAATAGAATCTGGCATGATAGACAACAATCCTTCATAGTATTCTTCCTTCGCTTTCTTGTTAATAATTGACTCACCGAAGGTTGTATAGGTCGCACTGTATGAAAAGCTGTCAAAAGCCTTCCATGGTAATGAATTCGTCGGAGATTCTGACGATACAAAATTGTGTACACTTGGTGCAATCGAAAAATTTGCTATTTGTAAAGTTAATCTATTCAAGAACGATAAACTGTCGTCTGGTGCCTCCCCGCGCGACAACACGTTGTAAATAGCACTAATTATCCTAGACTGAAGATTGATCCCGGCAACTGGCGCAACTAAACTTTTGTTAAGATACAGGTACGATAATGCATAAATAATATAATGTTCGAACACCGATGGATCGTTGATTAATTCCAATCGCAGAATCTCAATGGCCTTATGATAATTTCCGCCTACAAACGCATCAACAATTTCTTGCCTACTCTTTTCAACATTGATAGATTCTATTTCCTGAGCGCTACACAAAATTGCAAGCTTATCGATGTTTTTATCATTAATTTTCTTACGCAAATATTTTATTTTACTTTGTACAAACGAAAAGAGATTCAGGGGTACATCATCGGTTGTCAAGATCAATCTAAACACTCGAATTAACGTGAGATATCTATCGACAACAGAATTGTAATTTTCAAAGAATAATAAGTGAGAAAATTTCGAATATGAGTTTAGTCCATAAAAATTCAGCTTATTATAATATCCCTCGATATCCTCGCCATTCAATCCAGACTCTTGTGAGGTAAGGATGTCGCGAAGGTCCGATCGGTATTTTAAAAACGAGAAGCTTTCCTCAGATTTAATACTGAGATAATGGGCTATAATGGGAGTAAATATTCCTTTGTTAACTTTGTTAAATTCGCTCAGGAAATTTTTTTGATCTTGTTGTGATTTAAAAATTTCTAACAAATACAATCTACTTTCCAGCGTCCAAATTGAACAACAAACATCTTCTTCAATCGCTGTAAGTATTTTTTCACAGCGAACGTATTCCCCTAAAAGTAATGACTTTTCGTATTCGGCTCTCAAATCTACAAATTTCTGAATCCTGTTAGCATGTTGACGAATTGAAATCAATATCCAATTAACCTCATCCTCAAAGTTCGATGTTGAAGGATTAGGAGTAGGAGAACCGAGCGATTCGTAATTTGCAGGTAATGGATTTCCAAATATATACTCTGATAATTTTTTATCCGATCGATTAATTTTCTGGTCAACTAGCTCACAAAGCTCAGAAAAATCAAGCGAGGTTTTTAGCAATCGAGTCTTTACTCCTTTATTTACTTTGGGATTGAATATATTGTAATAGAGGGGCTTCCACATGTGCAAATTATAAATTGTGACTACGGGCTATTTTGGGAAGGTAACTATTTTTCCAAATTAGACCAATCGTTTTTGTATAACTATTGCTACTAATTGTTCCTTAAATGGGTTCGAATGCTTACCCAGCCTTGGAATTCGACGCCATCGTGCCGCAAGTATTTATAGAGAGTTACCTTATGTCCTATCTTAGTTGGGTTTCGTTGTGTATTCCTTACTTGCCCTTTTGGCAATTCTCACCGCCAACAGTAGGACTTAGCATACAGTGCGATCTGAACAGAAGAATTGTGCAACAGCCAAGAGGGTTTAATTGAAAACACATCCGTCCCGCATAGATTGGTTTTACTTTGGGCATTAGAAGTCTTCGGGGAGCTTGCCCATAAACCTTTTTCAACGTTTTTCGAACAAACACAACTTTTTTCGAACAGACAAACGTCAGCCCAAAACACTTCCGATCCTAAGGCAAATTTACACAGGATAGGTAAATCCCATTTCAATAAACTAGATTCACAAATCGGCTCAGCAAACGGTTTCAAAGACTTCGAAATCCAAATGAGCCGCCTGCTTTGCGCGTCTGGCCAGATGTACGATTGTAATACAATCGCCGGTTGCTGCGCACCCGATCTGGCCTTCCCCTCCAAAGTCGGTCCAGGTTTGTGAAGGAGTTTTTAATGTTTGAAAGTGTAGATAGGATCGTGATGAAAGAAGAAAAATCGAACAAGACAAGGCATGTAATCTTCCGGTTGACACCCAAAGAATACGCCAATCTGGAAGCCAAACGCAGCCGCACCACATGCCGGAAATTAAGTGAATTTTTACGGCTCTTGATCTTCAACCGGCCGGTAACCGTGATCGAAAGGAACGGTTCGCAGGATCAGATGATTGGCGAATTGTCGGAGCTGCGGGAAGAGTTAAACCGGCTTGGCAACAACTTCAACCAGGCAACTAAGCGCCTCAATGCAGTCAACCAAATCTCAGAATTCAGAAAATGGATCGCCAGCTACGAAGCTGAAAAGACATTCCTGTTTTCAGTCCTGGACAAGATCAAATCGCAAACTGATAAACTGGCAGATCGATGGTTGCAGTGATCCACACCAGCAGCAGACTTCGGTCAGTGCTACATTATAATGAAAACAAGCTGGAACAGGGATGTGCGGAATGCATTTCGGCTATCAATTATCCCAAGGATGCGGATGCTCTAAGTTTTGATCAAAAGCTGAACCGTATTCAGCGGCAACTGGCTTTGAACAAAAGGACAAAGGTGAATACAGTTCACGTTTCCTTGAACTTCGATCCGTCGGAACAGCTCAGCAAAGAGCAACTCGCGGAGATTTCAAAAGCCTATTTAAAAGGTATTGGATTTGAGAAACAGCCAGCCCTGGTGTATGAACATCGGGATGCCGGTCACCCACATGTGCATATCGTGACGACCAACATCAAAGCTGATGGCAGCCGGATCTCACTGCACAACCTGGGCAAAAATCAATCCGAGAAAACCAGGAAGGAGATTGAGATAGATTTTGGTTTGGTGAAGGCACAAGATCGAAAAGCGCAAGAGTTTCATTTGAAGCCGATCAGCATCAAAGCAGAGTATGGAAAATCAGAAACCAAGAAAGCCATTGCTAATGTGCTCGACAAAGTTTTGAACGAATACAAGTTTACCACGATGGGCGAATTGAATGCAGTGCTCAAACAATATAATGTTGCAGTGGACATTGGCTTAGAGGGTTCGAGGATCAGAAAGAACAATGGCATCTTATACCGCGTGCTAGATAAAGATGGCAACAGGGTTGGTGTGCCCATCAAAGCAAGCGACTTTCATTTCAAACCAACACATAGAAATCTGAAAGTGCGTTTTCTGTACAATGAGATGAATCCAAACCGTACGAAGGATTCGTTACGAATTAGGAATAGTATAGATTTTACTTTGTATGGCAAACAAAACGTGTCATTGCCCAAACTTATCAATATTCTTCAAAAAGACGGGATCGATACGGTAATCCGGAAAAATGAAGAAGGCCTGCTGTACGGGATCACATATTGTGATCATCGTACGAGATCCGTCTTCAACGGAAGTGCATTGGGCAAGCAGTATAGCGCGAAGGGAATTACCGAGCGATGCATCGAGGATCCTTTTTCTCTTCATCAGCAAAAATCTCAAAAGATTGGGATGGATGTTGGGCAGGCTGCTGGCTCAGGTAATCTTTACCATGCCGGAAATGATAGTTCGTTGGAGAATGATAAGTCTCTTGATTCTTTGTTGTCTCCGGTAAAGGACGGAGAGTATACGCCGCATCAGTTGAAGAAGCCGAAACGGAAGAAGCAGAAAGGGCTTTCAATGGGATTTTGAGTGATTGAAGGATTGCGATTGCACCACAGCGCAACGAAAGGTACAAAGCAAAAAGTGACGACTTCAAATCCGTCGGCTATTTACCGAGGCTGCCGCCGCTCCTTAAACCGCATCATGGATTTGCAGCCAAAGGGGTGAACCCCGTCACTCTTTACTTTGAGTAAAAAATGGGCGATCGCGCTGAGGTGAAAAATTATAATTTTAAATTGAGCAACAGTCCAAAGCAACTAAGGCAATGCTTTTGCACTCCCAGAGCAGCGCGCCGGGCGACGGGTTGTTCCGCAACTATTTTCTGAACTACAACAAAAAGGACTGTCGCGAACAGTCCTCCCATCTCTAAGCTTTCGCTCCCATTTGTTCGAGCCCTTCCCAAAGTACTTTCAGGTCAAAAAGAGCTGACTTTTCGGCTTGATCAAACGGGATATCCGAGTGATAAAGCGCCAGATCGTGGATCATTTTGAGCGATTGGGATAATTCCCGACAGCCCTGACAATCGACGATATACAGAAAATCTGCCTGCGATTGCGTCAGCGGAGCGCCGACATCTAATGCGTGACGTGCATCATTCGTTGCGTTGACTGAATTTGCATTCGAGTCGACACTTGGGCCATTTGATGTTTGCAACTTGAAATGGATTTGGGTGAAATGAAAAGGAGAGGTCACCGCAAACATCACCGAATGGAACTACATCGATCAAGCCTCGGGACTTTCACCCGTGTGCCTCTCCAGAGCCATTTTTCCTTGATTTTTACTATTCGTTCCATAGGTATTAAGTAATGTTTGCGGGGCAAATATAGGGGAATATTCTGATCTGCAATAGGTACTTTATGACGCGATTCTATCTATACCAGGGAATGTAAAATTCAGCACAAACGTAATTCTCAGATTTGTTTATATAATTGTGGAAGCAATAGACCCGTTCCAGCGATTATGGATAAAAAATACCAAGTATTCGTCAGTTCAACATTTAAGGATCTTGAAGAAGAGAGACAAGAAGTAATACAAGCTTTACTTGAACTAGACTGTATTCCGGTTGGAATGGAGCTATTTCCTGCAGCGGATGATGACCAGTGGACCTTAATTCAACGTCTGATAGACGACTGCGACTACTACATTCTAATTATAGGAGGACGATATGGTAGTCTTGGTAGTTCAGGAATCAGCTACACCCAAATGGAATATGAGTACGCAGTCAAAAAAGGTGTACCGGTAATCGGCTTCTTGCCAAAATCTCCTGAGTCCATACCATTGAATAAGACCGATAGAGATTCAAATCTGGAATTGAAGCTTGGCGAATTCAAAGCGCTCGTACAAAAAAAGCTGTGCAAGTTCTACGAGGGACATGTCGAGCTTGGTTCTTTGGTGAGCCGAAGTTTAGTTCGTCTGATAAAAGACAAGCCTCGAAATGGATGGGTGAAAGCAATATTCTTGCCAAGTGAAGATCTTTCGCGCGAGGTGCTTACCTTGACAAAAACAATTGAAAAATTAAAAAATGAACTTGCAGCTAGCAATGCTCAAATTACAAATGGTCAAGAAACGCTAAGTCAAGGTGAGGAAATTAACACATTTAATTTCATTGCATCCAGCTATAAATCATCAGCGTTTGGGGAGACAATTGGGCTAACAGGCGTAATAGATTTAAGTTGGAATGAAATATTCGCTAACATCAGCCCGCTACTTATAAACGAATGCAGTGACTACCAGCTTAAAGAAAAAATTGGTGAATATATCCGGCATATCAAAATTGATGTATTGCGGAAAAAGTTTGAAGAACACCAAAAGAAGCCGGGTGTTTGCCAAATAAAAAATGAAGACTTTCAAACAATAAAGATTCAGTTCCGCGCTCTAAATTTGATTACCGAAAGTAAAAAAAAGCGTCCGATTCATGATGAAGCAACATACTGGACTTTAACTGAATCGGGTGATAGGCTCATGACACGTCTTAGGGCAATACCTTCCAAAGAATCATTGAATTCCACTAAGAAAAAGTCCAAGTCTAAATAAGGAAAATGTCTTTAGTATCTTGCGGTAGTAATCACCTACTTAAATTAATGTATGTAGAGCCATGAAATTAAGCCGCTCCTTAAATTGGGTGAAATTTGCTATGTAGTTTTGACTGTCCAGTAAGAGAATTACGCTTTGACTGAAATAACGCCGTATCGAATATCCTATCCACATTACGGTTACTTAGTTATTCGTTCTAGACCAAACTACTTTTTTACATGCAGTTGACTCGTGGACGCCATTAATCGCAAATTGTTTTACATGGAAAGACTTGTAATCAGTCATTGATGTTAAATTATGAAAATAAGAAAAATAGTATTAAATAAGTTCAAGAGATTTACTGATCTTACAATAACGGACATTCCCGAAACAGCTAGGTTAGTGTTGCTTGTTGGTCCAAATGGATCAGGAAAAACTTCTTTGTTTGAAGCTCTTAACTACTGGTATCGGCTTAAAAGATTTAGTACGGTCGGGAAGCAAGACTATTTCGAAAAAAAGGGCACAGTGACAGTACAAGGACAGTGGTACCAGGATAAAGTAAGCATTGAATTTCATAATGAGCAAGATATTCAACCAGAGAGTCTAAAAGGGAGATTTTATTTTAGAACGGCTTACCGAAATGAGTCTGATTTCACAATTAATACACTTAATAACCAGAAAGACCCGAACGATGAGTCCAAACTTGAAACCTTAAATGGGAATGATATTACGGTATCAGAAAATTATCAGCGACTCGTTTCACAAACTTTGTCGGGTGTTTTTCAATCTTCAAATGATTCGAAGACAGTTTTGGAATTAAGGGATGAGTTAATTGGCAGAATTAGAGAGTCGATGAGTTTGATTTTTGAAGATCTAAATCTGAGCTCTATCGGTAATCCACTTGCAAACGGTAGTTTTTACTTTACAAAAGGTAGTGCTAATGATTTTCATTACAAAAATTTGTCAGCGGGAGAGAAGTCTGTTTTTGATTTAATTTTGGATATGATGATTAAATCTATTTACTATCCAAATACGGTATTTTGTATTGATGAGCCAGAAGCCCATATGCATACTAGATTACAGGGAAAGGTCTTAAAAGAATTATACCGATTAACTCCTGAAATTTCACAGCTGTGCATTTCAACACATTCTATCGGGATGTTGAAGCAAGCGCAGGAATTGGAACAGTTATCACCAGGCAGTGTCGTTTTTCTAGACTTTGATAATCGAGACTTTGACCTCACAGAGAATATTTTCCCTGTGAGAATTGATAAGACGATTTGGAATAGATTTTTAGAATTGGCTTTTGCCGATTTTGCTCAGTTGGTATCACCGGAAACTATAGTCTTTTGTGAAGGCACCTCACAAGGAAGAAAATATAAGGATTTTGACGCTCAGATATATGGGAAAGTATTTGGATCAAAGTATTTTCAGGTCAGTTTTAATTCGATAGGTTCAAGTTCAGAAATTGAAAATTTAGACAATGGTGGAGTAAAGGTTATTTCAAAAATTCTTGGATCTTCAAAAATCATAAGATTTGTAGATCGAGACAACAAAAGCAGCCAAGAAGTTCAGGAGTTACGACTAAAGGGCGTCAAAACATCAAAAAAAAGAAATATAGAGGGTTACCTTTTAGACGACGAGATAATAACCAAATTGTGCGTTACCACTGGCAAGCCTAGCCTCATAACACAATGTTTGGAAGCAAAGGTAAGAGCCATTGGGGGAAGTATCGCAAGAGGCAATCCTAGTGACGATATGAAGTCCGCCAGTGCAGATATATATGTTGCGTTATGCAAGATTCTAGATCTAACTCAGGGTGGAAATAACAAATGTGCCTTTCTTAGAGACACCCTAGCGCCACTCATAACTGAGGACACCGCAATTTTTAAGGAGTTGGAGGATGAGATATTCCACTGACTAAACCATTTATGCACACACAGCAGAGGCTATCTCCCAAAAAACTACCGCAGGCAAATTCGAAAATCTATGAATAAATTTATCAAGTATGGAATTCTGATTCTAACTGGAATTGTCTTGACAGTGTTGTTCTACACTTCACCAGCGCCCTTTGATCGAATCTTGAACATACAAAACTACCTAATTACAGTAGGTGGAATCATCTCAGCATTTGTAATTGCCTATTTGTCTGCAAAGATATTTAATCTTAAATCTGATAGAGATATTCGACAACAGAAAATTGACGGCTTTGCAGACAGGCTCACGGCTTTAAGGAGAATTCTTTACTATACAATGAATAGTAGAGATTTTTGGATCAGATACAATGATGTAAATAAGTTTAAAAAAGAATACCCTGGGTTTGATTATGAAAGATTAAAAGGTGCTGGAAGTGACGATTTAAGGAGTAGATTCTGGTTGGAGGAGACAGAAATATCACAGGCAACGATATCCCTTTATTTAGCCATGGAGGCGATTTACGGATCACAAAATGAGCCCATTCCTTGGGCATATGACAAATCTTTGTCTTTTAAATATTCGCTTGACGATTTGGAGCGATGTTATGACCCATGTAATTCATTATGGTATTACCTTGACTATAAATATCAAAAACAGGGACGAGGTTCATTTAATGACCGTGGTCTAAATCCATTATTTACAGAAAGCTTTAAGGAACAACTGCCAAGAGCAAGTTTAAAATCTAACGGCAAAGATTTTCATAGGCTAGTTCTGGCCGATCTGGGGAGCGAGTTTTATGAGCTGATAATACCAAAGATGGCGGAGCTGGTAAGATTGAACACCGGAATTCCTAGGAGCCTTTTAAAAACCTTTTTAAGCCTGATTTCAATAATGCTTTTCGGTGTTTTATTGCCAATTATCATCCAGTCGATTGGAATTAATCCGTGTATCGATAGAGCATTTACTTTGACTTTAGTAAACCTGACAGTTCTTTCAATAATTTATTTTTTGTGTGAGTTTTATAGCTTATTGAACGAAGAGCTCCACCCTAATAATTAGCGTCTGATTGTGGGTTTCTCCTCCTATTAAATGATGAACTTTCTAAGAATACTCACCCAACCGCCATCTTCGCCATATCCTTCCAGATATAATGCGGAGCTGACTCGCGCAATGCCCAATTAATACTCATCGGCTTCGCTCCATAATGGTCAATATAATCCGCCAGGCCCAGGAAGACATAGGCGATCGTATTATTGAATTCATCATTGTTCTTCTCCCGCACAAAAAGAAGAATCG
Organism: Dyadobacter sp. HNCC25DJ184; assembly: GCF_056895215.1. Taxonomy (NCBI): domain Bacteria; kingdom Pseudomonadati; phylum Bacteroidota; class Cytophagia; order Cytophagales; family Spirosomataceae; genus Dyadobacter; species Dyadobacter sp. HNCC25DJ184. The sequence continues at coordinate 300,972 of NZ_JBXHAQ010000004.1, read as the reverse complement.
ATTTCTCTGTTTGCTTTTGCTTTACATATGACAGCCCCTTGCCGGTTTCAGGCCGGGCCGTGTTTTGAGACTGCCAGTGAAATATCTTTTCACTGACTGCGTAATCGTTATACAATGTGGTCGGAGAATAATTTGCTTCTGTCTTTTCCAGCGTTATGAGCAGCAGCTCGGCATTCTTTGTTTCCAGGTTTACAACACCTTCCCGGTTGCTGGATTTCCTTTCAAATGTGCTTTCTCCGAAAGCAGCTAAGATCTGTTCCCTCGAATATCGGCTATGTACTTTGAGCGGTTGAACAAAAGGCAGATCAGCCTCCATTTCGATGTGCGCAATTTTGTCAATCACTAGTTCGAGCAGCTCGACTATTTCATTCACCAGCGGTTCATTTTTCCCAATTTTTGCAATACTTGCCGATAGGTCCTCTGCTCCACCTGGGCTTTGCCAAAAGTCGTAGTGAAGCATGGTTAGCATTAGTTTTTCGTGACCGGGCAATGCATTTACATCTACCTGAAACTTCTGCTTCGCCATCCTTAGAATGAATGACAAATAGCTGAATGAATTGCAGCAGAGCCATTTTTTCAGTATCGTGCGCTTCGTCTCCTCCTCATTGATTGGCAATAGATCGTCCAACCGATTCGCCAACTGACAAAGTCTGCTCCAAGTAGCTCGCTTGTAAATTGCTTGCAGCGGAATGTTATGGAACGTGACAAAGTTTTTAAGCGATAAAGGCAATGTGGTTTGATGCCGGAAATTGGCGATTTTGGTAACGAGCTGATTTGTATTGAGCTGGGTTGCTGATCGTATATTTTTTAGAATGATTTCCTTTGCCTTCTTTTCCAAAACAATGGAGCATCCCAATGGCAAATGTGGAAAATCACGTTCTAGCTCTTCCAGTGTGGAAGTATTGGTTTTACCTATGAGCGCCCTGAATTTACCTTCAAAATCGTATTCCGGCCGGGCATTGCCAACAAAGTCAAGAACAGTCAGGCACTCCTTACCTTCTGACAGTCGCAAACCCCTACCAAGTTGTTGAAGAAATACCGTCAAACTTTCAGTAGGTCGTAAAAACAGCACTGTGTCAATTTCTGGGATATCGACACCTTCATTGAAAATATCAACCACGAAGAGGTAATTTATATCCTTTCGCAACAATTTAGATTTAATGGTGGATCTCAGTTCTTCACGGTCGCCTCCGCTGATCAGGTAATCCGCTTTTAGTCCAGCTAATGAAAACTTTTCCGCCATGTAAATGGCATGTTCCCGAGTTACACAAAAACCCAGTGCCCTGACATCCTCATAGTCTGTCAGATAGTTTCTGCAATGATTAATTATTTCTCCCACCCGAAGATCATTGTGCGTGTAAATTCTGGTCAGCTCGCTTGGTAGATAGCGTCCATTCTGCCAGGTTGCATTAGATAAATCTGTACTGTCGCTAATTCCAAAATATTGAAATGGACAAAGCAGTTTCCTGTTCATGGCCTCGGGCAATCTGATTTCGGCTGCAATTGTATCGCAAAAGTCCGCCAGAATATCAGCCCCGTCAGTACGCTCGGGAGTAGCGGTTAAGCCAAGAAGAACCTTCGGCTTAAATTTATTTAGAATCGGGCGGTAGCTATTTGCGGCAATGTGATGCACTTCATCAACGATAATGAAATCATAATAGCTTTCCGAAAGCGGTAAATCCTCAATGCGATTTAAAAGAGTCATCACGGACGCAAACACAACATCGTAGTTGTCTGGCTCGATGCCGTCAACCCAGAGGTCACCAAAGTTGTTGTCGCGCAGAATGCCCGCAAAGGTTGCCCTTGCCTGCATCAGTATCTCCTTTCTGTGTGCGACGAAAAGCAGTCTTGCGTGAGGCTGCGTTTTAAGAAAGTTCTTGAAATCAAATGCCGAGACTACCGTTTTGCCTGTACCGGTCGCAGCGACAATCAAGTTTCTATACCTATTATGAATTTGCCTTTCTGCTAAAAGCTTTTCTAAAATCTCCTCCTGGAACGGCAAAGGCTTTATATCAAAGAAAGAAGTCCCTTCGACCTGGCCTTTGTTCTTCTCTCTTCCAAGGGCCACTTTTAGTTTCTGCGAATGTTCCCCTGACCGGAAAAATTCAAATTCTCCGTCTTGCCAATACGTTTCGAAAGTCTTTGCGAATTTGTCTATGATGTGACCAACTTCCTGAGTCGTTACTTTCAAGTTCCACTCCAATCCGCTGGTAAGCGCGCTTCTCGAAATGTTGGATGAGCCAATGTAACCCGTATTGAAGCCAGTATTTCGGAAGAACAGATAAGATTTAGCGTGTAGCCGCTCGTTTTCAGTATTGTATGAGACCTTCACTTCACTGTTGGGCAGTCCAGCTAAAAACTCCACCGCTCTTAAATCAGTCGCGCCCATGTAAGAAGTCGTGATGATTTTGAGGTAATTACCTCGACGGGTAAATTCTTCCAGTTCTTTCTGGAAGATTCTAATGCCCGACCATTTGATGAAGGAAACCAGGAAGTATATCTTATCAGAAGACAGGATCTCCTTTTTTAACTCACTTTCGAGCGAAAGACCGACATTAGAACCTGTAAATAACTCACTTTGTCCTAAGCCTGTAAATGGAGTTATTTCCTTAATATGTTTTTCAAAATCGGAGAAAGGCGCATCCATTTTCGCAAATACAGCATTCAGGATTTTTCCATTTAGTGAGATTAAATCCTCGTCAAAATCAGCGTACTCAAGCTCCGTTCGAAGCACGCTTATAATCTTATTTGATACTTTAATTTGACGGTCAATACTGTCATCTCCCGTAATCAAGCTTAGACCGTAGTTCAAAAGGCGACTTACATGCTGACTAAGCAGGCGAGCGACCTCGCTCTTTTCAACTGGTGTTTCCTTTACAAAGAATTGTTTTTTATCGAGGGAGCTGATCTTTGAATCGATAAGCTTGGTAATTAAATTCTCGTAAAGGCCTTGCTGCATGGGAGGGTTTAGTAATGGTATTAAGATAAAGTCGTAGAAAGGAATTAGTTACCCAAATATTAGTTATGTTAGTCATTCTTCAATACTCACCATATGTCGATAAAAATCCTAACCATTCTAACTCTACTGGCATCCACGCTCCCTGCTTTCTCCCAGGAAAAAATGGTGAGTGTAAACGGCGTTAATTATCACATTCATACAAGAAGCTTGGAGCAAAGAAAGCCGGGTCAACCAGTCTTGGTTTTTGAAAATGGCATGGGTATGGGGCTCGGAAATTGGAATACCATAACGGATTCGCTTGCTATTAATGCTCCTGTTTTTCTTTATGACAGGCAGGGCGTGGAAAAATCAGAAATGGTTTACCAGCTGCCTACTCCTCAGAAGATAGCAGCGAACCTCAAATCACTTTTGAAGGAATTGAATGTTAAACCGCCGTATATATTGGTCGGTCATTCCATGGGTGGCGTATATGTGCGGGCTTTCTCAGGATATTATCCTAATGATATTGCGGGGCTCGTGTTTGTTGATCCAGCAGATTTTACGGAAACAAAAGCCGACTGGAATCAGATATTCAGATCGATTGGTGTTTCTGAAAAGCGAATTGACGAAATGCTTATAAACCGATTATACGCTCCTTCGAAAGTAGATTCGTCGCGTTACGCGGCATGGAGCGAAGGGCAGGTTTTAACTGATTTGCGAAAAACTGACTTCGCTGAGCTAACGAGCCTACCTGTTCCTCAGGTTCCAATCCTGTTTTTCGTCGGCGGAAAGCTAGAAGTTCCAATGGAACGCCGGAGCAAGGAATATGATCATGAGCGGTTCTTTGAAGTAAAAAATAATTCCAATATGCTAAGATGGAGACGCTTTATTCACGCTTCCAGTAAAGGTGGCGCACTGATCTATTTAAGCAACAGCGGGCATTTTGTGCATCGGGACGACGCGGCAATGGTGATTGGGAATATCAGAATGATGCTCAAAGGTTTAGAAAAATAAATCCGAAAGACTCCAATGCCGAGTAGGGATATGAGAGATATGCAAATAACTTAATCCCGAACGAGACGAACTGAAAGTCCGCCAGAAACTGGGCCATCCCAACGGAAAGCTTTTTTTAAATTTTTTTTATTGCTACTGGGAGGTCCACCATAATGAAAGTTCCATGCCCAGGCGTTACTATCTGTACTAGGTAAGGACGTCCAAAAGATACCGAGAACACCTTGGGCAAAATAGCTACCATCAGGTTTCCGCTGACCTCCTCCAGGCGCGTCGAACCCACTGATATTAGTACCATTACCGTCTTCATTCCAGCCTTTAATGCTTTTTAACGCTTCACCGGCATTGTCCTTTCCGCCAAAATGATTCACAAGCATAGCCCATTCGCTGTCTGTCGCTAAATGCCAACCGCCGGGGCTGGCTTTTTTCGCTGCCTCCCAGGTGTAAAGCAAGCCCAGCTCTTTCCGATTATTTTCATTGTCATCATAAGCATAGCTGCCTTCAACTTTATAGTTCAGGTTTTGCGCCATCCAGGTAACGGTTTTGCCCGTCGAATCTTCTTTAAAGCTGATGGTTTTATACGTTTGACCATCTCGCGAGTCAGTGAAGGTCCCGGTAGATTGGGCAATTCCTACTTGTGTAAAAAACAAGGTAGCAACTACGGTAAAGATGTATTGTTTCATCATTGTGATTTCAGGTTTAGTTTCGTATAGTTACTTACTTTAAGAAAAAGACTCACTATAAACCGCATAACAAATCGATAAACAGCTCCTATGCCCATTCACGTAGCTATTACCCGTAAAGTACTTCCTGGAAAAGAGGAGGAATTCAAAGAAGCGTTGCGACATTTTTTGGGAGATTCTTTTTTGCATGGCGGCGTTCATGGCGCAGCTATGATGACTGCTTTACCGGGCAGCGAGAGCCGTGAAATAGGGATATTAAGGACTTTTGCCAACCAGGCAGAACGTGATGCTTTTTACAATTCAAAGCTTTTTAAAGACTGGGAAGCCTATGCATCGACATTGACGGAAGATCCGGTATATCGGGAACTTAGCGGCTTGGAAGCATGGTTCCGCTCACCTGCTCCTCCCCCGAGGTGGAAAATGGCAGTTGCAACACTGTGCGGAGTATATCCTACCAGCCTGTTCCTCACTTATTTTCTTGGGCCGTTCATTCAGGAGCTTCATCCTGCATTAAGAACTTTGATTGTGGCCGGATGTATGGTGGGGCTCCTTACCTGGGTCGTGATGCCGCAGGTTACGAAAGTGCTGAAACCGTGGCTTTCTGGAAGCTTAAACAGTAGCAAGTAAAGATAATAGCCCCTTTTGCAACTCAGCGTAACGAAAGGTATAAAGCAACAAGTGATGACTTCAAATCAATAGGCTATTTACCGCGGCTAGGCGCCCCCGGCTATCGCCGCTCCTTAAATCGCCTCATGGATTTGCAGCCAAGGGGGAAACCCCATCACTTTTCACTTCGTGAGAGGTAAGCGATTGCCCTGAGTTGAAAATTGATCTAAAATATCAGAAAAACTATAAGCAATTGATGGGAAAATTGAGGCATCACAATCACTGCAAAATTTCAGCTATCCTTTCGAATTGCGTTAATACTATCTAATGCAGTTTTCGCCAGGGTACTGCCCGGGTATTCTGCCAGCATTCGATTGTACAGAACAATGGCCTTTTCTTCTTCTCCGATTTGACAGTAACAAAAGGCGATATTATTCAATGCCATTTCCCTGTAAGAGATTTTTGACGAGCTCAGGAGAATCAAGTATCGATACTTATCTATCAAGGGATACTTATTTAGGATATCGTAGCTAGACTGAAATCCTAAAATCGCGGCATCAAAATTACCTGCTTTGATATCCCTTAACGCTTGTCGAAGATGCTTTATGGTAAAAAATTGGATCAAATTAGACCCGGCGAGGTAGGTCATAATTCCAAAAAAGAAGGAATGCGTAATTCCTAGAATGTAATACAAACCTATTAACAATGCTGTGAATCCTAGTTGTGGTACTAAGGAAATCCAGGCTAGTCGATTTGTGGTAGAAACACTCATATTAGAGAAACAGTTAACGAACCGGTACAAGTTGTTAGGAATACTTGAAAATTTGACAACTCAGCATTCAGCTTAACAAAATGATAAAGTAAAGCCTCATAGCACTTTAATTAAAACAGACCTGGACTTGGAACAAGGCAAGAAAACACTTCGACTTGACAAGTTGAATCAGGTGCTATGGTTATTTGCAAAGGAAGTGAGAGTGGTAGATATTAGTTCGGACTTGATGAAAACGAAAGACGTCGACTGACACACAATGCATGGTCAAATCGCTACATTAAAATGTAAGCAAAAATGTTTATATTAGATATATGGAAAAGCAGTTTGAAAAGTATAAAGGCATTCATCCGGGGATCATTCTTGAGCGGGAGCTCAAAAAGCGATCAATTAAGCAGCGTCCTTTTGCCATATCTATTGCAGAACATCCCCAGAGCTTTAATGCTATTATCAAAGGAAGACGCAGCCTGAGCACAGCACTGGCACTTAGAATTGAAAAGCGGTTAGATCTTGACGAGGGCACATTTGTAATTCTCCAAGCGTACTATGACATCAAGAAGGAGAAGGAGAAACAAGCAAACCAGACTCCTAATTTGACGATATTGAGAAAGTCTTTGTTCTGGGATACTGACATTAGCCGCATTGATTGGGAGAAACAATCAAAGGCTGTTATTGAAAGAGTCTTTGAACGCGGGGATCAGGATGAGAAAGAAGAAATAACAAGGTTCTATGGGAAAGCAAAGATTCATTCGGTGAGGTTTGCTGTTAAGAACACCTTTTAGCACGTTCTCCATAAATAGATTTCTTCAATTCAAAGAGAAGTCGGATGGCAAACTTTCGGCAACAAATGCCAATTACTGCCGAAAGTTTGATTTTGTATCACGCTTTCTTACTGCAACAGAACTACAAACTTTTACAAAAATTCGTATTTTTACCCCAGCAAAATCGCATTTACGACCGCCAAAACCACAGGCATTTTCCAAACTTTGAACACCAAAAAACTCCCGAAAACTCACTAAAAAACCAGCGAAAATCACCACCAAGCACCTCAATTTTCGCTAAAAGAATTATACATAACAAATATACTGTTGTACTATATGTATAAAAAATAGTGAGTCTTTCGTGTAGTTCACTTCAAATAAAGGAGACAAAACCTTGATTATGAGCCGATTAAAGGCAAAGTTCGAGACCCGTCTCCCTCCAAGTAAAGGTTCTGATATTCGGGGCCCTTTTTGTAGATTTTCAGCTGGTTGGTTAGGGTCAGGGGTCAACCCGAAAAGTTGGAGGGGAGAAGTGTGATGCAACATCTGAAAGCAAATGGACAAATCAAACGGATATGAGGATCACGCGGCTACATTCATTCGCTGTCGCTCTAAGGGCATCGATGGAGTCGGCGCGGCATCAGTTCGAAACTGGGCAAGATTACTACCTACAAATGCGACCGTTCTGGATATAGGCTGTGGTATGGGCCTGCCAATTTCGGGGGCATTGGTAGATGAAGGTTTGAGCGTATATGGGATTGATGCGTCACCTTCGATGGTTCAAATCTTTAAGCAGAACTTCCCAAATATCCCCGTCGCCTGCGAAGCTGCGGAAGATTCCTCATTTTTTAATCGACAGTTTGATGCCATAATTGCATGGGGGCTCTTATTCCTTTTGCCGGAAGATGCGCAGGAAATTGTGATTAACAAAATGGCAAATTCTCTGTTTGCTGATGGCAAGCTTTTGTTTACGGCACCCTCCCGAAGAATGAAATGGGAAGATGCCATTACCGCAAAAGAATCGATATCACTTGGAACGAAGAAATACAAAGAGTTACTGGCAGCATCGGGACTTTCGCTTATCGAGGAATTTGAAGACGAAGGGGAGAACCATTACTATCATGCGGTCAAGCTCTAAGCTCTGAAACCCTACCTCGCCAGTTGCAAATCCGCTATACTTTTTATTCTATTCCGTTCCAGAAAAGCATCAATGGTTTCGAAATGCTCGATTACACGTTTGTCTTTAAACTCAAAGACTTTTTGGGATAAGCCTTGTAAAAAATCACGATCGTGAGAGACAAGCACCAACGTTCCATCAAAGTTTCGGAGTGCTTCTTTCAAAACATCCTTCGATTTTAAATCCAGGTGGTTGGTAGGTTCATCCAGAATTAGCAAGTTTACAGGTTCCAGAAGCAACTTCACCATAGCAAGCCGCGTTTTTTCTCCACCAGACAGCACACTTACTTTCTTGTCGATATCTTCGCCTTGAAACATAAATGCTCCCAAGATATTCTTGATCTGGGTTCTTACATCTCCCTCAGCGACCTCGTCCACAGTCTGAAAAATAGTCAGATTGGGATCCAGTAAAGATGCCTGGTTTTGGGCGAAATATCCAACCCGAACGTTATGTCCTAGTTGGCATGTTCCATCCACATCGATCTGGCCCATGATGGCCTTGATCATCGTGGATTTACCTTCACCGTTTCGCCCCACAAACGATACCTTTTCCCCTCTTGAAATAGACATGCTTGCATTTCTAAACACAACCTGATCCCCGTAGGATTTTGACACATCCTTCACAGTAACCGGATAGTCCCCTGACCGTGGCGATGGTGGAAAACGAAGTTTCAAGGCTGAATTATCAATTTCATCAATTTCAATAATTTCCAGCTTCTCTAACATCCGTTCGCGGGAGGAAACCTGATTGGTTTTGGAGTATGTCCCGCGGAACCGTTCAATAAATTGCATATTATCAGCAATCATTTTCTGCTGTTCCTGATATGCCTTAACCTGATGAGACCTGCGCTCCTCACGCAGTACCAAATAGTGTGAATAGTTGGCCTTATAGTCAAAAATCCGCCCCATGGTTACTTCAATGGTACGGTTGGTAATGTTGTCGATGAAGGCGCGGTCGTGAGAAATAACCATCACGGCATTGGCTTTATTCACCAGAAAATCTTCCAGCCACATCACCGATTCAATATCAATATGGTTTGTAGGCTCATCCAGCAATATCAGGTCTGGCTTTTGCAATAATATTTTGGCAAGCTCAATGCGCATACGCCACCCACCACTGAATTCCTTAGTCTGACGCTGAAAGTCTTCCGGCCTAAATCCTAAACCTTTCAAGGCTTTCTCAACCTCCGCGTCATAATTAACTTCTTCCAGTTGGTAGTATTTTTCCCCCAGTTCGGTGACTTGTTCGATGATTGCCATATATTCATCGCTGTCGTAATCTGTGCGGGTTTCGAGTGCAAGATTCAGTTTCTCCATTTCAGCACGCATTTCAAAAACCTGTTTGAATGCTTTTGCTGCTTCTTCGAATACTGTGCAGTTATCTTCGGTAAGTAAATGTTGCGGCAAATAAGCGATCACGGCATCCTTAGGTGCGCGTACATGGCCACGATTGGCTTTTTGCTCACCAGCAATAATTTTCATCATTGTGGATTTGCCCGCGCCATTCTTACCCATAAGGGCAATTTTATCGGTAGGATTAATAACGAAGGAAACTTCACTAAAAAGGACAGAACCGCTAAATTCAACGGCCAAATTTTCAACTGTAATCATCTTCTCATTTTTTGAAGCCGCAAAGGTACGATGATAGGATTGAAAGACACGAAAAATCTAACCTTTTAACCTTCGATGTTTTCAAACGATTTTGAAGTAACTTTCGCGAAGACGTGCGCATCTTAGAGTGCGCTTATGGCATCACCAAAAAAGCTTTGCTTGAAACAAGTTATCAACTCCCTTTCAGTGAATCCTACGCTGTGTTTTTACCCAAAAAGAGCATTGTTACATCACTTTTGAAAATCTCGCGATCAGAACCAGTAAGAGGTTCAGTGCTGGTGGACCTTAGCTGGGTTTTCGAAAGAGTACTAACAACTATCGTTAATGACTGTCCAAAGATTGCGAGCAATACCTTCATCTTCGGTTGGGTGGATATACTGGCGAATATTTAATTTTGACTTCAAGAATCGAAGCCTTGATCAAACATAGTTCACAAGTACAAATTAACAATGGCGCTAACTTCGTAGTCCTGGAAGTCAGCTCCATTGTTAGTGCAAAACAGGATTTATTCGTTAGCATTCGGCCCGGGTTCTCCTATTGTACCCCAAAACCCGGGAGCCTCTTCTTTGTAGTAAATATTCAAATCTCTGCCATCAAACCATTGATTAGTCCAGAAGCTTTGGGTAATGTCAACTATTTGTGCTCCTGAAACATTCGGAAACTGATACGATTTCCCTCCCCACTTATTTGTCAGAAATTTCAATGATGCTTCCATGGATGTGATTTCAGGGTCATCAAAATGCATGGCAAGGTGAACGACTCTTCCGCCCCGGCTGAAAACCCTGTCCCCTTCAGTGCTCAAATTATTCCCGTCAAATCCGGTATTGCCTGTTCCGAGGTCATCACGGTCGAACTCGGTATCTACCGGACTTCCCAAGGTGGGCAGCAAAATATTTATACCTCTTGTTTTCCTGAATAGTTCGTAGGTTTTATCACCGTCAGTATGATATAGTTCGTCTGCATTTTTCGCAAGATAAGCAACGTATCCATCCTGAGCCCAAGAATGAGCAGGCGACGCCACAGCCGGCATGAAGTAGCATGCGCGTCCACGAGAATTTCCAGCGTGAACGGCACTGACAAAATTGTCATAATATTTTCGAGCAACAAAAATATTATGTCGCAGAAACTCCTTACCTATATCATCCTTGTTATACCATCCCGTGCCATTTCCTGAATACACTACAGGTACCGAATAAGGAACACCTTTATTTGAACACCACCTTTGGAAGCTCGCCAGATTAAGTGAACCAAAATCCGATAATTTTTCCCCTCGGTATGGCCAAACCAATTCTTCTGCCGCGCCACCTGCCAAAGCGAGATATCCTGCTTTTTCATAGGTGTAGAGTATTTCGGAAGCTTTTTTTACAGAGTTGTATATCCTTTGATTTGCTATTTTGTCGACATAAGCCGGCACGCTTTCAGAATACTGTGGTATTCCGCTGATGTCCGTTGCCCAGAATTTCGAACCATCGTTAAAATAGGGTTGGCTGGTTAACATTGGGTCGTTGCCTTTTCTTAAAGGCCAGAAAGCGATAGATAGAGATAATCCCCGCTGCCGACACCATGCAATTAGATTGTTAAGACCTTCAACTTGATAATTTCCCAGGGTCGGCTCCCAATCGTACCAGCGCATACACACTCTAATTCCTTGAATACCCCAACCCCAACTATATTTGAACTTTTCAATATAGCCCGCAAATTCCTCCTCCATACCAGTCGCAGTGGAATTCGAAAAACCTCGACCTGTGAGATTTAGGATTATTTCAGTTTTTAAATTCCCGGAAACTGGTGCCGCACAGCCATTAGTTTGTGCTATATTGATAATTGCAGAAGGCGCACTAACACAACTTCCCACGGTACAGGTGGCTGTATAATTTCCACTTACGCTGGTCGTATACGTTGTCCCTGTCCCAACCGTGATACCTTCTTTTAGCCAAGTGACTATACCTGAGCAGTTAGAAGTGGCGAGAGTAACGGTTTGATTGTTATAGGAACAAACTGTGGTTCCAGCTGTTTTGGTGATAAGAGGAGCGGATAAAGAGCAACCACTAGCTACAATCGAAAAGTTCACCGTTTTCGAGCCTAATTCTTTTGATCCATGGTATATTTTCCCTGTTATACTGTAATTTCCGGCGACAGGGTTAACGCCACCATCACGGCCATAAACGCCGAAAGGTCCGCCATCACTTCCGGCGACATTTTCGGGCCCCCAACCGTCATTGATATTATTAGGCCCGCCTGTAAGCCTTACAGAAACATTGTCATAATAATTGGCGGAGCCAGAATTTTTTACCTGGCCGGAAGACGCAATAAACCAGTTTGCCTGACCACCGCTGAAAGAATTAATGTCCACCTGATCCCCATCACTAAGGTCTCTTAATTTAGTTCTTACACCGGAAACGCCTGCTTTCCATATTGAAATGGTTGGCACCAACGCAATCGAAGAACAATCCGCAGTCTGGCTTAAGGTTATGACAGAGGACTGAGGACTGGTGCAAGTTCCGTTTGCACTAGTTGCAGAATAATTTCCAGCCGCATTCGTTGTGAAGGTAATTCCTGTTCCAACCATTCCACCATCCTTATACCAACTTACTGTTCCTGAAGTGCCTGACGCCGTCAGGGTTACATTTTGGTTTGTAGCTGTACAAACTGTTGTTCCAGAAGTTTTGGTGATTGTTGGTGCAGAAGGGGTGGTACATCCAGAGCAATTCAGAGGATCTCCCTCCCATTTGATACAGCTGCCAAGAATATTGTCGGGAATTGTCTTGCCAGTAAGGATAGGTATCCAGTTATTATTCGTCCGCTCGTCTACGGGTCGACCTTGCCACCATGCCACCGCACACCCTGATTGTATATGAACTACCACATTAAAACCACTGCCTACTCCGAGCACCTGCCCCTCATTAAATGTATAGCCAGAGCAACTCATTCCATTACCACAACCTTCAGTCTGGCTCACTGTTATGACAGATGACTGGGAACTAGAGCAAGTTCCGTTTGTGCTAGTTGCAGAATAATTTCCAGCCGCATTCGTTGTGAAGGTAATTCCTGTTCCAACCATTCCACCATCCTTATACCAACTTACTGTTCCTGAAGTGCCTGACGCCGTCAGGGTTACATTTTGGTTTGTAGCTGTACAAACTGTTGTTCCAGAAGTTTTGGTGATTGTTGGTGCAGAAGGGGTGGTACATCCAGAGCAATTCAGAGGATCTCCCTCCCATTTGATACAGCTGCCAAGAATATTGTCGGGAATTGTCTTGCCAGTAAGGATAGGTATCCAGTTATTATTCGTCCGTTCGTCTACGGGTCGACCTTGCCACCATGCCACCGCACACCCTGATTGTATATGAACTACCACATTAAAACCGCTACCTGCCCCGAGCACCTGCCCCTCATTGAATGTATATCCAGAGCAACTGACACCAGTCACCTGTTGCACCCGTAAATTGTTGGTTTCGGATGCCTCGTAACCTTTAACATCTAGTGTCAAATCGGCGCGAAATAGGTAACGATCCTGTTCCACTGATTTCTTTGAACCTCGCAATAAAATAAATTTTCCAGTTGACGGCTTGGCTATAAACTTTCCTTTTATCTTAAAGATAACCTGATTGCCATGATTGAAGTCTGCGGAAGCGAGATCATGATAATTTCCCCCTGTCTGAACAAAGCCATCCGGAAAGACAACCTTGATTCGGAAATCGCAATCTAATGTGGTTGTTACAAGTCTGGACTCCCAATTGGTAACCTTTTTTGCAATTACAATCAATTCAACTTCTTCCCCAATTTTAACACTTTTCTTATTTGCTTTAAATTTGAATGCAACCGGATCTAAATCAGCATTCTCTTCACGTGCCCAAGCCAAATCTGTGTTAATTGATAAGATAATTGTTAACAGTAAATAAAATATTCGCCTGTGATTTAAAATCGCAATAACCCATTTCATGTTTGTTGATAGTTTAAAAGTTAGAAAATAGATCGGCTATTTATTTCTATTTTTTTAAAAATTCTAATTTGTAAACTAAAAATTTCACCTCAATAGAATTAAGATTTTACCTCATATCGTGTGGCAATTGAAATAATTTTGATTACATATAATTTTATATAATCAAAATTATATGTGTAAGCATAGGTGACGATATTTTTTTGAATACTACCGAAAATTTTCCGATTTACTATCAAATATCAGCATTTATATAAATGCCTATACTCGCATAAAATATGGCCAAGTCAGTAAATATTTTTATAATATTATTGATAATATCCTTGTATTTAACAGATCTTTATTGGCAGAATATATTGCATTCACGAGGAGAAGTCTCATTTACAAGAAACTGTTATATTGCAACGTGTCAATGAAGATCCGTATCTACTAAAAAAATTAGCTCTTATTATTGGTGAAATATTTCAGACATAATTTCATCAAAATGACTCCAATATATTTGAATAAGTTTGGATTGATATATTTATTTTACAGTACCTGTTATTTTTGTATAATATAACTTCCAATTTATTTAATATATTAATCAAAGTGTTATTATAATTTTAAATTAAAATTAATACAGATAAATATTTCTGGAGTTTTTATTTTGTTGTTTCGGATCCTGTAACTGTTGTGGATAGGTTGAATGTTTTTTTTTTTTCTCTCCTGTTATTGGGGAACACAACTTTACAACAATTTTAAATTATAAAATTGTGCTTCTTGTGTCAATATAATATTGTGAAAACCAAACTAATGGCTATAAAAGCAGAATACTATCAATCGCAGCTAATAATTCTGCGGAGCGGTTTTGGTCAAACTTTCGAGCAAAGAGCGCATGAGGGTGACTACTTTTTATGGCATTTAGATCTGATAAATCAAGAATCTTGGGTAGGACTATGTTAGGAGTGTGCCAATCTGTATAAAACAGACCAAGCCAATTCAGACCCTCTGTGTTTTTCTCAAAGTCAAAGTATAAATTGTTATGCAGGGGAGAGGATTTAGCTATAGTTGGTAGAAACATCTCGTCGGGACAATACATGTTTTTGTAAAAACTAATTTGCTTTTTTATATCAATTTTGTTGAATAAGTACTCAACAAAACTTTGTGGCATTCCAACCCATGTAGGCCCTTGGTACAATGGTATGTCTTTGGGTATATTTCTTCGAATGGGATATTTGGCAAGGAATTTCCGCATATGATAAAATGGGAATCGATTGGCGTGACGTCCTCGAGGATTTAAAAAGTCATTGTTTAGAAAATGGTATTGATTAAATCTATTTTGAAAGTATTCATTTTTGGTTGGATATATGCACCCTTGAACTGGTATAAAAATTCTTCTCTCATTAATAATAAATGAACGTATATAAGAGATAGGTTTTATTGGATAATCCGCTCCGCTTAGTATTATATATTGACTAAATGCTCCAAAATTGTATGCGGATTTGAGAAGTTCCATCTCGGCTTCTACAGTTCCTATACCCACCCAATAAATTGGTAACCTTTTTTCAATCCAATGAATATTGATATTTCCTGGTATTGTTTTCTGGAAATTTCTAATATCTGCGCGCTTGTCGATATAGATAAAGAAATGATCCTGAGGGTGCTGTAACTGTTGAACTAATCGACTTAGATGTTCGGGCTGATGGTGTGCAATGATAAGGTAGGCTATCCGGGAGGGGTTAATTTGGCTCATCGAAAATAAATAATTTTGAGATATTACTTGAACACTTTTGATATGAGTCCGTTTGAAAATTTCGAGAGTTAGGATATTTGACGTGTGAATTATGTCAATAAAGTTTACATGAACCATATCGTATATCTCGGGGAATACCTCGATATTAATTATCGACTATCCCGCAAATGGAAAAAGAGCATTTGTATTTCTATTTGCAGTTTTTTGATTTAGAAGAACAGCACCTGATATCCGTAATTTGCAATCTATACGACTCCACGAACAACAGGATATAGAAAATTGATACTTCTATTTTATTTGAATTAATATGACACATCTCTGAAGAATGACCTCGTTGGCTTCATCTTCTGTTACATAGAAGTTTTTCAATATCCACTGTGTTCGAAGAGTATTTTGAGAGAAACAAGTGACTGCTTTCTGACGTGATGAATTGTATTTGTATTAATTCACTGTTTTGTGAGGTTTTGACGAAGGCATGTTTAAAAAGTAACCGTTGTTTATTAAAATTTGATTACTAATAGCTGTACTCTTTATTCTTGCGAATTAGTGAGTGCGAGAAGTCCAATCGGGTTATCAAAACTTCTGGTTGCTTTTCATATTTTAGGCTTAATAATCATAGAGTCAAGTTTCAATATAAAACCTGTGAGAAGGTATTAGGATCGACTGCAAAAAATGGAGTTGCTTCAGTAATGCTTTTGGAGAATTAATGGAAATGGGAGGAAGATATTTCTGAATTGCAATACGTCAACTGTGGATGATTATATACGTTGGTAATGGCGCAGAAACATGTGGTCTCTGCCTGATTCTATTGAAGAAGCAGAATTCGAGGAACCAAGAAGGGATTATTAATATTCACTGCCTGTATCGTGTTTGCTATGTCGGGAGTGAATAAACGTTGGATCATTTCAATCCTCTTCCATTAGATAGGTTAAGTTTTACTAAATTGTCTTTGGGAGAAATTCTAAAAACCTGCCCATTCCCAGGCTTCGAAAATGGACCGGAAATCGCCGGAATCGTGTAATCAAAGCCTTCAAATTCACATTTTACCTGTGCTTTTTCAACACTCTTAAATGGTAAGTTATCGGATTTCGCCACATTCATATCAAGAAACCATTTTTCGCGCTGGCCATCTTTTACAGACATTGTCATTTGGTTTTCAATCAAATCAATCACCAATGTCCCTTTTATATTCGTCAACGGCCACGCTATATGGAGTCTACCTTCATTTGGGCTGGTAATAACCGGGGCGCCGCCTTTGACCAGAACTTCCTTACCATCCACTACCGTTTTGATGCGCAGTCCTGCTAAATCATCGTTTTTACTCCACAATTATCCGTCAATAACCGGAAGCGTAAAGAACTGACACTCATTAGAAGTGGCTTTTTGCGTTGCGTAAACCGAGGGAAGTTTTTCATCAAAAATATGGATATCACGGATGCGTAAAGAGCCGTCTTCCCAAAGTATATTGGCCCGGAAGAACCTGCTATTGAACCATACCGTTTTAAGATCACCACCAGGGAGGTCATTATTGGCTCTAAATGAAGTAGTTGGCGTAAGTTTGAATTTGTTTTTGAACCAACGACCCGAAGCTTCAAGTGTTTCTACCCTTATTGGGGAAAGTAGGTGGAGAAAATTGGGGGAGTCCTTCTGTTAAAACCCTAGGAGCTCGGAGAAGGATATTATGGTTTTGTGTTCGCCGATCTGGATGGACATCGGTTTAACGTCTTTTTTATGTAATGAGTAAAAAACTGCCTGGCAAGAGTAATATTGGTGCTCAGAGAAAAGTATTTAATATTAAACAATTGAAGGTCAATAATTTAATATCATTAAGTCTGCGTTTTCTAAAAGAATCGTTCAAAGACAATTCCATATGTAAGTATGAAATTTTCCTTCTCTGTCCGGCTGATCAAATTGTAGTTTAAAGCGGTATTCAAGGTTACCCAACGCCATATTTTAAAACCAACATTCAGATTAGTCGTGACGATATGGTCGTCTCGATAGGTAAGCGATGGTTGCCAAAACCCTGCTCCGGTCACTGTAATGAGATCTTTATGCTTCCAGTTAATTTGTACTCTTAAGGAGTTTCGCAAGGTCTGATATCTCAATGGTACACTGTCAGACTGAATGATATTACTTCTTTCGTACAACAAGCCGTCACTGACACTGATCATAAGCCCGTCTTTATTAACTATCCGATAAGCAAGTCCCAGCCCCGATTGTATCTGCTCGTCGATCTTCAAAGAAAAGCTGGAGGTAAAATTGACTAGCCCCCAGTAATACAAATCGGGAATCTTTTTGTGGTATATATTAAAGTCAAGCGAAGTATTAAAGTCATTATTGGTCAGCGTTTCCAAACTCCCTCCGTAAAGCCAGGTAGTGTTGGAGTTCATCACATATTGTTTTTTCTTGATGCTGAAGTTTGCTCCATTGTTGAGTAAATAGGTCTTTCCCTCGGATGTTCTGTTAAAGGTACCCGACGTTGATAGTCTGATCTTATGGTTTAAAGAGTCGCTGAACTGAGCATTGGCACTATAGAAACCATTAAAGAGGCATAAAATAAAAAGTAGGTATTTCATAATTGTAGTATAAGCCATTGATCTCACTCGGTCTGTTTGATGCAGTGAGCTCCAAAAAGCCTAAATATTGTGCCAAATCCAAACCTCAAAAAAGGGAAAGGATCCGATTTCCAACCCGTAGCTGATTGAAGATCGGATCTTTCTTTAGAAATGGCTTGGGCTGGTACGGCAACGGAATGATATCATTTTACCGCTTTTCCTCGCATCAACTCAAGAATTTGAATGTAAGGCAATCCGGTTTCCTTCAGTATCGAGGAACACGGCCATACAACCATAATCTTGAGAGATCAGTGTTTTCGGTACCAGAATCTTTCCTCCCGCTCCTTCGATTCTATCCAACACAAATTGCAAATCGGGATTACCATTAAGATATATCAGCGGACCCTCTGACGCCGAGGGTTTGTGAAATTCACCGCTATCCACAAGCGCACCGCCCACTCCGGTCATCATGTCGTCAATTGGAAACATTTGCATTTTCAGATTGGGAGCATCTAATGGAATAAATGTCATCTCAAATATCGTTTCATAAAACGTTTTGGCTCTTTCGAGGTCGGTTGCCGGTATTTCAAACCAGCTGATGGCGTTTGTAAAGCTCATGGAAGTGGTAAGTTAAAAGGTGGAAAGAATTGTTTTAATTAAAACATGTTCGACGTGAAAATCTCATATGCTGTATCGCTTTTCGTGGAAATATATTTCAGATTTGTCCGAAGCGGATGCCGGGAAATTTAAAAGAGTTGACGAAGGACGAAGTTTGACCTCTTATTATATACGTATTAAGTGATTTTAAAATTGGACTAATCCGTTTTACAGTCATTATGAAAAAGAACTTTTGAATACACTTTGCCATATAATAAATGCCTGTCCGACGGCATTTATGTAAAATGTATTTGCGATTGTGGTTTTTTCATCTAAAATTTGCGGTTCGTTTGAAAAGACCCAGGATCTGTGAAACCAAAGACCTTTATTAATCAATTCTTTACCGTATTAATGTGCATCGTCGTTCTGACGATGTCCGGAGGTAAGTTTTGGTCTGAAAAAGGTACTTCGGAGTCGCATCAAATAGCTAAGGCTAGCCAGAAAGACCCCGTTTCAACTTCTGCAAAAGTACCTGTAGAAAAAACGATTGTCAGCGAGCTTTCGCTAAATGCTGTCATCACCCCATTACTTTCTTTCGATTTTTTTCAAGGATTTTATATCCTTCCTGAACCGATCTGGCACCTGCTGGAAAGTTCGGAAGTGGAAGTTGCTTCCTATGCAGAACCACATTTTCTGATCACGTCCTTTAGCAGATTATTCGCCTGCTATATAGTCACCAACGCTCCCTGATTGTGTTTTACCCTTTCAATATCACTACGCAAGATATTGATTATCAATTATTTTGAACTGTCGCTAAGGTGATGGTCAACCCCTTTCAGTATTAAACTCAATATTTTTATAAAACCCAATGACGAATAAAAACGGAATAATTGGCTTGACCATCGTGTTGGCCATTATCAGTGTTTACTACCTTTCTTTTACCTTCGTTTCAAGAAACATAAAAGGAAAGGCAGAAGCCTATGCAACCACGCCTGACGGTAAAATCGATCTGCCAAAAAAGCAGCATTATATCGATTCCCTGTGGCGTGAGCCAGTATACCTTGGACAAACGCTCCAGGAAGTAATGGAACGCGAACTTACGCTTGGGCTTGACTTACAAGGCGGTATGCACGTTGTTCTTGAAGTGGCACCAGCTGATATCCTTAAAGGAATGGCTGGCGGAAACTCAAGAAGTGCTGCTTTTCAAAAAGCGATCAAGGACGCCAACGAAGCTCAAAAGACAAGCAGTAGCTCTTATGTGAGTCTTTTTGTAAATGCATATAAGGCCAACTCTTCGACAAGTCTTGCAAGTGTTTTTGCCACAAGTGCCAACAGAGGCAAAATCAACAGTAATTCTTCTGATTCGGATGTCGCTAAAATCCTTAATACTGAGGTAAATAGTGCTATTGATCGTGCTTTTCAAATCACTCAGGCAAGAATTGACAAATTTGGTGTAACAAACCCGAATATTCAACGTCTGCCGAATACCAACCGTATTTTGGTTGAGCTCCCAGGTGTTGAAAATCCTGAACGTGTTCGTCGTTTGTTATCTGGTGCTGCAAAACTTGAATTCTGCGAGGTATACCTTACGAACGAATTAGCTCCTGCTATCGAAGGTTTGGCTTCATTCCTTGCAAAGGAAGATGCTGCTCAGAAAGCAATTGGAAAACCAGCGGCGGCTAGTGCAGTTTCTACTGACACTACAAAAAAGGCTGGTGCGACCGGTCTTGCTGCTCAGCTTGAGCAAAAAGGCGATTCGACTAAAACAGATAGTTCTGCAATGGCAGCTCAAAGTGCAGCACTTACAAGTCTGTTTGTTCCAATGCCGCAAGGTTTGGGGGTTTATTTGAAAGATACAGCGAAAGCAAATGCAATTCTTTCTCGTCCTGAAGTACGTTCTCTTTTCCCTTCCGACCTTGTATTTATGTGGGATCGCAAAGGTATGGATGGTCAAAACGGCCAGTTGATTTTGCCACTTTACTTTATCAAAAAACAAGGTGGTGAAGCTGCGATGGAAGGCGATGTGATTATTGATGCAACTCACGACTATGATGATCGCGGTCGTCCGGAAGTGACGATGCGTATGAACGGTGAAGGTGCCCGTAAATGGCGCTCTCTAACTGCCAGAAGCGTTGGTCGTCCGATAGCAATTATCATTGATAATCTGGTATATACAGCTCCGACAGTTCAGGGCGAGATACCAAATGGTAACTCAAGCATTACTGGTAACTTCACGGTGGAGGAAACCAAGGATATGTCGAACGTGCTGAAAGCAGGTAAGTTGCCGGCGCCAACAAACATCGTTGAAGAAGCTGTGGTAGGTTCTACATTAGGTGCGGAGGCAATCAGAGACGGGGTTATATCGTCGGCTGTTGGTTTGTTGATCGTTTTAGTATTTATGGTTGCATACTATGCGCGTGCCGGTTGGATCGCGGATATCGCCCTTTTGATCAACTT
This sequence comes from Dyadobacter sp. HNCC25DJ184, assembly GCF_056895215.1. Lineage (NCBI taxonomy): Bacteria > Pseudomonadati > Bacteroidota > Cytophagia > Cytophagales > Spirosomataceae > Dyadobacter > Dyadobacter sp. HNCC25DJ184. The sequence continues at coordinate 280,136 of NZ_JBXHAQ010000004.1, read as the reverse complement.
GTTCTTGCTTTTGGGAGTAATGGCTTCGTTGGGAGCAGTACTTACTTTGTCTGGTATCGCAGGTATCGTTTTGACAATCGGTATGGCTGTGGATGCGAACGTACTTATATATGAAGGTATTAAGGCAGAAATACATGAAGGGAAGCCGTTTGCTCAAGCTGTTCAGGATGGTTTCAAAAACTCTTTGACCGCGATTATCGACTCGAACGTAACAACACTTTTGACGGGTATCATCCTTTATGTATTCGGTACAGGTCTTGTACTTGGTTTTGCAACGACCTTGGTTATCGGTTTATTGACTTCATTGTTTACAGCGATATTCATCACAAGATTGCTTCTGGAATCAAGAATCAAGAAAGGGGAGACGTTCAAATTTTATTCGGGATTAACGAAGAACTGGTTTCAGGATAATCACTTCGATTTCGTATCTCAAAGACGTCGTTACTATATCATTTCTTCGATCATCATCGCGATTGGTATTGGTTCGTTTATCTTCAAAGGGTTCGGATTAGGTATCGATTTCAAAGGTGGACGTTCATATGTAGTTCGTTTTGAGAAAGATGTGGAAACAGACGAACTTCGTTCTGCTTTGACGGATGTGTTGGGCGGAACTCCTGAGGTTAAGACTTTCGGAGGTGCAAGCCAGGTTAAGGTAACTACCGCATATCTGATCGATGATACTGCTCCCGAGGCAGATCAGAAAGCAGAAGCACAGGTATTGAAAGGTGCATCGGCTATTAAGGACAACAAAGCTCAAATAGTGAGTTACAGCAAAGTAGGGCCAACAATGGCCTACGATACGATGATATCTGCCATTTATGCAATCCTACTTGCACTTGCTGCCAACTTCGCATATATCTTCATACGGTTCAAGAGGCTGGCATTTAGTTACGGTGCGGTGGTGTCACTATTCCATGACGTGGTAATTATCCTTGCGATTTATTCTGTGTTTAATGGAATTCTGCCATTCTCACTGGATATTGATCAGGCTTTCATTGGTGCCATTCTGACTATGATTGGTTACTCGATGAATGACACGGTCGTTATCTATGACCGTATCCGGGATTACTTAGGAAAAGAAAAATCGCGGAACGAAAGCTTGCCAACGGTTATTAATAACGCCTTGAACAGTACATTGAGCCGTACGGCGGTTACGGGGGTTTCGGTAATTCTTGTACTTCTTGTACTTATCATTTTCGGTGGTGAAGTAATCCGTGGATTCACCTTCTGTATGTTGCTAGGGGTAATCGTAGGAACATATTCTTCACTATTTGTAGCAGCGCCTGTCGTAATCGACTTGCTGCAACGTGAAAACAGGAAGAAAGATGCATTAGCAACGGCGACAGTCGCTGAGCCAGTGAAGAAGGCTAAAGTATAACTCAAATATGTTAAAGAAGGGAAAGTATATACTGCTTTCCCTTTTTTATTTTCTAGAAACGCTGTATTAGCAAATTTTATTCTAGTTTTATAGAATCTTGGAACTATCTCTATAATTAAAAATACTTTATGGCAAATCAACTTTGGGTTAGGAAACCATTGTCAAAGCTTTTACAGGAATCGTCGGGTGAGGGGAATCAATTAAAAAGAACTCTTGGGCCAGGGAGTTTGGTAGCTCTTGGGGTCGGTGCAATTATCGGTGCAGGTTTATTTTCGATAACCGGTGGTGCAGCGGCAAATCAGGCAGGACCTGCAATTACAATTTCGTTTATCGTAGCTGCACTGGGATGTGCATTTGCGGGGTTATGTTACGCCGAATTTGCATCTATGATACCTGTTGCAGGTAGTGCTTACACGTACTCATATGCTACAATGGGTGAGTTTATTGCCTGGATCATCGGGTGGGACCTTGTCTTGGAATATGCCGTCGGGGCGGCTACTGTTAGTATAAGCTGGAGTAGGTATCTGGTCAAATTCTGCGAGGGCTTTGACGTTCACCTCCCTACGGCACTTACCGTAGGTCCCTGGGATGGTGGATATGTAAATTTGCCAGCCGTATTTATCGTGATCTTGATGAGTTTGCTGCTAATGAAAGGTACCGAAGAAAGTGCCAAAGTGAACGCAGTGATCGTGGGGATTAAAGTGACGGTCGTAATAATTTTCATCGGGCTGGGTTGGAGCTACATCAACAATAGTAACTACACGCCTTATATCCCTGATAACACAGGTAATTTTGGAGAATACGGATTCAGCGGTATCATTCGGGCCGCAGCCATTGTATTCTTTGCTTATATCGGTTTTGATGCCGTGAGTACTGCAGCTCAGGAGGCAAAAAATCCTAAGAAAGATATGCCGATCGGGATTCTCGGATCGCTTGTTCTTTGTACTATTCTTTATATTCTGTTTGCGCATGTAATGACAGGGGTTACAAGCTATCTTTCGTTTAAAGGACAGGATGGTATTGCACCCGTTGCAGTTGCGATTGAACATATGGGTAAACCGGATGCATCAGGCGTTATTCACCCAGATTATCCTTGGTTGAACCGTGCCATTATCGTTGCTATTTTGGGTGGATATGCTTCCGTAATTCTTGTGATGTTATTGGGCCAAAGTCGGGTGTTCTTCAGTATGAGTAAGGATGGACTTCTTCCAAAAATATTCTCGAGTGTACATCCTAAATTTCAAACACCGGTTCGCAGCAATTTCATGTTCATGCTGTTTGTGAGTTTGTTCGCTGCGTTTGTTCCTGCACGTGTCGTGGGCGAAATGACGAGTATAGGTACATTGTTTGCCTTTATTCTTGTTTGTATAGGTATCATTGTTATGAGAAAACAAATGCCGGACGTACCCAGAGCTTTCAAGACTCCTTTGGTGCCGTTAATTCCTATTTTGGGAGTAGCTACTTGTTTCTTCATGATGGCTTTTTTACCTCTTGATACCTGGATTCGTCTTTTTGTTTGGATGATCATTGGCTTTGACGTATACCTTTGGTACGGAATCAAAAACAGTATTTTATCGGATGGACAGCCGGCATCTTTAGCCAACGGCCGAAAAGTAGCTGGTATGACGGGTATTGCCTTGGCTGTTATTTTGGGTGCGGTTGCATTTTTACATCATACCCAAACTGCTGGGGCAGATACCGGGCTATTTTACTTCTCGCTTGTTTTTGCGGTAGTGCATTTCGTGCTATTTGTGATCGAATCAATGCGTAAGTAGGTTCAGATCTTCATATAACAAAAACAGGGTGCTCAGATCGGGCACCCTGTTTTTGTTTATATGAGTTTGTTTGTTTAGCCTAAAATCGAGCCAAAACCCGTTCAGAAACCGTCTGCCCAATAGAAAGGGAAGAAGTGGCTGCCGGGGAAGGAGCATTACAAACATTAATAGCGCCTTTATTTTCCAGGATTGAGAAGTCATCCAGCAAGCCACCGTCGTAGTCACAGGCTTGGGCGCGAACGCCCGCCCCGCCAGGGATGAGATCTTCACTTCTTATATCGGGAATGAGTTCCTGTAAGGCTTTTGTAAACGCATCTTTTGAAAATGAACGATAATATTCTCCCATTCCCGTACGCCAGTATTTGGCGGCAACTTTCCGGAAACCTGGCCAGGCCAGCGATTCCAGCATTTCCGGAACGTTAATGTCTGTTTTTTTATACCCCTCTCGTTTGAAAGCAAAAACTGCGTTCGGACCCGCTTCGATTCCTCCTTCCACCATACGCGTGAAGTGTACCCCGAGGAAAGGGAAATTTGGATCGGGAACAGGATATATCAGATTTTTAACCAGATAATGCTTTTCAGGTCGAATCTTGTAGTATTCGCCTCGGAAGGGGATTATGCGCACATTTATATTCTCCGGTTGAGTCAATTGCGCCACTTTATCGGAATATAGCCCGGCACAGTTTACCACTAATTTAGCTTGATAACTTTCGCCGGTCAGCGTGATCACTTCAGAATAACCGCCACGGTCTTTTATTTGGGTAACCTTTTGATTCAGAGCGATTTGTCCATTGAGTTTCTTCAAGCACTCGGCATATTTCTCGGAAACGGCGGTATAGTCGATGATGCCAGTATATGGAACCCAAATTCCCTCTAAACCGTTGACATGCGGCTCAATCTCTTTAATTTCCGACGCATTGATCATTTTGTTTTGGGTCAATCCGTTCTGGTTGCCGCGTTCAAACAAATTGCGAAGTAGGGGCCTTTGTTCCTCCGTAGTAGCTACCACCACTTTTCCACAAAGATCATATGCCACACCTTCACGATCACAAAAATCGATCAGCATTTGATATCCCCGGATACAATTTGTGGCTTTCAGACTGCCTGGTTTATAGTATAATCCAGAGTGAATTACGCCACTATTATGGCCGGTTTGGTGCTTTGCAACGCCGTTCTCTTTTTCGAGAACTATTAATTTTAGAGAAGGCTTCTGTTCCTTAATGCGAAGGGCCGTCGCCAAGCCAACAATTCCGCCGCCAATTACAACTATATCGTACATAATTTACACTGATGTCTTTCAATCTGCAAAATAACAGTATGAAAACCAATAATCGTGCATCTCAGGAATAGATAAGTTAAATAGAGAAGTTAGCAGAATTTTTCAGGAAATTATGCAGATGTATAAACTTAATAGTGAACGAATTTTAACAAGTAAAACTTCCCCTAACAGCTAACAGCTAACAGCTAACAGCTAACAGCTAACAGCTAACAGCTAACAGCTAACAGCTAACAGCTAACAGCTAACAGCTAACAGCTAACAGCTAACAGCTAACAGCTAACAGCTACTTCGGAAAAGAAACCTTACCCATCGACACATTTGGCACGCCTGCGAGCTGCCCGAACGAAGAATCATCGTTGCCAGCAACCGTTTCATTGGCCAATACTGCAAAAAGAACTGCTTCTTTCGCGTCGCCGGCTACGCCCAGTTCTTCGAGAGATTTGATTGGAAAATTGGAAAGTCTGGCTTGAATTGCAGCCATAAGCACGGGATTGTGTGCTCCCCCACCACTTGTATATAATGTATATTGCTGAGAAACGTCGACAGTTTTCAATATGGCGTCCGAAATCGTATCGGCACTCAACTGCGTTAAAGTGGCAATCATATCATTCCTCGAAATGGAGGTAATACCTGATTTCTGAAGCGCTTGTTCCACATACTCAAAGTTGAATACTTCCGGGCCTGTGGTCTTTGGAAAGGATGCATCGAAAAATGCGCTCTTTTTAAGTTGTGCGAGCAGCGCCTGGCTTACCGTTCCCTTTGCAGCGATCTCCCCGTTTTGATCGTAGGCCAGATGAAAATACCGCCTTACATATGCATCGATCAGCGTGTTACCGGGGCCGGTATCGGTTGTAAAAATAGATGCGGAATTAAAATCCCCGGATAGCAAGGTAAAATTGGCGATGCCACCCATATTCAGCAATATTCTGTTTTCATCTTTTTTTGAAAAAAGATAATAGTCGCCATAAACCGCCAATGGTGCGCCTTCGCCTCCAGCAGCAATATGCTTTTGTCGGAAATCACTGATGGTGATAATACCAGTAATCATCGCAATATGGTCTGCGTCACCTATTTGCAAAGTTGCATTAGGGAATCCTGGGACCATATGCTGCTTTTTGGGTGCATGAAAAACCGTTTGTCCGTGACTCGCGATCAGGTCAATTTCCGAGGATTCAATATTCCAGTCGCTCAGGCATTGTAATATCATTTTGCCCTGCTCAATACCGATATATGGATTGAGGAGGCAGAGGTTCTGAAAATCAATCTCGCGTTTCGCAAAAATTTTTCGAATATTCTCCTTGAATAAATCGGTGTAGGTTATCGTGGTGAATTTCTCAGTGGTCAATCTGGTGTCAGTTCCGCTGCCAGAGATATTGCATAAGGCAATATCCAGGCCGTCCAGAGATGTGCCCGACATCAGACCGATAATCCTCCTTGATTTTTTTTGGGAAATGCGATACAGCTTTTCAACCTGCTGCTTCATTGTATTAAGCTTTTGATGTCTAAACAAAACGGCTCACTTTTTATGTCGTGAGCCGTTCTTCTTAATTTTTGGGCTGAGGTGTTGCCTGAGTCACCGGCGGCTTGTTGCCATTTTTGTTTTTACCCGAGCGATTTTTCTTTTTCTTTTTCTTCTTTTGCTCTTCGCTATATTTACGATCAAGGTTTTCCAGATCACTGTTCAATCTTTGCGACCCCTTTTCCGTGCCTTTTTCTGGTTCAGGAGTCAGGATTTCAAGCGATTCCGGAATGATATCCTTCTTATTCAATTCAACAATCTCAAGTACTTTGTCTATCGCGACTGGATACCAGTTGGTATCTTTATCAAACCCGAACCACATAATCTTTTTGAATATGTCGGTTTTTTGAAGCGTTGCGATACCTTTTTTGGTTTTGAGCGGGGCGTCGACAGTCGGGATATCTTTTAAAGCGTCGATATAGGTCTCCAGCTCATAGTTGAGGCAACATTTAAGTCGTCCGCACTGTCCCGAAAGTTTGGCAGGGTTGAGAGACAAATTTTGATATCTCGCCGCCGAGGTTGAAATGTTTTTAAAATCGGTCAGCCACGAGGAGCAGCACAATTCCCTCCCGCAGGATCCCAATCCACCTAAACGACTCGCTTCCTGACGAAGACTGATCTGTCTCATTTCGATACGAACCTTGAACTCAGAGGCCAAAAGCTTGATCAATTCCCTGAAATCCACCCGTTCTTCAGAAGAATAATAAAAAGTTGTTTTGGTATTATCCGACTGGAATTCCACGTCCGACAACTTCATATTCAACTTCATTTCACGAATAATCTCACGCGTACGGTAAAGAGTCGGCATTTCACGGGCCATAGCCTGCGTATGTTTGTCCAGATCCTTTTCGTTGGCCACGCGGTATAGCACATGAAGGTCATCATTGACAAGAATATTCTTCTTTTTCATCTGAAGCCTCACAAGTTCACCTTGTAGCGACACCGTACCAATATGCTGACCAGACGCCATTTCGCAGACTACATAGTCTCCCGTTATGAGTGCAAGCTGGTTTATATTCCGAAAATATTCTTTTCTTCCGCCTTTAAATTTTATCTCAACAACATCAAAACGCTGACTGGACGGTATATCCATATTGCTCAGCCAGTCGAAGACATTCATTTTATTGCATCCGCCCGAACTACAGGCTCCATTACTTCCACATCCGGCTGTTGAACTATCACTTGTTCCACAACCTCCGGATGAACATGATCCACATCCCATATCTTTGTCGTCTTCATCAATCGTTATAACGAATTAAATCCATACCAATGTCGTGCCGGAAATACTTTCCCTCGTATTGCACCAACTGAGCGGCGCGTTGAGATTTATGGATCGCGTTTTCGAGAGAATTGGCAACGCCCGTCAAGGCCATCACCCTTCCTCCGTTTGTCACAACTTCGGTATTTGCATTAAAGGTAGTGCCTGCATGGTATACAAACACATCATCTACCTTGTCACTTCCTGAAATGACCTTACCTTTTTCATACTCTTCTGGATATCCTCCCGAAACAAGTACGGTAGTTACAGCCACCTGAGGTGAGATATTCATCTCAAAATCGTTAAGAGTTCCTTTAGCTGTAGCCGCCATCAGCATCGCAAAGTCTGATTGAATGCGAGGCAAAACCACTTCCGTTTCAGGATCGCCCATTCTTACGTTATACTCAATTACAAACGGGTCTCCTTTTACGTTCATCAACCCGATGAATATGAATCCAACGTATTTAATTCCTTCAGCTTTTAAGCCTGCCAAAGTCGGTTTAACAACCCTTTCCTCCACTTTTCTAAGGAAATTCGTGTCCGCAAATACAACGGGAGAAACTGCGCCCATACCGCCTGTATTCAATCCTGTATCGTTTTCCCCAATTCTTTTATAATCTTTCGCCTCCGGAAGAATTTTATAATTCTCACCATCTGTGAGTACAAAAACAGATAGCTCAATTCCTTTCAGAAATTGTTCGACAACAACCTTGTTACCTGCGTCTCCGAATTTCCCATCAACCAGCATTTCTTTAAATGCCTTTTCAGCGTCGTCGTGTTTCTCAGCGATAATAACGCCTTTGCCGGCCGCCAGTCCGTCTGCCTTTAGTACGATAGGTAGTGAGTGTTCCGCCAGATAGTCAATTCCTGCATCAAAATTTTCCGCTGTAAAAGTCACTGAAGCAGATGTTGGTATGCCGTGCTTGTGCATAAAAGCCTTGGAAAAGTCTTTGCTGCCTTCCAATTGCGCACCGTCTTTTCCCGGACCGATGAGCTTTATTTTCTTTAAGGATTCAGTTTCAGCGAAATAATCAACGATTCCGTTTACCAGAGGCTCTTCCGGTCCTACTATTACAAGTTCAATATTTTTTTCAAGTACTTCTTTGCCAACGGCTTCAAAGTCGTTATATGAGATCGGAAGGTTGGTTGCTATATAGGATGTTCCGGAATTTCCAGGAGCTACGTATAGTTTATCACATAAAGGACTTTGGGCTATTTTCCAGGCAAATGCATGTTCTCTTCCTCCTGATCCCAGTATTAGTATGTTCATAACTTATTTTAAAATTTCGCCTTAAGGCTTCAAATGATTGAGGTAAGGTGTTTTAATTCGCCAGTTCGGATAAAAATTTAATTCTCATAAGCCTTAATTCCTCTTCGCTTACTTCATCATGTGAAAATTCATGAAGGGCTACCGCGATGTTATCGCTTTCGGCAGTCATAAAATAATCGTAAATATCCTGTTGTCTGTCTTTGTCAATAACCTGATTGATATAGTAATCCAGATTCAATTTTGTCCCGGAGTAGCAGATATGCTCTACTTCCTCGATAACATCGGCAAGTGCAAGATCCTTAACCTCAGCTATTTCGTCAAGACTTATCTTTCTGTCAACCTGTTGAATGATATAAATCTTGATTTTCGACTTATTGACTGTTGATTTAATAACGACATCTTTCGCGGTCTCAATGTCGTTTTCTTCAACATAGCGGGTAATCGCATCAATAAACTGACGGCCAAATTTCTGGACTTTCCCCATTCCAACCCCGTTGATCTGGGCCATTTCCTGTTGGGTTGTCGGATAGGTCGTTGCCATTTCTTCCAGAGATGGATCCTGGAATACAACAAATGGAGGCAGGTTTTTCTCTTTGGCTACTTTTTTGCGAAGCGCTTTAAGCATCCCAAGCAAAGCCTCATCGTAAGCGTGGGCACTACCTGCGCCGTTAGCTGACTCTTTGTCGTCGTCTTCTGGCTTAACCTCCTCTTCTTCAAAGTTATGGTCTTTATGCAAAGTTACCGGGTAGGGGTCGGTAAGGTATTTAGTGCCCTTTTCTCCTAATTTCAGGATACCGTAATTTTCAATATCCTTTTCCAGATAGTTGAAAATTACGAGCTGACGTATCGCCGAAAGCCAATATTCACGAGATTCGTTCAGCTCAATTCCTTTGCCGAAAACATCGAGTTTGTCGTGTTCATAGCTGCGTACGTACTGGTTGTCAGTAGCAGTTATCAGATCTGCAATATGCTCACCATCAAATCTTTGATCAGTCAATTGAACAGCTCTTAATATCAAAACCACATCATCCTGAACCTTCGCTTTTTCCGTTGGTTTGACACAGTTGTCGCAGAATCCGCAGTCTTTTTCCATATACTCACCGAAATAACTCAAAAGCTGCCGGCGTCTGCATACCCCCAATGTTGAATATGCTACCATTTCGTTTAGTAAATGGCGAGCATTATCACGTTCTGTGACTGTTTTGTCTTTGTTGAATTTCTCCAGCTTGGTAATGTCCTCATAGCTGTAGAACATCAAACAGTTTCCTTCCAATCCGTCACGTCCTGCCCGTCCAGTTTCCTGGTAATATCCTTCCAAAGACTTAGGCACGTCGTAGTGGATCACAAAACGAACATCTGGTTTGTCAATCCCCATTCCAAAAGCGATGGTAGCAACGATGACATCACATTCTTCATTCAGGAATGCATCCTGATTAGACATGCGCGTGTTGCTATCCAGTCCGGCGTGGTAAGGAAGAGCCTTAACATCATTAACCCTTAACAATTCGGCGACTTCTTCGACCGTTTTTCTGCTAAGACAATATATAATACCCGACTTGCCTTTGTTATTTCTTACATACCTGATCAGCTGCTTTTTAACATCCTTTTTCGGCCGAATTTCGTAATAAAGATTCTTACGGTTGAAGGAAGACTTGAAAGTCTCAGCTTCTTCCATTTGAAGATTTTTACGAATATCCTGTTGAACTTTTGGTGTTGCAGTCGCTGTCAAAGCGATAATTGGCAGTTGGCCAATATTCTCAATAATACCATAAATACGACGATATTCCGGTCGGAAATCATGTCCCCATTCCGAAATACAGTGCGCTTCATCGATGGCTACGAAAGATATTTTAACCTTTTTAAGGAAGTCAAGATTGTCTTCCTTCGTAAGCGATTCGGGAGCTATATAGAGTAATTTAAGAGAACCATCCAGGGCATCTGTCTTAACTCTGGTCATTTCCGCCTTTGTAAGCGTCGAGTTCAAGAACTGGGCATTAATTCCAAAAGCAGTAAGCTGATCCACCTGATTTTTCATCAAAGCGATCAATGGAGATATGACGATGGCCATTCCATCACTCACAAGTGCAGGCAGCTGATAGCACAGGGATTTGCCCGCACCGGTTGGCATTATCACAAAAGTGTTCTTGCCGAGAAGGATGTTTTGTATGATAACTTCCTGTTCTCCACGGAATTGACTATATCCAAATATATCTTTCAGCCTTTCTTTCAGCGAGTCTAAAACGACCTTTTCAACCTTCTTTACCATGCCTTGTATTCAATAGGGTTATCCCAAAGTTCTTTATCTTTGTCTTTGAAATTAATAATAATAATTGGTTCCTTCTAAAACAGTAATTCAAAATTGAAATTAATAAAAAATATCCAGTCAATAGCAAAAGACGTACTGCAGCAAGAGGCTTTAGCATTACAAAATCTGATTGAACTTATTGACGAACAATTTGAAAAATGCGTAAATGTCATATTGAATTCTGAGGGTAGGGTTGTTGTTTCGGGCGTGGGAAAGAGTGCTATTGTTGGTCAAAAAATTGTCGCAACCCTTAACTCGACCGGCACTCCGGCACTTTTCATGCACGCCGCCGACGCCATTCACGGTGATCTCGGTATGATTCAACAGAATGATATTGTCATCGTGATCTCAAGAAGCGGTGATACCGCCGAGATTAAGATTTTGATACCATTGCTCAAGCGGGTAGGGGTCACGATCATTGGTATGGTGAGTAATAAGGAATCTTACCTTGGTCGTAACGCCGACCATATTTTACATGCATATGCTCCACAGGAAGCCGACCCGTTAAATCTTGCACCATCCACCAGCACAACAGTCACGATGGCACTGGGTGACGCGCTCGCGATCAGTTTGCTGGAATGCAGGGGTTTCAGTCACGACGATTTCGCCAAATATCATCCTGGTGGGGCGCTGGGCAAACGGCTTTACCTAAAAGTGTGTGATCTTTATCCGAACAATTTATTACCGGTTATCCATGAATCTGCCAATCTGCAGCAGGTTATTTTAGAGATAACTTCCAAGTTGCTGGGGGCCACGGCTGTGGTGGAAGATTCAGGAAAAGTCCGCGGTGTAATTACTGATGGTGATTTGCGAAGAATGCTTAAACAGCACGACGTTCACAATCTGCTAAACCTCAAAGCCCGGGATATCATGACTGCTAGTCCAATCACCGTTCATCCGGAGGAATATGCGGTTAAAGCACTGGAAATCATGCAGTCCAAAAGTATAACTCAGCTTTTGGTTGTGGAAGATGAATTTGTAAAAGGCTTTATCCACTTACACGATTTACTAAAAGAGGGCCTGGTTTAGGCCCTCTTTTAACTGAAGTTATTATCTAAACCGATTAGACTGCTGCACAATCTTCTCGTCTCTTCTGATAAATCTGTTTGCAAAAACGTTGGAAAGCATAGCAGCGACCAGTCCATAAAAGCCCATTTCATATGACCCGGGAGTTTGCGGATCGAAAAGTTTTGCAGTTTTGTAATAGGTGAAATAAATTACCAAACCCATTAAAACCGTCAGCAAAATAGAATTGACAGCACACAAAGCTGACTGAAGTACCCGGTTCTTAAACTGAAAGATAGCATATGCTGCGACCAGAATGACAAGGATTGCGACAATAACGAGATAATATACCGGCTGAATCTCAGACTGAATCGGTGTAATTTGATGCGTTAATTTTAGAGCGGAAAGTTCTGCCCTTTGAGGACTGGTCAAAGACACTTTGTGCCAGATTGGGAAAGAAAGGAATACCCCCATACTGATAACCACAAGTGCCAGAAATATGGTTTGAATACGCTGTAACATGTTTTAAACTCTTAATATTTAACAATTGAGACAAATATAGTGTGCATTATGGAACCAGCTCGCCATACAAGTCAAATTCTTCTGCAGAGGTGATTTTTACATTTGCGAAATCGCCCAAACGCACATATTGGCTGGCAGGAATCAACACTTCATTATCAACTTCCGGAGAATCAAATTCTGTACGGCCAATAAAATTCCCTCCTTCTTTGCGATCGAAAAGTACCTTGTAGGTATTGCCTATTTTTTGTTGATTCAACTCGTAAGAAATGCCCTGTTGCAATTCCATGATAGCGTCCGCACGTTCCTGTTTAATTTCCGCAGGGATATCGTCAGGCATGGTATATGAATGCGTGTTGTCTTCATGAGAATATTGGAAGGCGCCCAGTCTGTCAAATCGCATTTTTTCAACAAACTCAAAAGTTTCGTCGAAATGCGCTTCCGTTTCGCCGGGATGGCCAACGATCAGCGTGGTTCGGAGCGCAATTCCAGGTACTTTTTCACGAATGGTATGAATAAGCGCCTCAGTTTTTTCACGTGTGATCCCACGTCGCATACTTTTCAAAATTTCCGTCGATCCAGACTGAAGAGGCATATCAAGATATTTGCAGATATTGCTTCTTTCATTCATAACATCCAGAACATCAAGCGGAAACCCGGCAGGATATGCATACTGCAATCTGATCCAGTCGATCCCTTCTACATCCGAAAGTTGATACAGCAGATCTGAAAGATTTCTTTTTTTGTAGATATCGAGTCCATAATAAGTCAAATCCTGAGCGATCAGAATTAGTTCTTTTGTGCCTCGTTTTGCCAATGATTTTGCTTCTTTAACAAGCTCGTCGATTGGACGGGAAACGTGTCCGCCACGCATCAAAGGGATTGCACAAAAGCTACACGGGCGATCACAACCTTCTGCAATTTTGAGATATCCGTAATGCGCAGGTGTTGTAAGAAGTCGTTCACCAACCAACTCGTGTTTGTAATCCGCCTTTAACGTTTTGAGCAATCGTGGAAGTTCATTTGTTCCGAACCAGGCGTCAACTGTCGGAATTTCTACCGCGAGTTCATCCTTATATCTGTGTGAAAGACAGCCTGTAACATATACTTTATCGACAATACCAGCTGCTTTAGCATCAGCATATCGTAAAATCGTATTGATTGATTCTTCTTTTGCTCCGTCAATAAATCCGCAGGTATTGATTACGACAATCTGGGAATCGTCCTTTTTTGACTCATGGGCAACCGTTATACCGTTTCCCTTTAACTGGGTATAAAGTACCTCCGAATCCACCAGGTTTTTGGAACAACCCAGTGTTACTATATTGACTTTGTTTTTTATTATTCCTTTTGTTTTCATTCGTATCAGCTTTTAGCTGTGCGCCTTAGGCGTTGGATAACCCGCTTTTATACTGAACTAATTGATTTAGAGCCGTAAAACGGGGCTGCAAAGATCGTGAAAAAATGGGAGAATATCGAAATTAATGAATGGAAGGAATCCAGCGCACGTAACGGTCATTAGGAATGTTCTTGAAATATTCAAAAATTCCCATGACGCCCGGCATTTTGCTGGTGAGTATGAGTTCGGGAGCGTTGTTGATATGGAAACGATAAAAGGAGAAAGGCATTTTAAAGTTGCCGTTGGTATGCTCTTCAACAAAGCTGATATCACCATCTTTTAGCAGATACACGAACGACCTTGTATTGATGGAAACCACTTTCTGTTTTGGATCGAATGATATTTCCACATCTTTTGTGTAGGGCCAGTAATTGTTATACAGGTAAAAAATGTATAAAGGGAAAGAAAAACACAAGCAAGCCAGGCCGATGGAGCATCAGATATCCAAACCAGATATTGCTATCAGATGTTGCCATTTTTGGGCTAAACATCAGGCATGTCGACATGATACCGAAGCTCATAAAAATGAGACCAAACAGTATATCAAAGGACACGAAATAGTCTTTCCAGGTTGATCGTAATGCAGTGGATTTGTAAACGACCTGATAAGTTTGACGGCTCTCCCTGAGTCCTGCGATGACCATAAGAACAAATGGTGCGCATATAGTTCCGAGAATAAAAGCGACAAGAACAAATTGTTCCCAAGCAGTCATTTTTAACTGATTTTCTTAAACAAAGAATCCACAAACTCCGAGCGATCGAAAACCTGTAAATCATCCATTTTCTCGCCTACACCGATATACTTTACAGGAATTTTGAATTCGTCAGAAATACCGATTACAACGCCACCTTTGGCTGTGCCGTCCAGTTTGGTAATCGCCAGTGCTGTGATTTCGGTAACCTTTGTGAACTCACGAGCCTGAATAACAGCATTTTGTCCGGTGCTTCCATCTAAAACCAGTAATACTTCGTGCGGAGATTCGGGTAAAACTTTTTGCATTACCCTCTTGATTTTGGAGAGTTCGTTCATCAGGTTGACTTTCGTATGAAGTCGTCCGGCAGTATCAATGATAATCACATCCGCACCGATTTCAACACCTTTTTTGAGCGCATCGAAAGCCACGGCAGAAGGATCCGTATTCATTCCGTGTTCAATAACAGGGACGTTCACGCGTTGACCCCATAATTTCAACTGTTCTACTGCTGCTGCACGGAATGTATCTGCCGCACCGAGAACAACTTTATGCCCCCGTTGCTGAAATTGGTGTGCTAATTTTCCAATAGTTGTAGTCTTTCCTACTCCGTTAACTCCCACAACCATAATCACATAAGGCTTTGGTAGGTGTTGGGTTTCGAAACTGTCGACGATATCAACCGATTTGTTTTCGGTCAATAGTTCAGCAATTTCTTCGCGGAGCATTTTGTCTAGTTCCGAGGCGGTAGCATACTTATCACGGGCAACTCGCTCTTCGATTCTCTTGATAATTTTTACGGTAGTTTCTACCCCAACATCTGAGCTGACAAGGATATCCTCCAATTCGTCGAGTACATCCTCATCGATTGTAGTTTTTCCAATAATGGCCTTTGAAAGCTTACCAAAGAAACTCTCTTTGGTTTTCTCAAGCCCTTTATCTAATGTTTCCTTTTTCTCTTTTGAAAAAAAACCAAATAAACTCATAATCAAGTGTATGGGGTAAAGCCGTAATACAGGCAACTGCCTTATACTATCGATTTTTTGCTAAAAAAACAGATAATATTTTTATCCAAAAATATAACAAAAAAAGTCCCGACAAGGGACTTTCTTCAATTCAAAGTAAAAACTTTAAAATGTCAGGTTGGCTAAACCTTAGTTTTTCAAAGCTCCCTGTACGCCATCAAGAGGTACGATTTCTTCTTTGAAGGTGTAAGCACCTGTCTTAGGAGATCTTACGGCTTTAATCACTTTGGCAAATGATTTACCGCCTTCTTTTTTCAGGGTAGCAACTACTTTCTTTGCCATGTCTGTATATCTTTAATATGTTGTATGTTAATAAGTTGTCCGGTACAGAAATAATACTGCCTCTCAGAAACAGCGAATTTCAATGTACTATTTAATCTCTTTGTGAAGAGTATATTTTCTCAGAAACGAGTTGAATTTTTTCAATTCCATACGTCCTGGAGTATTTTTACGATTCTTAGTAGTCACATAACGGGACATGCCTGGAACACCTGATTCTTTTTGCTCGGTGCATTCCAAAATTACCTGAACTCTATTGCCTTTCTTAGCCATTGCTTTACATCGTTTTTACAAATAGGACTGCAAAGGTAATAACTTTCGGATTATTAGCAAATTATGAGTTTTATTTTTCCTGAATAATTTTTTCAGGGATATTCGTGTATTGCGGACAACAAGATTATTCAGGCAAATGACAGTCTGACAAAATGGGTTACAGAACGTTTTGGGAAATATTGTTACCATTTGATGTACTATTATTTGAACTATTGCGAGGAAATTTAATTCAAACTTACTTTCTTCGTGGTGATTTACCTTCTCAAAGGATAATCTGGCGGAAATTCTTAAAAAATTAATCGAAATGACTCTTAAAAAAAGTACCTCTTTAGCAGTAATAGCGCTGGTAGCCTCAGTTTGGATAGGTTGCTCCTCAAAAGAGGATCGTGAAAAGTATGATACCTACTATGGCTCAGGCAGCAAAGCCAGAGAGGAAGCGGCACTCGTAGAAATTCAGAACGAAAGGAAAACGGACGCTGAAGCGGCAGCCAAAGCTCCGGTTGAAGCAGCTCCTGCTGCAGCTGCGGCGGGCGATACTTCGGCAACAGCGGCAGCACCGGCTGATGCAAAACCTGTTAAAAAGCCTGTGCCTGCGGATGTTTCGGCGTTATTGAACAAGCATACATGTTTCGCTTGCCACCAGGCGTATGATAAATTGATCGGGCCGGCTTACTCGGAAGTTGCCAAGAAGAAATATACAGCAGACCAGATTGTGGAACTGGTGCACAACCCAAAGCCAGAGCACTGGCCTGGTTATCCTCCAATGGCACCACTTGCACACGTCCCGAAAGCGGATATTGTAGTGATCGCAAATTGGATCAACTCGCTCTAAGAAATATAGAAATTGGAGAAAATACGGGTCGTTCATGTTATGGACGACCCGTATTTGTATCTTTGCATTTATTATTTGTTTAGAAATATGACGCAGAACGTGCTCACTCCAATAGAATTAACAGATGAAATAATGGCCGGATACGAAACGGTAATCGGTCTTGAAGTGCATTGTCAGTTACAAACGGAGTCGAAATTATTTACAAGAGACCTGAATATGTTTGGTGTCGAGCCAAATACAAACATTGGTCCTCTTACATTGGCGTTGCCGGGTACGTTGCCAAAGGTTAACAAGAAAGCAATTGAATATGCCATAAAAATGGGATTGGCCTGCGGTTGCACCATCAACCAAAGGTCGACGTTTGACAGGAAAAATTACTTTTATCCGGATCTTCCGAAGGGATATCAGATATCTCAGGACAAACATCCGATATGTTTGGATGGCGGCGTGAATATATCTGCAAAAGGCGCTGACGGACAAGTTGCAGACCGTCATATTCGTTTCCATCATATTCATTTAGAGGAAGATGCAGGAAAATCAGTACACGACGGAAGTGATACTGATACGATGCTTGATTACAACCGGGCAGGTACGCCATTAATCGAAATGGTATCAGAGCCTGATCTTAGGTCTGCCGAAGAGACAGCAGCTTTTGTGACGGAAATCAGACGATTGGTAAGGTATCTCGACGTAAGCGACGGTAATATGGAGGAGGGTTCGTTGAGGGCTGACGTCAATGTTTCTATCCGGAAAAAAGGGAGCGAGCAACTGGGTACGAAGGTGGAGATCAAAAACATGAACTCTATCCGGAATATGATGAAAGCAATCCATTTTGAGAGTAGAAGGCAGATTACTGCGCTCGAAAACGGTGATCCGCTTTTTCAGGAAACGCGTATGTTTGATGTGGAAACAGGTGAGACATATGGCATGAGGGTGAAGGAAACGATGAATGATTATCGCTATTTCCCAGATCCGGATTTGGCTCCTGTGGTTGTGTCTGATCAATGGTTGGAAGAAATTAAGGCAAGTATGCCAGCACTTCCGAGTGAGCTTCGTGAGAAATTTACTTCGGTTTATGGAGTTCCTGCATATGATGCGTGGGTACTTACAGATACGAAAGAATTGGCAGCCTATTTTGAGGCTGTTTGCGGACTCACTGCTTCTTACAAAGCCGCTTCCAATTGGTTGATGGGGCCAGTAAAATCTTACTTGAATGAGCACGACGGAGATATATTGAAGTTTCCAATATCGGCAGCTGCGCTGGCGGAATTAATTGAATTGAACGAATCAGGTTTGGTAAGCCATTCTATTGCTGCCCAAAAGATATTCCCGGTAATGCTTGCCGATGCTGGTAAATCGCCGAAGGAGATCGCTGTTGAAAACAACTGGGTCCAAAATAGCAATACGGACGAGCTGGAAACGTTGATAATGGAAGTACTTGCCGCGATGCCAGATAAGGTAACGGCGTATCAGAAAGGAAAAAAGGGATTAATGGGGCTTTTTGTGGGAGAGGTCATGAAACGTTCGAACGGAACGGCTGATCCTAAACTGGTTAATCAGTTGCTGGCAAAGAGCTTATAAAATCACACTATTGAAGCAAAACCAGGTTCGTATGAAAATATCATCAATCAGAAATTTCGCCATTTTCTTACTAGGCTTATGTGCCGGGATAGCTCGAGCTCAAGGGGATCTTGAGCCGAAAGAATTGGTGATAGACGGCAAAACAGCTGGTTTGCCGAAAGGCTCGAAAGTCGTTTTGGCGAAGACCATCTCAACTGGTGGATCAATGAATATTGACTCGACGACAACCGGAACTGATGGTAGTTTTGTTTTGAAAACCAAAGAGACAGATCGGGGAACATTTTATACTTTGACAATTGCTGAGTCACAGCGTGTTGTACTTTTGTCAGAAGGTGGCGAAACGCTTCAGGTTTTTGCTGCTAATAATACCAGACCAGCCGTTACTGGCTCGAAAAACATGGAGTATTATGCCAAAGTAGACGCGCTAATGGTGGATTTTTCAGGTAAAGTGACGAAGTGGAATGAAGAGTATACTGCAGCGGAAGCGAAAAAGGACACCAAGACCATTCAGAGAATTCAAACTGAATATGCAAAAGCAGAGCAGCTGAGAACCGATGAGTTAAGAAAGCTGGTGCCTGAAATGGGGACTTCACTGGTTGCTTTATGGGCTGTCAATAATTTTCTGAATCCGGAACAGGATCTGGCAACGCTCAAAAAATTGGCGGCAGACTACGAAAAAGTTACGCCGACTCCAACGATCGCCAAAGGATTTATTGGACAAGTTAAAAGAATAGCGGGGTTGGCAGTTGGTGATCAGGCACCTGATTTTACATTGGATGATCCAACAGGTAAGCCACTCACGCTTTCTTCGTTGAAAGGACAATATGTTTTGATCGATTTCTGGGCTTCTTGGTGCGGCCCTTGCCGTCAGGAGAACCCAAATGTGGTGAAAACATATGAAAAATATAAGGACAAAGGCTTCTCGATATATGGGGTGTCACTTGACAAAGACGCGGTTGCATGGAAGAAAGCAATAGAAAAAGATGGCCTTACCTGGCTGCACGGATCTGACTTGAAATATTGGAACTCGGCCGTAGCCCAGTCATATGGGGTAAAGGCTATACCTGCAACCTATTTGCTTGATAAACAAGGTAAAATCATTGCAAAAGGGTTAAGGGGACCAGCACTGGAAGCCAAATTGCAGGAGCTTTTTGGACAGTAGGAAGTAGCAAAGCAAAAGAAGCATTTCCGATACGAAAGACGTCTATAAACAAAGCCGGCTGGTTCAAACCAGCCGGCTTTGTTTATTCAGGTTGGTAAAAGAAATCCAAAGGATTAGCATATTTAAAAGTAGGGCTGTAATAGATATCCAACTTTTCGCCGGATATAACCTTAAAACCCTCCGGCGTCTCCGGTTCCTTGAAAGTAGGGGCTTCCCAATCGAAGTCTTCACAGTTTTTAATATAGACTTCTCTTCGTGTTGGATGCAGTGGAGCAACCACGTTGAAGGTTTCCGACTGAACGCCATGTCGGATAATATGACATATGATATCAACCGCGTCGTCGCGATGGATGTAATTGACAGGAATTTCTCCTGAGGTTAAATCCTTTTTTCCTTTCACATACCTCCCGGGAATTCGTTGATAACCAAGTAAGCCAGCCAGGCGCAATACGGAGGTCCTGATTCTTGGACCCAAAGATTGAATATGATTTTCTGCAAGCACCATATCTGCCAAAGGTGATTGGCCAGGTTCGGTGACATCGGATTCGGTTAAGATTATATCAGAGTTGGGGTATACTCCTGTCGAACTGATATGTATAACTTCTTTAATATCAGATTGTTGAATAAAAGGTAAGGTTCGGTATATGGCTTTTGAATAAAACCCATCCTCATTATGCTGACTTCGCGGTGGGACTGCGATAACTAACAAATCCGTATCGAAAAAATCTTTGATCTTCTCATCATCGAGCGAATAATCCTTGCGAAGATCAATCAAAAACGGCTCAATTCCGGCGATATTAAATTTCTCGATATTGGTGAGCGTAGTGGTACTTCCTTTCACAATGTTTGAAATATCTTCCGCAATTAAACGTTGAGCAAGCGGAAAACCCAGCCAGCCGCAGCCCAATATGCTGACGCGTTTTTTTTGTAAGTTTGAAGCCTTGATCATTAACAGATCCTTTTGATGTTTAGAATAATATCCTTCCTTTTGCTGACAGGCGTGATTTGCTCGTGCAGCAAGACGAACAATCGCGAAGATAAAGAGACTTCGTTGCCGAAAATAGAGCTTTCTGCTGAAAATCTGGATGAAAAACTATTTGCGGCGAAATCGGTTAAAGATGTTCAGGACATCCTGGATCAGAATCCATATTTAAAGACCTCATATTTCACTGACTTTCCCGGTGAGCCTGCTAAGCTAGCTCCGCATCTTTTCAACGTGCTTCAGAACGAGGCATTCCGGGCATTTGGTGGCCAGGTCGATTCAATTATTGGGGACAGAAAGACTGCTATACTCAATCCACTGGCAGATGCGTTCAAGAATATTCAACAAAAATATCCTTCCTTTAAAATCCCGAAAGTCAAGTTCATTATGACTGGATTTACAGGAAATGATCTACTTATCACTGATTCTTTGATTGTTATTGGTCTGGACTATTTTGGCGGCCCTACGGCGCGTTTCAGGCCCAATGTGTTTGATTATCAGCTTCGACGATATCAAAAGGAATATATCGTGCCGTCGGTTGTGTTTTTTATTTCGGGTAGATACAACAAAATGATTCCGGGCGATAAAACACTTTTGGCGGACATAATCGGTTACGGGAAAAGCTTTGAATTCGTTAGACAAATCATCCCTGCCTGCCCTGATAGTTTGATTACAGGATATTCGACGGATAATTTGAGAAGGACGTATAATAGCCAGAAGGAGATATGGGGCTATTTTATTTCCAATAAGTTGCTGTACGAAAAGAACGACCTAAAAAAACAAAAATATATCGGAGAACGGCCATTTACTGTTGAAATTGGAAATGAAGTTCCGGGAGGGATTGGTCGCTGGGTAGGATGGAGGATTGTAAACGTGTACGTTGCCAAGCATCCTGATGTGACGTTACAACAGCTGATGGCAATGGATAATGCAGTGAATTTATTTGAGGAGTCGGGATATAATGGCGAAAAGGACGAAGAGGATTAAGTTTTTAACTACTTTTGTCTTAATCCATATTTTGGTTTGACGCTCAGCATTTTTTGAATTTAATGACCTTCACGCTTCTTTTCTTCCTGTTGGCAGTGCCAGGCTTTGTTGTAGTCGGTGTATATCTCGAGCGTAAAGTTTCGGCTTTTATTCAGGATAGGATGGGCCCAATGGAAGTGGGTAAGTGGGGTCTTTTGCAGCTTTTCGCCGACTTATTGAAGCTTCTTCAAAAGGAGGATATCGTACCGAAGGCAGCAGACAGAAGGTTGTTTCTAATCGCGCCAATTGTTGTCTTCATATCTGTTTTTGCTGGGTTCGCAGTGGTGCCACTTGCGCCAGATCTGGGTGGCTCGGCTGCGTCTGTCGGGGTTTTTTTCTTGCTAACCATAGTCTCCGTTGACGTGATGGGTCTCCTGATGGCAGGCTGGGGATCCAATAATAAATATGCTCTTTACGGTGCCATGCGCGCTGTCGCGCAAATTGTAAGCTATGAAATACCATTGGGACTTTCTATTCTTTGCGTAATCATGTTGACGCAAACGCTTGATTTGCAGGTTATCAGCTTTCAGCAAGGTATATATAGCACCGACAGTACTTATCTCTTCAATATCAAAAGATGGGGAGTAGATGTTCGTGAAATCGGCGGCTTTTTGTCGTGGAATATATTTAGAAATCCGTTTCTGTTTTTTGCATATATCATCTTCTTTATCGCCACGCTGGCCGAATGTAACCGTGCACCTTTTGATTTGCCGGAAGGTGAATCAGAACTTGTAGCAGGTTTTCATACCGAATATTCGGGCATGAGATGGGCTTTGTTTATGCTTTCTGAATATGGTTTAATGTTGCTGGTCTCGCTTCTCGGAGCTATTCTTTTTCTGGGAAGCTGGAATACGCCTTTTCCCAATATCGGTCCCGTAAAATTGGCAGACTGGACAAGTGGAGCACCCGGTACCTGGTTCGGTTATTTTACCGGAGCTATATGGCTTCTTGGAAAAGCGCTGACAGGAGTTCTAGTCCAGATGTGGGCCAGATGGACACTGCCGCGTCTGCGCGTGGATCAGTTGATGTATTTGGGATGGAAAGTATTGACTCCGGTGGGATTGGTTTTGTTCTTCGTATCCGGAGTCTGGAGGTTATTGGGGGTCTGATTATTCCGCAATCTCTGCGTCGTCCAGAATGTAATTCATTTTGTATATATCATCCGCATTCAGCTGCAGTGTTCCGGTGAACGTTAAGCGTTCATCAGTTTTAAATTTTCGTGCTTTCTTTTTGAAATTCAGCGTCATTACAGTTTCAGGTCCGGCACCGCCACAAAAGAAACAGGCGCTGAAAGGAAAAGCAGAAAGCACATATAGATTGGCATCCAGATCCACTGGCAACACATAACCCGTAATACTTACCGGTTGATTCTTCAGCTTCTGAACGCTTGGCCCAAAGGTCGGGTGCAGCATATATATCGACTCTTCAGGATACCATTTTTTCTTGAACGTCACATCCCGAAGGGTCTCCCAAGTTACTTTAACCGGGGCCGACGCCGGAGTGAAAGCCAGTAAAGAACCTAGCGTAATAACTGATAGGAATATGCGAAATGCTTTCATGAATTCTACTTTTCTTTAATACTGAGTTTAAGAATCTTACAAATTTAGGCAGAATATCATTCCTCTGCCAATGTTCGGGATATATTAAGCCGGTAGATACCCATTGATGGAATGAGCGCAGCCAGAATTCCAACCAATATAGCAGCTGCAAACAGGTATATCTCTTCAGGTAATAGCGACATATTGCTTAGGGAATAATGGAAGTCCTGTTCTGCTGCCCGGGAAAAAAGAAAAAGTCCGATACGGCCCATTAAAACGCCGAGTAGATATCCTGTAATAGCCAAAATAATCCCTTCGAGCAGCAGCATGAAGAACAATTTAGTTCGGGTAGCCCCCATCGATACCATCAATGCCATTTCGTATTTTCTGTCTTTCAGAGAGTTATACAGCGATATGAAAACACTGATCCCCGCGATACTGATAATAATGAGTGCCAATGCCTGCAAGGTTTCCACTCCAACGCCAAGCAAGGAAAACAAACGATTAATCTCAATGCTCGGCAAGGCTGCCTGCATGGAAGTATTCTGATTAATTTGCCGCGGTAAGGCTAACAATCCCATTGGATTTCTGAACTGGATTAACGCGCTGGTTACTTCTTTTTCATGCTCTTCATGCCCTGCCTCTTCTTCTGGGTGAGCTGTGGCAACTTCTTTGTGTTCGTGAATATCCCAAACACTTTCCAGGCTGGTGATGATTAACTGGTCAACCACCGAGCCGTTGGGCTTGAAAACTCCTGTTACTTTATATTTTTTTTCACCATGCGTATCGCCCTCCGCATCAAGGCCATGTGAGCTCGCAAAAGTATCACCAACTTTTAGACCCGAGTTCCGGGCGACTTTACTACCAATCGTAACTTCCATTGGCGACTGGAACAATGTGCCCGATTGAATCTTCGCCTGAAAATGCTGAATGTAAGAAGGTTGAGTTCCCAGTATCCGAAATCCGTGATAGTTATCACCCATGGAAAGCGGTATAATCGTTTTCACGAAAGGGTTCATTTTTAATCTTGAAACTTCCGCCAGAGGGATATTACCAGTCGGTGCATCGATCTGGTATATGCTGCTCAATATGAGCTGTAAAGGACTTCCTTTGGCACCCACTACCATGTCGATGCCTTTAATATTCTTTCTGAACTGTTCGTCGAGCTGCTTATTAAGCAAAAGCAGCAATGAGATCATGCCTATCCCGAGTGTCAGCAAGAGGACACTTAAAAAACTATTAAGCTTCTTTTCTTTAAGGTTTGCAATACTTATTTTTAAAATATTCATGGTGTTGACGGCCTGTTGCTTAAAGGAAAATTTGGTTGGGAAAAACATCTTTCAGTCGCTGATCGTGTGTAACGACCAATAAACTTGCCCCGATTGCGGCAGATTCTGTCCGTAACAAATCAATTACTTTGTAGCAATTGGAATCATCTAAGCTTGAGGTAGGTTCGTCGGCCAGTATAACACGCGGCGTATTCATGAGAGCCCTTGCAATACTTACCCGCTGCTGCTCTCCCTGACTTAATCGGGAGGGCTTTTTATTCAGGTGTTCTGTAAATCCCAAATGATCGGCCAGATATTCAACTTTCGATTTGTTCAATGATTGTCCTGCGAGGTAATTGGAAAGATACAGATTGTCTTTAACCGTCAAAGAGCTGACAAAATGGGCTTTTTGATATATAATTCCGATGTTTTTAGCTCTTTCCTTTACGACCTCCGATGGGGATGCGTTTGTGGTGTTCGTTTGATCAATCAGAATATTCCCGCTGGCAGGTTTAAGTAACAGTGCAAGTAAGTGCAGCAAAGTAGTTTTTCCTTTTCCCGACTGACCCAAGATGAGCAGTGTTTCATTGTCGGCGCAGTTGATATCAGGGAAATTGAAATTTTTCTGAGAAGAATATGAAAAAGTAAGGTTTGTTGCCGAGATCATTGTCATGAATTTACTTGCTGCACAATGATAACGAACTTTGACAAAAATAGTATCATTTGTCCGAAGACGTAAGATCGACCTCTGAAAAAATAACTTTTAGGAAATAAGGCACTCTTATATACCTTGCAGGCGTATCTTAAAAAGTTAATAGGATACAAATAAATGAAAAGGAATTACGTTGAATGGAAGATAGATTGGTTGGAATTGAACAACTATTTTATTTTTGCAAAAAAAATGGATGCGAAGATGTTTATAAAATCAGAAGGGAGAAGGGTATTTCAATGTTTGAAATTACTGACGATTTTCGCCCTTGCAGGGCTGTCGGAATCTGCACACGCACAGTATAAAAGTATTTTTATCCCATACTCGACTGTGGGGTTTGGCATAGGTACCTCCAATTACTACGGAGACATGGCACCATACCGTCGACCGATCGCTTCCACTTTCAAGATGATGAGGTGGAACATAAGTGCTAATTATACAAGATATTTCACCCCAAGATTGGGGGCCAGAGCGTCATTCACATGGGCCAGAATTGCGGGGGACGATTTCACGATGAATGACGATGATAAACATCAATCCAATATTTTATTTGCCCGAAATCTTCAGTTCAGAAATGACCTAAAGGAGTTTTCGTTACAAGGGATATTTAAATTAACACCCGATGGACGGAGTTATGATCGCCGGCCGCAAATGGGAGCATATTTGTTTGGAGGTATTGCTTTGGTAGCGCATAATCCGAAGGCATTGTATGTCGATCTTGATACGGGCGATAAAAACTGGGTAAAGCTGCAATCTCTGGGAACGGAGGGGCAGGGAAACCCGGGATATGCAAAACCATATTCTCTTGTTCAGTTAGCTATTCCTGTTGGCGTAGGGGTACGATATAAAATCAATTCAAAAATTGATGTATCGGCGGAGTTAGGCTTTAGATTTACTTTTACAGACTATTTGGATGACGTATCCGGATCATACGCCGATCCCGCGCTTTTCACGGACGATCCTGTGGCATTCGCCCTTAGCAACAGGACGCAGGAAAGAGTGAGTGCAAGAAAGGGCAAAGACAGAACTCCCGGCGTAGCGAGTTTCCTTGCCGTCAATTACCCTGGAACGGATACATCAGATCCCTTTACAGCTTTGGCAAATACAGGATTTGGAGGCGCTGGAACGTACCGAGGTAATAATCCATCAGTAAACGACGCTTATCTGTTCGGAACGATTTCCGTCCATTATATGCTCCCCTCTCAAATAAAATGTCCCCCGTTGAAATAGATGAATATTACTATTGGAAAAGGTATTTGTTAAAATGATTGCAGGCCAAAGGGCTGTAATTCTTTGTTTTGGAATTCTCTTTACGATTTCAGGTTTACAAAATGTAAACGCTCAGAAAGTTGAGTTGGGGGTTGGTCTCGGTGGCTTCAATTACAATGGAGATATCGCTCCTTCGTTTCAGTTTAGAAATATCAAGCCGGGCGGTAGCTTGTTCTTCCGATATAATTTCAACAGTGCGTTTACAGTGCGGGCCGAAATTGCTGGTGGACTGGTGGGAGCGAAAGATAGTAATAGCAAAGACCCATATCAGCTTCAAAGAAACCTCGGTTTTCGTACGAGAATTTTTGAGGGGAGCGCAGTGGCTGAATATAACTTCCTCGATTTTAAAGAAAGGCGCTTTGCAGTAAACTGGACACCTTATGTTTTCGGGGGAATAGGTTTGATGAAATTCACGCCTGATGTAATTACAGGTTCATATAAAACCAATGCACTTGTGTTGCCTTACGGTGTCGGTATCAAGTATCAGATAAAACGACCTTGGGGTATCGGCCTTGAATATGGTACGAGAAAGGCATTCACAGACTATATTGATAACCTCGGTGGTGAACCAACGTCGACTAATAAGGCATTACAAGGTAATCCCGCTTTGACTGACAAATATTATTATATACGCTTTTCGTTAACGTATACTTTTTATAAAATTTTCTGCCCTTGATTCACAGTCAGGGCGCAACAATTTAACATCCTTAATCCTCTCGCTGGTCGGTTCATGAATAAATATTTACGTTTCTTTTTTATTGCTGCTGTTGTTATCGCACTTGCTTTCTATGGAGTCAGGCGATATACCAAGTCTTTCAGTCGTGAATCGCATGCCGAATTTAAAAATGAGGATTTCGATGTGAAGGTTGATTATAGCAGGCCGAAAAAGAAGAATCGATTCATTTTTGGGCGAGAGCAGGATAAGGCGGTTGTCCCCTACGGAAAAGTTTGGCGGACAGGAGCTAACGAGGCTACCGTCATCGAGATCAATAATAATGTTGTTTTTGCTGGAAAACCGCTGCCTGCCGGCACATACTCTCTTTGGACAATTCCTGGTCAGGGGAGTTGGGAGGTAATTTTAAACTCCGAAACGGGGCAATGGGGTACTGATTATAATGATGGAAAAAATATCATGAAAAGTGAAGTTTCCATCAGAGTCAGGAAGACCATCCAGGAGTTTTTTCTCATCTATTTTGAAAAAACAGAGGGAGGCGCCAATATGATTTTAAGTTGGGATCAGACTGAAGCCGTAGTTCCGATCAACGCGAAATAACATATCCCTGCACTACGATATGTTTGTCGAAGCAATTGAAAAAGTTGATCAGTTTACCTGGCCCGTACATTTTGTGCTCCGCTATTATAATGGAAGTGATATTATTCCGGGGACCGCCACATTATTTTTTGTAAACGAGGATGGGTTTGCGATTACTTGCAGACACGTTGCACAGCAAATTTTGCATGCCAACCGAATATATGAGCATTTTCTAAAATTCCAGGCCGAATTAAGGCCATTTGAGCGTGACCCGGGATTCCATTCCCAAAGGCAGAAGCTTGAGGTGAAATATAAGCTCAATGCTGAAACTGTCATTCGCGTAATAACCAATTTTAACAATTGTGTAACCGCTCATAAATCCCTTTCTATACACCTGCACCCGTCTCAGGATTTGGCGATCATTCAGTTCAAAGATTTTGACAACATTAATTATCGGGGCTATGCGACCTTTTTGAAGGACTCGAGTCTAATCAAACCGGGAAGATATCTTTGTAGGTTGGGCTATCCCTTCCCCGAATTCACAAACTACCATTTTAATAAAGAGCGCAACGATATTGAATGGACAGGGAAGGGAAGGGTCAATACACCAAGTTTTCCGATTGATGGAATTATTACCCGTAGAATTGGTGAAGGAAATCAAATAGTGGGAATCGAAATGAGTACGCCTGGGCTTAGAGGTCAGAGCGGCGGGCCACTGTTTGACCCTAACGGAATTGTATATGGAATGCAAAGTGCCACGAGACACCTGCATTTGGGTTTCGATCAGGTCAATCGGGAAGTTATTACAGATGGGCAGCGGAAGAGAGTGTCCAATTACCCTTTTCTGAATGTGGGCCAGTGCGTTCACGTGGATATTATCAAACAATTTCTGAAGGAGAAAAAGGTGCCGTTTCGGGAGGCGAATCTTTGAACGGATGTCTTTGTGTGAAAATCCCCGATAGGTAGGTTTAGGGAAACAGGTACTTTAGTGCTTCATAACACTTTAGAAATATGGAAAAATTGCTGCACAGTTTCGAGGATCAACTTTCCGAAGAATATCAAATCACCCAGGAAAATATCTCGTTTTTTAACGAGAACGGGTATATCAAGCTGAAAAATGTATTAAGTCCCGAAGTATTGAAGTACTACGGAGATATTATTACTGATCTCGTTTTCAAGCTGAATAAACTTGAAAAGCCAATGGAAGAAAGAACGACTTATGAAAAGGCGTTTCTTCAGATCATGAATCTGTGGCGAGAAGATGAAGAGGCGAAGACTTTTGTTTTTTCAAAAAAACTGGCAAAAATTGCCGCGGATTTACTGGAAGTTCAGGCAGTGAGACTCTACCACGACCAGGCATTATATAAAGAATCAGCAGGCGGTATTACTCCATGGCATGCAGATCAGTTTTACTGGCCACTCTCATCTCCCAAAACCGTCACCGTCTGGATTCCACTTCAGGATACACGTCTGGAAATGGGACCATTGGCGTTTGCTGAAAAAAGTCACACCGTTGAAATTGGCAGAGATGTTGAAATTAGTGATGAAAGCGAAGCCCTCATGGCCCAACAATTAACCCAGTTTGAGATCAACGAAGAACCCTTTGATTTGGGCGAAGTCAGTTTTCATACCGGTTGGCTGTTTCACAGAGCAGGTGCGAATAGATCAGGTCAGCCAAGAAAGGTCATGACGATGATATATATAGATGCAGATCAAAAAATCACGGCTCCCAGAAATTCTTACCAACAGGCAGACTGGGAAACATGGCTACTTTCGAAGGAAGTTGGAACCACACCTGATAGTGAACTTAATCCTGTCTTGTTCAGCTATTAAGTCTACAACTACAGAATGCACATTAACTCGTTGAGATGTTGTATGTTATAGTCTGGCTTCTCATCAAATTTCAGATTTGCCGGATTATAATATACCGCGGCGATCCCAGCTTTCCGCGCGCCTTCTACGTCCGCAACCCAGTTGTCGCCTACCATGATGGATGACTCTTTGCTGGCATTGGCAATCCGCAGCGCATATTCGAAAATCTTGGGATCCGGCTTTTTTGCGTTGGCAATTTCATTGGTTACCACATTCACAAAAAAATGTCCGATACCCGAGGCAGCGATTTTTCGTGACTGCACTTCCGTGAAGCCGTTTGTGATAATATGCATGATATACCCTTTGTTGGAGAGATATTCCAAAACATCCATGGCGCCATCCAGAAGGTATTTTTTTGTTGGCAAAATCTGAAGATATACTTCGTTAAGATGCAGGTGGTTGTCCGGACATTCAATTCCCAACTCTTCAAATACCAATCGGAAACGGTTTTCTCTTATGTAGGCATGCGGTACATGGCCCAAATCGAAAGCAGCCCAAAGGCCATTGTTGATTCTTTTGAAAGTATCGATAAAACGGACTGCGCTGGCAATCCCGTGCTTCTCCAGTGACCAAGCATAGTAAATCTCGTCAAGAGACTCCGTGGAGTTTTTTTCGAAATCCCAAAGTGTGTGGTCAAGGTCAAAAAAAATGTGCTTGTATTTCATTCTTGTAATATTACTAAATGATCATCAGGTATTCAAAACCGAGAATTAAACCCCGGATTAAACAATTTTTAGACGTTTTTAATCTAGTTTGACGTAAATTACGTATCTGGATATATTTAGTTCTATAAATTGTAGCGATATGAATATAATATTTGGTCGACATCCCGAGATGAACTATTATTATGTTTTGTTGTTAACATCTGTTAATGTGATACAATAAAGAAAAAAAAGCGATCAGAACATTTGCAAATGAAAATGCAAACCTATTTCTTTGATTCGTATAATTCTTTTTGACAAGGATTTTTGAACTTTTACGCTTTAAAAAGAAAGGAGAAACAATATCGATACACTGCTCTACGTTAACTAAATCGAATAGTAAAATGGAGAAAGTCCTGGTTAGTGACAGTGAGCTAGTTGCATTGTATATTCAGGGTAATGAGAAAGCATTTGAGAAGCTTGTTCAGCGCCATAAGTCAAGAATTTATACCACTATTTACCTGATTGTAAAGGATCAATATGTTGCAGAGGACCTGTTGCAGGATTCTTTCATAAAAGCAGTTGATACAATAAAATCAGGCAGGTATAACGACGAGGGCAAGTTTTTGCCCTGGATTATACGAATTGCACACAACCTCGCCATTGATTATTTCAGACGTGATAAGCGCTACCCCAATGTAGTGTTCGAAGATGGAAGCAGTGTATTTAATACGTTGGATTTTGCGGAGGATTCCGTAGAGTCGATCCAAATTCGGCAGGAGACACATGAACAGCTTAGGGAGATGATCCAGAGGCTGCCTGATGTGCAAAAGCAGGTCTTGATCATGCGCCATTATGAGGACATGAGCTTTCAGGAAATTGCTGATGCCACCGGCGTGAGTATCAATACGGCATTGGGAAGAATGCGTTACGCGTTAATTAACCTGCGTAAGCAATTCAACCAACATGCCCCGCAATATGACAAGAACTTTTACTTACGATGACGTTGTTAGGTACCTTTATTCTGAGACAACAGAAAATGAGAATCTGTTAATTATCGAAGCCCTTTCGCTCGATGACGATTTGATGAGCTTCTACCTTGATTCTGTAAATTTAAAGAGTCAAATGAGCAAAATTGTAAAAACACCTTCGGAAAGAGCCGTTTCTGGAATTTTGAAATACTCTGAAGAATACGATAAGGTCGCACAAGCACTTTCTTATTAATAAAAATTGGGGCAATATAAACTATGGTTTATGTTGCCCCAATTTTTTCTCTATCCAAATTTGCCGACCATCTGCAATTTGGTGATCTTTGATGCATAGGTGAGGAAGACCTTATTATAACTATGCTATTAAAAGAGAGGTACTTTCGGTTTCTGGAATATTTTACCGTTAATTTTCCAGAACCGGAAACAGAATTACACTACGAAAATCCGTATCAATTACTTGTGGCCGTCGTCCTTTCCGCGCAATGCACGGACAAGAGAGTCAACATCGTAACGCCCCCCCTTTTTGAACGATATCCTGATCCGGAGGCTTTGGCTCTTTCAACTTCCGACGAAGTTTTTACTTACATCCGATCCATTTCATATCCAAATAATAAAGCTAAACATCTGGTTGGCCTGGGGAGAATGTTGGTCGAAGATTTCAATTCCGAAATTCCTGCATCGATCGAAGAACTGCAAAAACTCCCGGGCGTCGGTCGTAAGACAGCCAATGTTATTGCTTCTGTGGTTTTTAACCAGCCAGCTATGGCTGTTGATACACATGTCTTTCGAGTTTCCCATCGTTTGGGTCTTGTATCAAAAAAGGCTACCACGCCTTTGGCCGTTGAAAAAGAGCTTATGAAACATGTGCCTACTGACCTGGTCCCCAAGGCGCATCACTGGCTCATTTTACATGGGCGTTATATTTGTTTGGCACGAACCCCACGTTGTAGTGTTTGCCCTTTAACATCTTTCTGTAAGTATTACCAGAATATTAAAATGAAGGAAATTGCAGGAGCGATTACAACCAATTCGAAGAAGAAATAGTCAGGTATAAAAGAGATTGTTACCCATTAATTATTATTTAAAGATGAAGCGTAAGTTTTTATTATTTGGTCTTGTAACGGCTATCGCAGCCGGCATGTCATCTTGCTTGAAGACGGAAGAGAATCGTGATGAAGAAATGATTGCCAAGAATGAGACCGATATTCAGGCATTTATCAGCAAGGATGTTCAGGGAACGGAAGCGCAGCGGGATTCGAGCGGATTTTACTACATCAACAGAGTGCCAAATCCAAGTGCTCAAAAAGCAAAGGATGGTGATGCAGCAACTATTAAATTTACTGGCTACCTGCTAGACGGCACAAAGGTGGTTTCTTATAAGGACGATTCTTCTTTTACATTTCCAGTCGGTGTGTATCGGGCAATCGGAGTGACTGCGATGGAGCTTGCGGTAAGAAAAATGCGGGTGGGAGAGAAATATACAATTCTGTCTCCATTTTATCTGGCATTTGAAAATCGCTCAGATTATAACAACATTCCTGCATATGCTCCAATGCGATTTGAGGTTCAAATGTTGAAAACCCGGACAGAACCCCAGCAAATTGACGATTTTATAACAAAAAAACAGTTTGTTGTTTCCGAGAGGAGTTCTGATGATCTTGTAATTATAAGAACGAATACTGTTATCGGAGATACCTTGGGAGTGGGCAAATCTGTCAGCGTCAAGTATATTGGCAAGTTGCTAAATGATACCAAGTTTGATGAAGGTGTGTATCCGATGACGACTGGAACCAACTCAGCGATCCCTGGGTTTGACCGCGCAGTTCGTAGAATGAGAAAAGGCGAAAAGGCGATCGTCGTATTCCCCTCAAAATTGGGATACAAATCAACAGGATCCGGAGATAAAATCGGTCCCTATGCTCCATTACAATTCGAACTGGAAATTCAATAAACTAAATTGATATATTGAGAAAGCTCCTGTTGCGGAAATCGACAGGAGCTTTTTATTTGTTCACGGTTGATACCAGGTGTGAAATTCGGTGCAGATCCTCAGAAGTCAGGTTTGAGCCGGATGGCAGGCAAAGGCCGTTCAGAAACAATGTCTCGGCTAAATTTCCCCCGTAGTATTGTGCGTCTTTAAAAACTGGTTGCAAATGCATCGGTTTCCATATTGGCCTGGATTCAATGTTGTGTTCATTGAGTTTGACTCTTATTTTGTCGGATGATATTCCATTAGATATCTTTGGATCAACAGTCACAGCCGTCAGCCAGCGATTAGAGAAGGATCCTTCCGGCTCGTTTTGAAAGGTAATTCCGGGCAAGTGTTTAAGTAAATCATGGTAGTATTGGAAATTCATTCGCCGGCTTTTTACCCTCTCTTCTATTACTTCCAACTGTCCACGCCCGATCCCCGCGCAAACATTGCTCATGCGATAGTTGTATCCGATTTGTGAATGCTCATAATGCGGGGCTTCGTCTCTGGCTTGTGTGGCCAGGAATTTAGCTTTTACAATATTTTCTGTTGAGGGAGAGAGTAGCGCGCCGCCCCCGGATGTGGTTATGATTTTGTTTCCGTTAAACGACAATATGCTGAATGCCCCAAAGGAACCCGTTAATCTGGCTTTGTATTTTGAACCCAAGGATTCCGCTGCATCTTCGATTACGGTAACGCCATATTTTTCACAAATACCCGATATCTCATCCATCCGAGCGGGCATGCCGTATAGGTGAACCAATATCAACGCCTTTGGCTTCTTACCCTTTTTTCCCAAATCTTTGATTGCAACTTCCAGGGTGTCCGGACAGATATTCCAGGTAGATGTCTCACTGTCAACAAATACAGGAATTGCACCTTGATAAATGATAGGATTCGCGCTGGCAGAGAATGTCAAAGACTGGCACAACACGATGTCGTCTTTGCCTATACCTGAGAGAATTAGAGCAAGATGCAGCGCGGCCGTGCCGGAAGACAGGGCGGCCACATGAACGCCTCCGCCTATATATTCACTGATTTCTTTTTCGAAATTATCCACATTTGGTCCCAGCGGAGCGATCCAGTTGGTGTCAAAAGCTTCGTGAACATATTGTAGTTCACGCCCGCTCATATGAGGCGGAGAGAGCCATATGCGTTTGTTGTCCGGAATTTCCAAATGCCGCTGTGTTAAGATTGTTGATGATTTTAACTCATTCCCTTCACTAATATGCCATCAGGGATATTATGTTTAATAACACTCCCGGCGGATATGACGCAGTTGCTTCCAATTGTAATATTAGGAACAATCACACTTCCCGCTCCGATGAGCGTTCCTGCTCCAATTGTCACGTTACCACACAATATCACTCCCGGTGCAATATGGGCAAAGTCTCCTATTTTACATTCATGATCCACAGATGCCATCGTGTTGATAATCACATGCTTACCTAATATGGTCTCGGCTTGAACTACCGCACGATGCATGATGACCGTTCCTTCGCCTACGGAAACCGTTTCGTCTACCAAAGCGGATGGATGCGTGACTATTCCGAATGGATGGAAGACGGTCTTACTTATATTCTCCCGAAGACGATTGTCGCCAATAGCGATAATCAATTTCTGGTTTGGGAATAAGTCATCGCGATATTGGCCTGAAAGCGTAATTCCTGATAAGATCATTTTTGAAGGATCATCGTCAAAAATGGCAGTGACCGATACACCCATATCTCGCAAACAGCTGATAATTACCTTTGCGTGACCACTGGCTCCATACAGAATCATACGTGCTTGGAATTTAATAATATCATTGTGCGAAGGTTATCCCATGAATTTTTCCATAGGAATGCCTTCGCTTGAATTTACCTGATCTCTACGTAATATTTTTGAAAATGTTCGAAAAATGATTTTTAAATCGGTCGAGAAAGAGATGTGCTCAATATACCAAAGATCCAATTGGAATTTTTCATGCCAGGATATACTGTTCCTGCCATTGATTTGCGCGTATCCGGTTATACCGGGTTTGACTGAATGTCTGAGTCTTTCACTAGAATTGTATCGTGGCAGGTATTCAACCAACAGTGGACGCGGGCCCACCAGGCTCATATCTCCTTTCAATACATTCCAAAGCTGAGGAATTTCGTCAAGCGAAGTTTTCCGGAGGAAGCTGCCGAATCCAGTCAATCGTTCCGCATCGCTCAGAAGATTTCCGGATTTGTCTTTCCGATCCGTCATGGTTTTGAATTTGAACAAAATGAATATTTTTTCGTTCAGGCCCGGACGGGGTTGTCGGAAAAGGGGATTATTTCCGGTTTTAACCCAGATTAATATGAAGATTAGCAAAAATATGGGCAGTAATAAAAAGACTCCGATTAAGGACAGAACTAAGTCAAAACTCCTCTTTCCAAACTTTTTATACATAGCGGTTTATTTAATCCTGATATGACATCCGATCTCCATTTAACTATGAAGTTTAAAAAAATCCGCTGAGCACTTCTATGAAATCGACGGAAACTTACCAGGATCCATCTCCGCCAGCATCGAATATGCCTTTTCAACTATATCATCCGCATTAGGTTTTGTGAAATAATCGCCGTCGGAACCGTATGGAGGTCTGTGTGGCTTCGCGGAAATTGTCACAGGGGCTGAGTCAAGCCAGCGATATGCGTGTTGATTTTCCAATACTTGCTGCATCATATATCCCGAAGCACTTCCCGGTAGATCCTCATCCGCAAAAATCACTCGATTTGTTTTCTTAATGGACTGACCTATTATTCCGTGAATATCGAAAGGTAGTAAAGTCTGTACATCAATAATTTCAGCTTCTATTCCGAGGCTTTCTAACTGTACCGCTGCCTCAGATACAATTCTGCACATTGAGCCATAGGTAACAATGGTGATATCACTTCCTTCTCTCAAAATTTCGGGAACTCCCAAAGGCACCTTTAGATCCTTTAAATTGTCAGGAAGTATTTCTTTTTGGCGATAGGAGTTGAGCGGCTCAACAACCAACGCAGGATCGTCCCCATGAAGAAGGGTATTGTAAAGCCCGGCAGCCTGGGTGAAATTTCTTGGAACAGCGATGTGCAAACCTCTTAAGCTGCTCAATATGGTACCCATCGGAGAACCCGAATGCCATATGCCTTCCAATCTATGTCCTCTGGTACGGATAATAAGCGGCGCTTTCTGACCGCCGGCAGTCCGGTACCGGAGCGATGCGAGATCATCTGTCAAGGTTGCCAGCGCATAATATATGTAGTCAAAATACTGAATTTCGATGATCGGTCTTAAACCTCGCATCGCCATTCCTATACCCTGACCCACGATCGTGGTCTCTCGAATTCCGGTGTCGGTAATTCTGATAGCGCCATATTTTTCCTGCAAGCCTGCAAAACCCTGATTCACGTCACCAATCTGACCCACATCTTCTCCCAATGCCACGATGCGCGGATCTTTTTCGAAAAGTCCGTCGAAGAATGACCGAATAACTTCCCGTCCATCGACCACAGGCGCATTTTCTGTATAGGTCGCCGGCACCACTGGCGCATGTAGTGGGGAATCTTCTACCTCGCTGTACAGATGGGTATTATATCTTTCCGAGTTTTCGGCGATAAGTGTGGTCAGATAATCCTTTAATTCATTGCGAACCGGAGAGTCCTCGCTTCTGGTAATCCTTAAAACCTTACGGATACTGATCGCAAGGTCTTTTCTGACAGGCAGAAATGTTTTGGTTAGATCAAGTATAACGTCGCTGATTTCACTTGTGAAACTACTTTCCTTCATGAAGTGCTGAAGCAGTTGAATCACAGCAAGATATTCTTTATCAAGGTCTTTGCGATATGATTGCCATGCCTCATTCCGCTGGCTTAGTGCGGTTTCTTTTGCATCGGCTTCGATGGCGTCCAGTTCTTCTTCAGTAGAATATCCGTTTTCCAATATCCATTTTCGAAAACGAACGTTACAGTCATGATCGCGTTCCCACTGAAGTCTCGTTTTTGATTTATATCGCTCGTGCGAGCCCGAAGTGGAATGCCCCTGAGGCTGAGTCATTTCTGTAACATGCACAAGCACAGGAATATGTTCTTTTCTGCATAGCTCCGACGCCTTTTGATAGGTTTCAATCAGCGCAGGATAATCCCAACCATTGACAGTGAAAATTTCCAGCCCATCGCCGTCTTCATTTCTCTGAAGTCCTGCCAGTGCCTTCGATATACTGCCCTTAGTCGTCTGATATTCAACAGGAACGGATATGCCATATCCATCATCCCAAACCGACGTAAGCAGCGGTATTTGCAAGACGCCTGCGGCATTCATGGCTTCCAAAAACATTCCCTGCGAAGTTGACGCATCGCCTATCGTTGCGAATGTTATTTCGTCGCCTTTGTGAGAGAAGTTGGTGAGGTATTGAATGTCAGTATTATTGCGGTATAGTTTGGAAGCATATGCAAGTCCTACAGCACGGGGAATTTGGCCGGCTGTGGATGATATATCGCAAACCGAATTGTAGATTTTCGTCTGGTCAAGCCATCGTCCTTTTTCATCCAGCCAGCGTGTGGAAAAGTGTCCGTTCATGGATCTCCCTCCTGTACTAGGCTCATGCTCAAGATCCGCGTGGGCATACATTTGTGCAAAAAACTGGCGCCAGGTAATATTGCCAACGGCTGCTTCAATCGTCTGGTCACGGTAATATCCTGACCTGAAATCTCCGGGACGGAAGGCGCGCGCCATAGCCGCCTGAGCCACTTCTTTACCATCGCCAAAGATGCCAAATTTTGAACGGCCTCCCATCGTATCCTTTCTCCCCAGCAAACTTACCTGACGACTTTCACACACAAGGCGGTAGTCGTTGATAATGTTTTCTTTATTCAGTACACTGGTGCCGGTCAAATTATCATCTAAAAGCATAAGCAAATATTGCGGGTCTCATTCCGTAGTTAAATTACATTTTTTTGTAATGCCTCGCAAAATTAGCTTAGAAAAATAATATTCATAACAATTACATTGCAGTTAAATCCGATGTTAATATTGGTTAATGTTTATTAACTTTAATATTTATGCATTAATCTTGCCGTTCTAAAATATTTTTCACCACTAAATGTAAGTCAGCACTCATGAAAGTATTTTTTTCAGCACTGGTATTACTCGTTGGCCTGTCGACAGCAAGTTTTGCTCAGAAAGGTGTTCTAAAGTTTAAAGAAGAAACACATAAGTTCGGCAAAGTACCACAAGGCACTCCTGTAACAAACGAGTTCGTGTTCACCAACACAGGTACAGATCCAATTGTTCTGTCGAACGTAACCGTATCTTGCGGATGTACTACTCCTGTGTGGTCTAAAGACCCTGTTCTTCCTGGAAAAACTGGTACCATCAAAGCAACATTTAATGCTGCTGCGGCTGGTCCGTTCAACAAACCTGTTACTATATTCAGTAACACAGAAGGAGGTTCTATTACACTTTATTTGAATGGAGAGGTTGTGCCTAAAGCTGCTGCCGCTAAGCCTTCTTCAAAATAAGTTAACCGAATTGTGACGAATTGGGGCTGGCTCGTGGAGCTGGCCTTTTTTGTTAATACGCTGACTGGTCGTAGAATGAGCGGCGGCGCGATACTTTCATATCCTGCAATATGCTCGATTTTACCTTCAACGTAAAGTTATAATTGGAAGACCTTGACCTGCTGCCCGCATAAGGTGTCCAGTTAAAACTCATATCCCAGCAGTGAAGATCGCGGGTTATACCTATCTGGGTAATTGTTGGTGAGAATGCTGCAAAGTCAAAACCTGTACTGAAAGTAGCTTTGAGGTTTTTCGAAAGACTTAAATCGCCCGTCAGGTTTACAGCTTGAACGATAGTTGACTTGGATAAACCTGGTTTTGACAAGGCAAAGTTATAGTTAACTACCAGATTCCAGGGTACATTAAAGTCTACGTACAATTCCGGATGCTGTTCAACAAAATCCCGTTGCTCCTGGGTTGCATTGCTGTTAGCTCCTGGTTGAGGCTTTGGTTTATCGGATTTTTTAGGGGAGAAATTGGTTCCTAACGTAAATCCAACACTTTGCAGATTAGCAATTCCCTGACCTTGCGTCACCGCAAATTTGTTGATTTTTCGACCATTCGCGTACCCATCTGACGGAACATATGCATATGGATCCAGGTTGGCATTGAAGTTCAAATTCAAATTCTTCCCAATTCGCGCATTTGCGTTAATCGCAATGTTCGACAGATTAAGTGAATCTGCCAGGAGATTGTAATTTGTGTTGAAACCTAAATTGTCCAAAAGCGATATCTTTTCGAACTGAGTCGCCGCCGTATCACTTTTTGATCTTAGCTTCATTTCGAAAGAGTTATTCAGGCTAAAGGACACAGTACTGGCAGCTTTGCCATTCCCAACGCTACTACCTACGCCCTGAAAACGGGATAGTCTACGCGTTTCCCCAGACTCATTAATTTGTACATTCTGATAAAAGTAATCGTTTCCGGAAAAGTCTGGAGTGTAAGAGAAGGTCAATGATGGAATCACCGTATGTCTGATCGCTTCCAGGCGACGGCCTTTTACGAAAAAGGTACCATAAAAACGAGTATTCATTCCTGCACCGAAAGCATATGCATATTGAGTACCCACTCGGTTTAATGTGTCGATATGGATGGTGTTTTTACCTACGTAACTATAATTGTATTGCCTCGTGTAAACCTGGCCGCTGAGGGACACGCTTGGGGTAAGATTGACAAACCTGAAGACTTTAAAGTTGGGCAGTGAAATAGGAATACTATAACTTCCATTTAATTGTGTGGCATTGGCCATCATCCCAAAATTCCCTGTATTGAATTTCACAGTTTCACTTTGGCCCACACGATTGGTGTCGAGTTTATTATCCAATTTAAATCCAAGCGAGGTGTACGAAGTGTCTATCGCAGGCAAAACGTTTGTCAGCGTGTAGTTTCCACGGAAATCCATTCCCAGACGGAAGCTCTCATACCATGCCCCACGCGCATTCCTCAGCGCAAAAGGAGCAATCTGGTTTACGCCAAAACTGAAATCTGCTCCCACGTTTGTCTTTCCGCCTTCCCTTCTTTGTGTAGAGGGATTAATCTGTCCAAAATTCTGGTTTACCCGAACGCTGGCAGCTGCGCGAAGATACTGCCCCATTGTTTTATTATACTGAACAGAGGAACTTGCTACGTTGGAGATATATTTTTGAGTATCAAATGACTGCTGTTGATTATAAGTATTGCTGGATACATTCACGTTTGCCGAGAAAGTGGAAGTTCCCCGAGCCTTGGGAACGTGAGACCACTGAATACTGAAATCGTTGGTTACCCCGGTGCCCAATTCACGGGCAACCTCATCAGTTGGCCTGTTCATGTTGTAATTCAATGAAAAACTTCCATTGTATTTATACCGTGAAATATAGGTCGAAGCTACCCCGACTCCCCAGCTGCCTGAGGTATAGATCTGTCCGGTTACCTGCGCGTTGATAAATTCACTTATTGCGAAGTAATATCCGCCGTTACGAAGGTAGAATCCGCGTCCATTTGGTTCTTCGCCGTAGGTTGGGATGATAATACCCGAAGTCCCGATTTCTTTCTTCTTAGGAAAGGGAAAAAATCCGAAAGGCAGGCCGATAGGTAGAGGAACGTCGCTTATGACAAGATTGAATGGTCCGGAAATCACCTGTTTATCATGTACCAGTTTAATTTTTGGTGCATTTATATAGAAGTGGGGGTGCGTCAGGTTACAGGTGGTATACATCGCCTTGTGTAGATAAAAATTACCCTCCGTATCCTTTTTGACTTTATTTCCCCTAATATTCCCGTCTCCTTCTTGGGTGACAATTCCTTGAATAACAGCCTTTTTTGATTTAAAGTTATACCGGATTTCTTTGGTATTGTAGGCTGTTCCACCATCCTGGAAAATAGGTTCTCCTACCATTTTTTTAGTAGTCGAATCATAAGTTCCCCGGGCATATACCTCATTTGTGATCCAGTTTAGCTTGATATAATCAGCTTTAAGATTGATATCCCCATAAGTAACTTCGGCATTTTTGTACATATGCACCTCTTTCGCTTCGGCCATCATAATGGTAGAATCCTGCGCGGTATACTTCACAGTGTTAGCGAGGTCGTCAGGATTTGACAGTGAATCTCTGGCCGCTGAGTCCGCAACAGCAACCATTTTACCGTTCACAAGCATACTGTCAGCAAGCGCAGCAATTTTTTTGACCGTGTCTTTGAGGGCTTCTGTGGTTTTCGGATTGGACACAGCTATGCTGTCTACCGCTTTTTTGGTAATACCAACGATTCCGGTTTTTGAATCTGGTTTTCCCTTTTGAGTAGTCTTTTGGTTAACACAAGCGGCAGTGCCGATCAACAGAAATGGCAGCAATATCAGCGATATAATAATCGCCTTTCTTTTCAGTTCTAACAAATAGCGTATTTTTGCAATAGAAAGTCAAAATTAGCAGAGAAAGCTTGAACGAGTACCGCCGTAACTGAAAAATAATGTTAAAAGTTCTTAAGCCCATCATTTCATCTTGTTTTTTAGTAGCCAGCCTTGCCTTTGTTTTCAAGGAAAATCCGTCTGGTAACAGTATTGAAAATAAGCGTATTAGGCCGAGTAAAGTCAATACCGTTGTCCTGGATGCGGGGCATGGAGGTAAGGATATTGGGACTCGTGGAGGAGGCACAAAAGAAAAGGATGTCGCCCTTGCTGTAGCACTCGAACTCGGTAGAAAGATCAAACGCGAATTTCCAGAAGTAAAAGTCCTGTATACCAGGTCTACCGATGAATTCATTGAATTGGATGAAAGATCGGCATTTGCCAACCGGAATAACGCCGATTTGTTTATTTCTATTCACTGCAATTCCACCCCAAGATCTCATTCTGTGACGGGTACTGAAACCTATGTTATGGGTTTGCACAAAACAGAAGGTAACCTTGAGGTTGCAAAACGGGAAAACTCAGTAATTTTACAGGAAACGAACTATAAGAAGAAATATAAAGACTTTGATCCCAACTCTCCGCTGGCGTATATCATGCTGTCGAACTATCAAAGTGCATTTATTTCTAGTAGTCTTCGTTTTGCCGATCTTGTTGAACAAAACTTTAAAGGAGATGCTGGCAGAAATAGCCGGGGCGTGAAACAGGCTGGATTTCTGGTTCTTTGGCGCACTGCTATGCCATGCGTTTTGATTGAAACCGGTTTTTTGTCGACACCATCGGAAGAAGATTATCTTAGCTCGGAAGACGGACAGTCAGAAATAGCGGATAATATCCTTCAGGCTTTCACTTCATATAAGAAAAGTATGGATAGATAAACCGTGCATAATCTTGAACACTGCCATGAGGCAATTTTAATAATTTAGTCCATGAAATTAACAAAAGAGACCAAGGTAGGTATAATGGGAATTTTTGCCATTGTGATGTTATACCTGGGGTTCCACATACTAAAAGGTTCGGATATCTTTTCGAGAACATACAAATACCATATCCTATACGATAATATAGATGGATTGACCGTTTCTAATCCTGTTTTACTCAATGGATTGAACGTAGGGAGGGTTCAGGCGATTAAGCTCCTGCAGGATAAAGGGAATCAGCTGCTGGTTACAATCGATATCCAGAAGGGGATCAAAATACCTAAAGGAACGGTAGCCATTCTGGCCGACGGCGGACTGCTTGGAGGAAAAAGCATTCGTTTGGCGATCGGAGCGGGACCAGGACTTCTGGAAGATGCCGATACTTTGGCAGGAAAAAAGGAAGCTGGAATTAGTGCCTTATTGCAGGAGAAAGCGTTGCCTGTGATGACGCATGCGGACTCATTGGTGCTGACTTTGAATGAGGTAGTTGAAGGCTTCGCGGAGACGGGTCACATATTGAATCAGGTATTAAGAAATTATAACGCAACAGGAACCGAGCTTCAGGGCTTTCTGAATGAGAACCGAGCCAATCTTTTAGCGATGACCACCAACCTGAATAAGCTATCGGTTTCATTGGTAGAATCTGAAAAAGAACTTAAACCGCTTCTTGCGAAGACCGGAACTTTTGCTGATTCATTGAACGCATTGAGAATCGGGGAAACTTTGCAGGGAGCCAATGCGACAATTGCAGAACTTCGAAAACTCCTGGCTGGTGTTGAAGCGGGCAATGGCACTGCCGGTAAACTTTTGAAAGACCAGGTTTTGTATGACAATCTCAATCGTACGATCGTCAGCATGAACAAGCTCATGACCAATTTCAGAGAGCAGCCAAAGCGT
This sequence comes from Dyadobacter sp. HNCC25DJ184, assembly GCF_056895215.1. NCBI lineage: Bacteria > Pseudomonadati > Bacteroidota > Cytophagia > Cytophagales > Spirosomataceae > Dyadobacter > Dyadobacter sp. HNCC25DJ184. The sequence continues at coordinate 236,817 of NZ_JBXHAQ010000004.1, read as the reverse complement.
TATGTTAATATCTCCGTTTTTGGTAAAAAGGACAGAGGACCTGTCGAGTCCCCACTTGACACTGCGAAAGTGATAAAATAAAGATATTCCAAACAATAGCAGGGCCGCCAATTTATATTTTGGTGGCCCTTCTTTTTTGAAGTAGATGCTGCATTTTATACATTACAGTATCACAAAGAACATACACATGGCAGATCATCAAACTATACACGAGCTTTTATCAAATCTTCGTGAGAAGCATGAGGAAGTGAAACTGGGAGGAGGGAAAAGTAAAATTGAAGCGCAACATAAAAAGGGTAAACTAACCGCCCGGGAGCGTATAGATTTTCTGCTGGATGATGATACCGCATTTCTCGAAATTGGAGCTTTTGTCGCCGACGGGATGTATGAGGAAGAAGGCGGCTGTCCATCAGGCGGTGTGGTCACTGGGTTGGGATATATTTCTGGTCGGCTTTGTATGATCGTTGCGAATGATGCGACGGTCAAGGCAGGAGCATGGTTTCCGATAGCAGCCAAGAAGAATCTGAGAGCACAGGAAATTGCTATGGAGAATCACTTGCCTGTGATATATCTTGTCGACAGTGCCGGTGTTTTTTTGCCCATGCAATCAGAAGTTTTTGCGGACAAAGAGCATTTTGGAAGGATTTTCAGAAACAATGCAAAAATGTCATCAATGGGAATAACCCAAATTGCCGCGATTATGGGTAGCTGCGTGGCTGGAGGAGCTTATTTACCGATTATGTCTGATGAGGTCTATATCGTTGAAGAAACGGGCTCTGTATTTTTGGCGGGCCCTTTTCTCGTAAAATCGTCTATTGGCGAAGATGTAGATGCTGAGACGTTGGGCGGAGCTACCATGCACAGTGAAATTTCCGGAGTAACAGATAAAAAATTCCCGGACGATAAAAGCTGTCTTGAAGCGGTTCGAAGGTCAATCGGCAGGCTGGCATATCCGAGGTTGACGGGGTTTAACAGGGATAAAAGTGACGAGCCGGAAAGACTGTCGAATGAGATATATGATATACTTCCCGCTGACCGCCAGACGCAATATGATATGCGCCACGTTTTGGAGTGTATTGTGGATCGGTCAGAGCTCGACGAATATAAACCGGATTATGGGAAGACACTGATATGTACTTATGCCCGCGTGGATGGCTGGGCTGTCGGAATAGTCGCTAACCAGCGGAAAATTGTAAAATCCGGGAAAGGTGAAATGCAGATGGGGGGCGTTATATATGGTGAGGCGGCCGATAAAGCAGCTCGTTTTATTATGAACTGTAATCAGAAAGGTATACCGTTGGTCTTTTTTCAGGATGTGACGGGCTTTATGGTGGGAAGCAGGGCAGAGCAGGGTGGTATCATTAAGGATGGCGCGAAGATGGTGAACGCTGTCGCGAATAGTGTCGTGCCCAAATTTACATTTATTGTCGGCAACTCATATGGAGCCGGAAACTATGCCATGTGCGGAAAAGCATATGATCCACGTCTGATTTTCGCCTGGCCTACGGCGCAGATCGCAGTCATGAGCGGAGCCGCTGCAGGAAAAACCTTGCTTCAGGTACAGGAATCCATACTTAGAAGAAAAGGGCAGGAAATAACTCCCGAGGCCGAAGAAGCACTGCTCAAAGAAATTACAGATAAGTATAGTGAAGAGCTCTCGCCTTATTACGCCGCCGCCCGGCTTTGGGTAGACGGGATTATAGATCCGTCTGAAACGAGAAAGATAATATCTGTTGGAATTGAAGCTGCCAATCATGCACCGATTGAGCAGGCATTTAATGTCGGTGTAATTCAGGTGTAACTTCGGCGATCAGCTGTTGAGCTCGTTGCCTCATGATCTATTTCTAATATTGAAAATCAGAAATTCGAAACTAAAATTATATGAGTAGTAATATCGCTTTTTTGGGGCTTGGAAACCTGGGATATCCTATTGCTGAAAGTCTTTTGGAGTCAGGATATCAGTTAAATGTTTGGAATCGTACTTTTTCTAAGGCGGAACCTTTAAAATCGAAAGGTGCGCAGTTGGCAAGGGTACCTGTGGAAGCAGTCATTCGCGACGGTATCGTTTTCACGGTATTAGCTGATGACGACGCTGTGGATGCTGTTGTCTCAGGTGAATTTTTGGAAAAACTGGGCAAAGGAATTCATGTTTCCATGAGTACTATTTCGCCGGATACTTCCCGAAAGCTTGCCGAAAGACATGCCAAGGTTGGTTCGACTTATATCGCAGCACCCATTTTCGCAAGACCAGAGGCGGTTAAGGCTAAAGTGGGTAATATTTGTTTGTCGGGCGATGCAGCTGCAAAAGAGTTGGTGAAGCCCATCGTCCAGACATTTGTAAAAGGAGTGTTTGACTTTGGGGATGATCCGGGCGCCGCGAATGTGGTCAAGCTGACTGGCAATTTTATGATCGCCGCCAGTATCGAGATGATGGCCGAAGCGTTCACACTCGCCGAAAAAAATGGGATTCCAAGGCAGCAGATATATGATATGCTTACGCAAACGCTTTTTGCAGCCCCGATTTTTCAAAACTATGGCAGAATTGTCGCGCAGCATCAATATGAACCCGTCGCGTTCCGACTGCCCCTTGGTTTGAAGGATATCAATCTGACGCTCCAGACTGCAAATAAGTCCGAAGTGCCGATGCCCATTGCAGATATCGTCAGGAATCGTTTTTTATCGGCATTGTCAAAAGACAGAGCCCATTTGGACTGGGGTGCATTGGCAATGGGCGCTTCTGACGATGCGGGACTTTAAATTACGTACACTTTTCAATAAGCTTCCTTCGGTAAATATCCCCGATGCCTTTCTTTAAAAAGTATGAAAAGAAATGTATCAGGGATATTCTGTTTTTTGTGGCTGGCCGCTAGCCAGTTATATGGCCAATCCAGTCTGGTTAAAGACGAAGTAGTAACAACTTGGAAAGGCTTTGAAAAAGTCCGGTTTAAATTCGAAGATCGGGATGCGTGGTATGTGAAACCGAAAAAGGCTGTGGCCGGTAACCCCTGGGTATGGCGTGCACATTTCCCTGATTGGCATACTGAAATGGACAGCATATTGCTTTCGCGCGGTTTTCATGTCGTATATGTCAATACCAATGATATGTTCGCCCACCCGAAAGCAATGCAGGTTTGGGACGATTTTTATGACTATCTGGTAAAGGAAAAGCAATTTGCTTCAAAGGTTGCGCTCGAGGGCGTAAGCCGGGGAGGCTTATATGTTTATGGGTGGGCAAAAAGAAATCCGGATAAGGTCAGTTGCATATATGCTGAAGCACCTGTTTGCGATCCTAAAAGCTGGCCGGGTGGGAAAGGAAAAGGGCCGGGTTCTGCAAAAGACTGGGCCTTGTGGTTGTCACTATTTGGCATAACAGAAGATCAGGCGAAAGATTTTGACGATATTCCGACCAATGATCTGGCGGGTCTGGCTTCATATAAAGTCCCGATTATTCATGTATTGGGCTTGCAGGACAAGTTGGTTCCGCCAGCGGAAAACTCTGATATATTAATTCAAAACTTTCTTAAACTTGGCGGCCCCATCAGTGTATATCCCATGACTCGCGGCGATCAGGAGCTGGAGGGACACCATTTTCCAATAGAACATTCTGATAAGTTGGCAGACTTTATATACGACAATAGCGTACCAGTTCAAAAGCCACTTTCGCATATGCCATATATCGAAGTTAACGGCGGACTTGGGAATGCTTTTGACAAGTTTAAAAAAACCAAAAAAGGCACGGTAGCTTTTCTGGGCGGGTCTATCACCCATAATCCGGGATGGCGAAATAAGACTGCCCAATATCTTCGCGAACATTTTCCGGATACTGAATTCAAATTTATTGCTGCCGGAATTCCATCGCTGGGAAGCACACCCCACGCATTTCGCTTTGAACGGGACGTTCTGGCACAGGGTATTCCGGACCTGTTATTTGTAGAAGCAGCGGTCAATGATAGAGGAAATGGTTTTAGCGAAAAAGCTCAGATTAAAGCTTTGGAGGGTATTATTCGGCATATGTATGCCGCCAATCCCAAAGGGAATGTGATTATGATGGCCTTTGCAGAACCGTTAAAAAATGAAGACTACAAACGTGGAAAGGAACCGGTAGAAGTGGCTGTTCATCAGAAAATTGCCAAATATTACGGGGTTCCTTTTATCAATTTGTCGCGAGAAGTATATGACCGAATTGAAGCCGGAGAATTTACATGGAAGTACGATTTTAAAGATCTGCATCCGTCTCCGTATGGTCAGGAAGTATATTTTCAAACGATCAAGGAGTTGCTGAAACTGGATTTTCCTGTTCCATTAAACGATATGAAAATGCCAGTCCCGATGGATCGGTTTTCATATGAAAAAGGAAACTACCATAATGTAACCAAGGCGACAAAGTTAAAAGGGTTTCATGTAGAACCTGATTGGAAACCTAAAGACAAACTGCCTACGCGGCCGGGTTTTGTGGACGTTCCGGTTCTTGTCGGAGAAGAAGCAAATTCATCTTTTGAATTCAATTTCAAAGGCCGTGGAGTAGGTATCGCCATCGTTTCCGGCGCGGATGCAGGCAAAATTTCCTATTCCATCGACGGTAAAAAGCCTCAAACACTGGATCTGATGACTCGATGGAGCAATCAATTGCACCTTCCCTGGTATCTTATGCTCGGCGACGAGCTATCCTCAGGCAAACACACCTTGAAGGTTTCCATTGCTTCAGATAAAAATGAAAACAGCATAGGAAATGCTTGCCGGGTAGTTTGGTTTTTGGTGAATGAGTAGGGGGATGTAGCTACTAATTGAATATGTTGAGGATTACTTCGTCTATGTCAGCAGGAGGTTTCTTCCCATATTCAGAAACAATAATTTTTCCATAATCTTCTAAATTATAGGTGTTGCCGATTTTACTTACTTCACTAAAGTGCCTCTCCATGCATGGATTTATTAGAATGTAGTACCAGGCTTTTCGTTTAGTGGAGTCTTTTCCTCTTACAATATACGCGTGGCCAGCCATTAGTTTGATAACGTTATAAAGCGCCCTGGTCTTCTTTTTTTCAAAAAGCTCTAATTGTGAACAGTCAGGAATAGTTAGCTCTGACAAGCCGGAACTGATATGTTTGCTTTGTCCTAGTTTGGCAATAATTTCCGTGTTGATTTTACCCAATATTTTTCGGAGCAATAACCCATAAAAGACTACTTTTTTATCACTGCTTTGCAGCCAGTTTATTGAATAACTAATTAATCCTTTATCCGCGTTTACCGAGACGTAAGGCATTAAAATGGATAATATGAAGTCATCATCTTTTTCGGTTAAATACTTAGTTAAAAGTCTGCTTGCGACAGAAAGGTCATTGAACCCATATTTAGCGAGATATTTAGCAAGTATATCCTTGATTTCATCGGAAGAGGAGAGATATTTAAGATATATAACTTTAGTTAACTCTTCGTTGATTGGCTCCCATTCGACTTCTGGTAAATCCGAGTCATTGTCCATGGCAAATGCACAGTCATATGAAAAATTTCCCTGGAAGCCGTTCGTTTTCTCACAAGTGGAGTTAAGGATAGAAACAAGGGATTTTATACCGTAGGGACTCTTATTTTTGGTAAATGAGCTGTATAATATTTCTAACTGGCCTTCGTCGGGTTGCCAAAGAGGTTTGTTCTTTTCATTTCGGGTATTCATCAACCACACGAGACTCCAGGCTGCTGCCTGAACAATTTTTGGATTGACGGAATCAATGTACTTAACGACTTCGTTTATGGTTGAGACTTCAAGAAACAACTTGAATTTTTGAGAGAATTCGTTTCTGAAACTCAAAAAAGTATCATGCGTATAATATTCAAATCCAATATTTACAATACTCCAGAAATAGGGGATGATCGTGTTTAGATCATGACCCAGCTCTTGCGGAAGCGGCATGCGCCCGTAAGTGAAAGATCTTATGTTTTCTTCGTGCTTGATATGGAGCCATAGCAAAGAGGCGTTATTTTGCAGGTTTTCATGTCGGGCAGGGTCGCAGTAAATTTTGACCAGGATACGGCAGATCTTCTCTTTAAATGCAATAGAGTTTAGTAAGTCAAAGATGTAATTATGTTCTTCACCTTCCTTAAATAGGTTTACAATATCCGATTCACCTTGGCATTCAGAAAGAATTTTCAACAGAATATCCTCCAGCTCTAAATAAAAATCCCTGCTAACAGTGACATTTATTATTTCCTTAATCATATGATTCAGTTGGCGCTTCGAAAATTCGTCTTTACTTGAAGCAGCGAGAAGTTTCGTGCTACTTAGTTGAACTTGCAGTGATCTGTTTTCTTCCGTCACTTGCTTAATTGTTGCACTTTGATTCGCGATAACGATGATAATTGATTCCGGTATTTCAACTACGTTTTTTTCTTCATTTTTTCTGTGATATTGATAATAAATTGGTATCGCTATCGCCAGGATGGCAATGATCGAAGGTAGAATCCACGACAGGTTTTCCAGGAAGTATGTCATTAATGATCAGGAGGGTTGAGTAACATCGCATTTTGAGAATTATATTCCATTAAATATGCATAATTCTTCCAATTCTGTTATGGAGTTGTTTGATTTCGGATTGTTGTAAAATTTTGATTAAGAAGAACTTAAAAGATGTATTATACTCTATATAGGGGATACACTTTCTACATATCGTCAATTAAGTTGACCTCACCCCCGCGTCTGCCCCAGATAAGTACTCTCAAAAATCTTGTCCGCATTACTCGCCTCAAATCCGTCGCGACGATGTTTTCTTGAGATCTCTTCTTTAGGTAAATCGGCATATTCAGGAAGAACTTTTCGCTCGGCGAACTCCACATATGATCCTGATATTGTGAATGTTTCGTTGTTTTGGAATTTCGCTTCAATCATTTCGGCTACCGTTGCGCTTTGGATCAGGCCGCCATCAGGGCTGGTTTTAATCTTTCCACCGGCAGTATTTAGTTTGATTCCGTTGTCTTCAAGGAACTCGTTAAAACTGGCAACGGTATTGAAACCGTCGGGAAGATTATGAACACTAATTGTAAAATGATTCAGGTAATATCGATTATATATCACCCAGGCGGCATATTCGCTTTCATTCAAAAGCGTTCGATAATCTGAAAGAGAAGGCGTTCGCCAGAGAGGACGGTGCAAAAATGCGTCTACTTCTTCACCATTATCCAGATCGAGGTCGTCAACCGGATCGTGTAATACTTCATCAGTATAACTTTTAATGATCTTTTGGCTTTCCTCCGACAGGTCGCCGACCCGCAATTCACTGACAAAAATTCTCGGATCGGTGTCTCTCGGCGGGCTATACCACCAGGCATCCAGCTTCTTTCCTTCAAAAAAATAGTGGTCGCGTTTAGTGTATCCGTAATGCAAAAATATTTTCTCAAACGATTGAACACCAAGTTGTGGCACTCCCATGGTCCGGAACGCGATATGGTCATTTTCGATATCATCCTGCCGGTCAATGATATTATTTTTGATCATGGCTTCAATGATATGCTTTACATCAGGAACCCGCTCCTTATATCTGCGCATCAACCCGTCGAGTACGATATCCAATTGAGCCAATTTTGTGTTTTTAGTTTGCATCATTTATTAAAATAGTTGAAAGAATGGATATAAATCAATATTTTGAGGCTTTTGACTTCACTTTCCTATGGCCAAAATGCGTTAATAGAGTATATATTTTGTATTGAAACAAATCAATATAATATTGGCTTTGTGAAGGAAATGTCAGCAACTTTGGCATAAATATAAGAATTGAAAAGGTTTAAGGAATTAAAGGAGTCAATATGGTAAAGCGTTGGTTTGCGGCGGGGATATGTGTGCTGTTTATTCTGGGAATTGCTGTGTCGTGTTTTCAAAAAAACGGGGCTTTAAAGAAGTCTGGTGACAAGGTTGTCTCTTACAATTTTCATATTCGCCCCATCCTGTCCGACAAATGTTTTGCTTGCCACGGCCCCGACGCCAAGAAGCGGGAAGCTGGTCTGCGGCTTGATATGGCTGAAAGTGCATATGCCAAACTGAAAGATGGAAAAGGATATGCCATTGTGCCTGGAAATGTGGATGAATCAGAACTTTACAAAAGAGTAACATCTTCTGATCCTGATTATCAGATGCCTACGCCTGAATCTCATTTGGGTCTGTTAAATGAAAATGAAGTTGGGCTGGTAAAAAAGTGGATCGAACAGGGTGCGAAATATGAAAAACACTGGGCATTTTCAGTACCTGTTAAACCTGCGTTGCCGGAAGTGGAAAATGGAAAATGGGTTAAAAACGAAATCGATCGTTTTACGCTTTCCCGTATGGAAGAGGTGGGTTTGAAGCCCAACGAGGAGGCTGACAAAGTTCATTTGCTGAAAAGACTTTCACTTGATCTGAACGGATTGCCCCCAACTGTCGAGATGCAGAACAAGTTCATGGCTGACGAAAGCGATAAGGCATATGATAAAATGGTCGATGAGCTAATTGCCAAAAAAGCATATGGAGAAAAAATGGCAGTTCACTGGCTGGATGTGGCCAGATATGCCGATTCATATGGTTATCAGGATGATGAAATCAGAAGTCAATGGCCATGGCGCGACTGGCTAATCAGTGCTTTTAACAGAAATATGCATTACGATCAGTTTTTGACATGGCAACTAGCGGGCGATATGCTTCCCAATGCCAATAAAGAACAAGTACTGGCGACCGCTTTTTTAAGGAATCATAAGTATACCGAGGAAGGAGGAGTAATTCCAGAGGAGTATCGAATTGAATATAACATTGATAAAACGAAAACATATAGTGCTGGTGTACTGGGGCTTACAGTAGAGTGTGCGCAATGCCACGATCACAAATACGATCCTATATCCCAGGAAGATTATTACCGGCTTTTTGCCTTTTTTAATAACTCAAGGGAAAAAGGATATGAAGGAGATATATCTGTTACCAAATTGGCGAAAACTCCAATTTTGACTATTTCTGATTCGGAGGCCAAAAGCCTGCTTACATTTATTAATAAGCCCGATACGAGTGGTTTGATGGTTTCGGTTATGGGCGAAAATGACACTTTGAGAGCGACACATATATTGAATCGCGGCGTATATGATGCACCAGGTCGGGTTGTGACAGCAAGAGGACTTCCGTCTGTGCTAAAATTCGATACGACCCGTTTTGAAAAAAACCGGCTTGGATTAGCCAAATGGACTGTTAGTAAGCAAAATCCGCTGACTGCACGTGTGTTTGTAAATCAGATATGGCAGGAGTTTTTCGGAAGAGGTATTGTAAAATCCACTGCGGATTTTGGTATGCAAGGCGAACTTCCGACGAATCCTGAGCTGCTCGATTGGCTGGCCGTCGATTTTATGGATCACAATTGGGATATCAAAAGGCTGGTTAAGCAAATTGTAACATCGGCTACATATAGGCAGTCCGCTAAAATAACGAAAGAAAAACAGGAAAAAGACCCTGAGAATATCTATTTGTCGCGAGGGGCGAGATATCGTTTGTCGGCCGAGTTTATTCGTGATATCGTCCTGTCCAGCAGTGGATTGTTGAATTCAAAAATCGGTGGGCCGAGTGTAAAACCATATCAACCCAAGGGCCTTTGGGAAGCAGCAACCTCCGGGCGTGGTCAGCTTTCCAAATACGTTCAGGACAGAGGGGATGCGTTATATCGAAGAGGTATGTACACATTCATCAAACTCACAGTGCCGCCTCCATCCATGATCATATTTGATGCCAGTAATCGGGATCATTGTGAAGTTAAGCGGCTGAATACCAACACTCCCCTGCAGGCTTTGGTGATGATGAACGATCCAACGGTTCTGGAGGCGTCGCGTGTATTGGCGGAAAGGCTGGTTAAAGAGAATAAAGGTGTTGAAGATAAGATCAAAGAGTCGTTTCAACGGATCGTATGTCGGGCGCCATCAGAGAAGGAATTGAAGGTGCTAATAGACTATTATAACGAAGAGGTATCTGCATTCGCAAAAAATAAAAAGCAGGCTGAAAGAATACTGAATGTAGGTGAGTTCCCACATATAGAAAAGATTCCGGCAGATCAAACAGCAGCGCTGATGCGAGTGATCAGTACACTATATAATATGGAAGAAACCATCACGAAAACGTGAGGAGCTCTTAGCTATTAGGGCAGTGCGTCGCACGGTTAGCTCATAGCGACTGCCATTAACAAGCATGGAGGAATAACAAGCATACCTAGTGAGTTAAAAGAAAAGAATTAAAGCTGATAAGTAAAAACTAGCAGCCAAACTAAAAGCTAACGGCTAATAGCCGACAGCTAACAGCTAAAACACATGGAAAAGCAGGTTTTTGATTTTGGAATGAATACCACCAGACGTCATTTCCTATCGAAATTGAGTCTGGGAGTGGGGAGTGCTGCATTGGGGTCCTTGCTGATTCCCGATATTTTTAAAGGTACGGGTGGAGGCGATATGAACGATTTCGTAGCGGGCCTTCCGCATTTTGCTCCAAAGGCAAAGCGCGTGATCTATTTGTTCCAAAACGGCGCACCGTCACAACTCGACTTGTTTGACTACAAGCCGATGTTGAATAAAATGCACGGACAAGACTTACCGGAATCGATCAGAAACGGTCAGAGATTGACGGGTATGACTGCCAACCAGACCAAATTTCCTTTGGCAGGATCTGTTTTCAACTTCAAACAATATGGCAAGTCGGGAGCGTGGATGAGTGAATTGCTTCCGCATATGTCGAGCATTGTAGATGATCTTTGTATTATCAAAACCCTTAATACAGAGGCGATTAACCACGATCCGGCGCTTACTTTTTTTCAAACAGGCGCGCAGGTGGGTAACCGTCCCAGTATGGGTGCCTGGCTAAGTTATGGCTTGGGAAGTGAAAATCAGAACCTTCCCGGTTTTTGTGTGCTGTTGTCCAGAGGTAAGGGGAATGGGCAAGGGGTATATTCGAAATTGTGGACAAACGGGTTCCTGGATTCAGTTCATCAGGGAGTACAGTTCAGTAGCGGTGAAAATCCGGTGTTGTATCTGAATGATCCGGATGGAATGGACAGGAATGAGCGTCGCAAAATGCTCGATAAATTGGCGGAACTTAATTCCGGTACTTTCGATGAATTTGGTGATCCTGAGATTACGACCAAAATAAGTCAGTACGAAATGGCCTTCCGTATGCAAACCGCTGTGCCAGAAATTACCGATATGACCAAGGAGCCTGAATCCATTGTGAAGATGTATGGACCCGAATGTCTGGTACCTGGTACCTATGCTGCGAACTGCTTGCTTGCGAGGAAATTATCGGAACAGGGCGTGAGGTTTATTCAGCTATATCACCAGGGTTGGGACAGTCATGGAGGACTTCCAAATGAAATAAAAGGGCAGTGTATGGATGTTGACCAGGCATCAGCTGCATTGGTCACTGATCTGAAACAGAGAGGTTTGTTAGACGAAACGTTGGTGATATGGGGAGGCGAGTTCGGGAGAACAAATTACTGTCAGGGAACCTTGACAAAAGATAACTATGGACGTGATCACCACCCAAGAGCATTTACAGTCTGGATGGCTGGCGGCGGCATCAAGCCGGGAATCGTATATGGAGAGACCGACGAATTTGGATACAATATTGCCAAAGATCCTGTTCACGTTCATGATTTCCATGCTACGATATTGAATCAATTGGGTCTTGACCATGAAAAACTTGTGTATAAGCATCAGGGACGTCGATACAGGCTTACAGATGTGGCCGGGAAACTTGTAAAAGGTATTATTGCTTAATGGCTGAAATTTCTAAAAATGCTCCACTTGGGGCGACTGTTAAGGTTGTTGTTTACAATTCGGCCTTTTTTTTAAATGGATTACTCGCGTTTCTACTCGTTTTTGAGGATAGATTTGTCGTTCCTTCCTGGATGCAACCCTTCGGCCGACTCCATCCTCTAATACTACATTTTCCGCTAGTCGTATTGCTCATCTACGCAATTTGGGTGATAATCGTCGAGAAGCCCGAATCGCTCCGGTGGCATGGAAAGCTCGCCAATAATTTATTGCTGATCGGAGTAATATCATCGGTGGTTGCGGCCTTCTCGGGGTTTATATTGTCCAAGGAGCAGGGATACGACGGGAATACACTTTTCTGGCATAAGTGGCTTGGCGTTGCGATCTCTTTCGGAAGTATTATTTGGTATAGCAGTCTAGGGTTCTTCTTGCCATGGAAAATCCCTGCCAAGATTATGGCGCTGGCTATGGTGGCTGTGCTGATGATCGGAGGGCACTTTGGTGGTAATCTGACACATGGGGAAGACTTTTTGACAGCAAAGTTTTCCGAAGATGATACTGACGCTCCAAAGGTAAGTTTGGAAGAAGCCAAGGTTTATAATGATTTGGTGAAGCCCGTCCTGGAGCAAAAATGTTATTCATGCCATAACGAACAGAAGGACAAAGGCGGCTTGCAGATGCAGACAGAGGCGTTGTTGAAAAAGGGCGGTAAAAATGGCATCCTGTGGGACACAACCAAAGCTGATCTGGGTCTTTTGATTTCAAGAGTTCATTTGCCTGTAGATGATAAAAAGCATATGCCGCCTCGTGGGAAACCGCAATTGACTGACGAAGAGGTGGTCTTATTGGCTTCCTGGATAAAAGCAGGCTCAGACTTCCAGCAGAAAGTCACAAGTCTGCCGGTAGGAAGTCCTGTATATGTATATGCCCAGAACCTTTTAGGTGGAAGTCGCACAGAGGAGATTTACGACTTTGCAGCGGCGAGCTCAGACGATATCAATAAGCTGAATACCACTTATCGACGCATCAAGCCAATTGCGATGGAATCTCCGGCGTTGGCAGTGAATTTCTATAATCGTGCTACATTTAAAAGTTCGGATATCAGCGATTTGAACGGGCTGAAGGATCAAATCGTCTCAATGGATTTGAGTAAAATGCCGGTCAAAGACGAAGACTTGAAAGCAATTGCTCAATTCCCGCAATTGAGAGCACTGATATTAAATTTTACGGATGTGACGGGAGCGACTTTGGGTGAGCTCAAAAAGCTGAACAATATACGCGAGGTTTCACTGAGCGGTACAAAAGTAACCTTTGCTGAGGTTCAAAAACTGAAAGAAATCCCTTCATTGAAGAAAGTGTTTGTCTGGAGCACAGGCATTTCAACCGAAGATCTGGCAAAGTTGAAATCCGACAAGCAACTCAATTTTGAGACAGGTTTCAGAAGTGACACGATCGTTCTGGCGCTCAATCCACCCGTTATTGAAAATGAAGAACAGATATTGAAACCCGGCGTTCCTGTCAAAATGAAACACCAGATTCCGGGTACAGAAATTCGATATACGCTTGATGGAACGGATCCGGATAGTGTAAAATCTCCGATATATACCAAGCCGATTGTTATTGAGAAGAATACAACAGTTAAAGCGCAGGCATTTAAGAAGGGCTGGTATGGAAGTAAGGATGTTGAGAAGTTTTTTATAATAGCTGGATATCCTGTTGATAGTGTGAGGCTTGTAAACCTGCCCGATCCTAAATACCGCGCAAAACTGGACTTATCGATTAGAGACGGGGTGAAGAGTGATGAATCCGGTTCGAGCGGAAAATGGCTGGGATATCGGGATTCTGATTTTCAGGCATATCTATTGTTCAAGAAACCGGTTCAGGCTTCGAGCGTGACACTTAGTATGTTCAGAAACGTGGGCGGGTTCATATTCCCTCCCCACAAAATTGAGGTATGGGGAGGAATGGATGAGAAGAATCTTCATTTATTGAAAACCCTGAGTCCCGAAATGCCGGACAAAACGACTTCCAATGTGAAAAATATAATTTTTACTGCTGATTTTGCACCACAACAATTAACCTGCGTAAAAGTGATAGCCAAGCCGTTGGGCAAACTTCCTGCCTGGCATCCTGGAAAAGGTCAAAAAGCCTGGGTTTTTGTGGACGAGGTTTTGGTGAATTAATGTTCTTCCTTGTCATCTCCGCCTACAAAAGCCGCTGGATTCTCTAATTTTATTTTTTGACGAAGGGCATTAGCCCAGTCGATCAATTCTTTGGATTCAGTGGAAGTCAGCCTGGCTTCTGAATGCAGTTTGGTATACGATTCAAGCGGCATCCAATGATCTTCCTGCGATTCTACCAATTCTTCGAGTTTGTGTTCTGCCTTTTTCGGAGGATAAGAGGCAAATTCGGATAAATTGAAGTGTCTTTTACCATCACGGATATGACCATCCAGCCACCATGCCACGGGCTGGATATTCCAATACCATGGGTAAACAGTATTGTTCGAATGACAGTCGCGGCAAGCCTTGCTCAAAGTGGCTTTTACGTTTTCCGGCACCTCATAATGCTTTTCGATATCGGTTGCACTTTGCTCGGCCAATACGTTGGGCGTAGGTCGGATGAATTGAATAATAACTAAAATGACTATTAATACAATGAAGATTTTTTTCGCCATGATCTGAAAGTTTGGAGTTTAATAGTCTAATATAATTATAATGAAATCATTTTCATTATTAAACCTGCTACTGCAGCACCGGCCAACGGCGCAACAAAGGGTATCCATGCATATTGCCATTCTGAGCTTCCTTTGCCCGAAATAGGAAGAATCGCATGTGCAATTCGAGGACCTAAATCCCGCACCGGGTTAATTGCATATCCGGTCGTTCCACCCATCGACAAGCCCAAACTCCAAACCAGCATTCCCACCAGATACGGCGATACGCCTGCGGGTATTCCTCCTCTGGTGGCAGCGGAAGTATTGGCAAATCCAATTGCAACGATACCAACGATTAGTACGGCTGTCGCCAGAAATTCACTCAAAAAATTAGCTCCTGCAAGTCTGATCGCGGGATTTGTTGCGAAGCAGGCCAGCTTGGAACCCGGGTCTTCTGTAACTCTCCAATGTGGAAGGTACTGGAGCCAGACTAAAACTGCACCTAAAAATGAACCAATCAATTGTGCAGGGATGAAGCTTGGAATCAAACTATAATCATCGTTAAGAACGGCGAACCCGATCGTGACGGCAGGGTTCAGATGTGCTGCGGGGCTTCCGAAAACAGTAGCTATAAAAACGCCGAACATCACGGCGAAGCCCCAGCCAGCGGTAATGACTATCCAGCCCCCGTTATTGCCTTTTGTGCCTTTTAAAACTACATTGGCTACCACGCCATTGCCAAGAAGAATAAGAACCAAGGTGCCAACTAGTTCACCAAGAAATGGGGATGGTTGCATGAAGAAAGTGATGATTAAGGATTAAAATACGAATATGTAAATTGTTTTAAAATTTCTATCTCAAATACCATAAAGAATATTTCATGCGCGGTATACCAGTTTTGGTTGGTGAATTCTACTAACTTTGTCCTCTAATCTATCTTTTGTACTGAAAATCATGTTATTGAATCAACTTACGGCTATTTCACCAGTTGACGGCCGTTATTACAAGCAGGTATCTGAGCTTTCGAATTACTTTTCTGAATATGCACTTATTTATTACCGAGTGTATGTTGAAATAGAATACTTTATCGCACTTTGCGAGATTCCGTTGCCGCAACTATCTGAATTTGATAAGCAGAATTATGCTGCACTGAGAAGTATATATGAAGATTTTTCTGAGCAGGATGCCCTGCAGATTAAGGAGACAGAAAAAGAGACCAACCACGATGTAAAGGCGGTTGAATATTTTATCAAAACGAAATTTGAAAAGTTGGGTATCGAGGCATATCAGGAGTTTATTCACTTAGGATTAACGTCTCAGGATATTAACAATACTGCTATCCCGCTTTCTCTTAAGGACGCGCTGGAGCGTCAGATCAAGCCCCTTTTTCGCCAGGTTTTGTTCGTTTTAAAAAGAATGTCACTGGAATGGCGTGATATACCAATGCTTGCTTTCACCCATGGCCAGCCCGCTTCCCCGACTCGGGTTGGTAAGGAGTTTTTGGTATTTGTGGAAAGACTGGAGCGTCAGATAGAAATGCTTGACAAGGTTCCGCATTCTGCCAAATTTGGAGGCGCGACCGGAAATTTCAATGCGCACCACGTGGCATATCCAAAGCAAGACTGGATGGCTTTCGGTAATCATTTTGTGGAAGGGCTTGGTTTGAAAAGAAGCAAGCATACTACCCAAATCGAGCACTATGATAACCTCGCAGCGATATTTGACGGCCTGAAAAGAATCAATACAATACTGACGGATTTGAACCGTGATATGTGGACTTACATATCGATGGGTTATTTCAAACAAAAAATTAAGGCTGGTGAAGTAGGTTCGTCAGCGATGCCGCACAAAGTCAATCCGATTGATTTTGAAAATTCGGAAGGTAATTTAGGGCTTGCATCTGCGCTTTTTGAGCACTTTGCAGGCAAACTTCCTATCTCACGTATGCAGCGGGATCTTACAGATTCAACTGTGCTGCGTAATATCGGAGTGCCGGTTTCTCATTTGGCCATTGCTTTGAATTCATTGCTAAAGGGACTTGGTAAAGTTGAGCTCAACCTCGATATGCTGAAGTCGGAATTGGAAGAAAACTGGGCAGTTGTTTCAGAAGCAATTCAGACAATATTACGTCGTGAAGGATATCCGAAACCTTACGAGGCGTTGAAAGAATTGACCAGAACTAACGATAAAATCACCCAGGATTCGATATCGAAATTCGTTGAAACACTGGATGTTTCTGAAAAAATAAGAGAAGAACTACGTCAGATCACCCCGTTTAATTATTTGGGAGTGGTAGAGTAGGGTTTATTTAAATGATTTTCAAGAAAAACGGGAGCTCAGTTTGGGGCTCCCGTTTTTATTTCAGACTTACCAGATTTTCAAAACCTTGTAAGTCTGGAACCTGGCAAGTATAAAACCAATTATCAACCGCATTTCGATGATCCGCAATCTTTACAGGTAAGGCAACCTTCCTGATACATCAGGTTTGTTGAATTACAGTTCTGACAAGATTGTTTTTTTACTTCAGTACCGTCCGGTACATATCTCTTTAAAGCGCGGGCAACACCGTTTTTCCATGTATTGATTGCTTCGTCCAATTGCAAACTACTGATCAGATCCACTACTTTTTCGATCGCCATTCCGTGGCGTAATGTACTGGAAATCAGCTTGGCGTAGTTCCAGTACTCCGGATTGAATTTGTGAGACAATCCTTCAATCGTAGTTTTATAGCCACGCGTATTTTTATATTGGAAATCGTAGCGCGAACTTCCATCAGCCTCGCGGTTTTTAATGATCAATCCTTCATTTACCCAGCGTGGGATCAATATACCATCTTCATCATCGGCAAAACCCGTGAAAATTTCATATGGTTGATCGTCAATCAAACCGATAAAGGCGATCCATTTGTCCTTTTTATTTTGGAAACGTACCACATCCGCTTGCAAAACCTGCGGGCGTGTAGTCGGGAAAGGCGTTTTGCCTTCAGCAGTTTCCGGTTCTGCGGTTTTTTCAGATGCAGAAATCAGAACGCCCGATCGCGAACCATCTCTATATACCGTAACTCCTTTGCAGCCTGCCTTCCAAGCCTCCATGTAGCATTCTTCCACCAACTCTTCCGTCACGTCGTTCGGCATGTTGATCGTAACACTGATCGAGTGGTCTACCCATTTCTGGATTGCTCCCTGCATTTTTACCTTATTCAGGTAATTGACATCGTTGGAAGTAGCCTTATAATATGGAGATTGACGCACCAGATCATCCAATTCTTTTTCAGAATAATTAACCGAAATGTCATGACCATTTACTTCCATCCATTGCTTAAAACGGTGGTGGAAAACAATATATTCTTCCCACGAATCACCAACCTCATCTACAAAATCAACTCGGACATCTTTGTCGTTAGGATTAACTTTTCTTCTTCTCTTGTAAACAGGAAGAAAAACGGGCTCAATTCCGGACGTTGTCTGAGACATCAAACTCGTAGTTCCAGTAGGCGCAATGGTCAGAAGCGCGATGTTTCTTCTGCCATATTCCAGCATTTCGTAATACAACTGAGCGTCGGCCTCTTTCAATCTCAATATGAAAGGATTGTTTTTCTCTCTTTCCGAGTCGAAAATCGCAAATGCACCTCTTTCTTTTGCAGTATGTACGGAGCTGCGATAGGCCTCCAGAGCAACAGTTTTGTGAATTTCAACAGAGAAGTCGGTTCCTTCCTGACTACCATATCGCAGGCCAAGAGCAGCAAGCATATCTCCTTCTGCAGTGATTCCAATACCCGTTCTGCGACCTTCGTTAGCCTTGGTTTTGATCTTGAGCCAAAGATTTTTCTCGATAGCTTTTACTTCATCGGTCTCCGGATCTTCATCAATTTTTTGAAGAATCGCATCTACCTTCTCCAATTCAAGGTCGATGATGTCGTCCATCATGCGCTGAGCGGCGGAAATATGCTTACGGAAAAGATCCCAGTTGAAACTTGCTTTGGAAGTAAAAGGCTGGTCAACATAAGAGAAAAGGTTGATCGCCAGCAACCTGCAAGAGTCATATGGACAAAGCGGAATCTCACCGCACGGGTTTGTTGATACGGTCTTATATCCCAAATCGGCATAACAGTCAGGTACCGATTCGTTGATGATCGTATCCCAGAACAAAATTCCCGGTTCTGCCGAACGCCATGCATTGTGGATGATCTTTTTCCAAAGTGCTTTTGCATCAATATCTTTTTGATAAACAGGTTCGGCACTGTAAACCGGATATTGCTGCGTATAAGACTTACCAGCTTCAACGGCCCGCATAAATTCGTTGTCGATACGGACAGAAACATTGGCTCCTGTTACCTTGCCCTGCTCCATTTTTGCATCGATAAAATCTTCAGAGTCAGGATGTTTGATCGCCACTGATAGCATAAGTGCTCCGCGGCGGCCATCCTGAGCTACTTCTCGCGTAGAATTGGAATAGCGCTCCATAAAGGGCACAATTCCTGTAGATGTCAATGCGGAGTTCTTTACTGGAGAACCCTTCGGCCTGATATGCGACAAGTCGTGTCCAACACCACCACGGCGTTTCATCAATTGCACCTGCTCCTGATCAATTTTCATGATCCCGCCATATGAATCAGACGAGCCATCATTTCCGATCACAAAACAGTTTGATAACGAAGCGATCTGGAAGGGATTTCCAATACCCGTCATCGGACTTCCCTGCGGAATGATATATTTGAAATTTTTGATTAAATCAAAAATCTCGTCGTCCGTCATAGGGTTGGGATATTGTTTTTCAATTCTTGCGATTTCGCTGGCGATACGCTTGTGCATATCATCTGGCGTTAATTCATAAATCGCTCCCTGGGAGTCCTTAAGCGCATATTTGTTAACCCAAACACGTGCAGCCAGGTCGTCGCCCTTGAAGTATTTTAATGAAGCCTGATATGCTTCGTCGGAAGTATAAGTTTGAGCTGTATATGAAGTATTTGTGATTTCCATTTGGTGTGTTGGCTGGATATTTTTAACTTTTTGCGAATCGTAAATTTAACGATTTATTAATTCTGGATACGTAGTAGAAAATAAAAGTTTACAGAAAAAAAACATAATTGATTTATAATGAGGTTATTAAATTTCAAGAAGGTATAAAAAGTTTACAAAAAGTGAAAACCTAATTTCTACTCAGTTTTATTTATGTTCATTTTTTTATTTTCCACTAAATGAATGGTTTATAAAAAAAGAGGTCGCATTTAGCAACCTCTAACCCCATAGATATCAATAAGAAATTACTTGGCGTCTCCTTTCACTCTCAGATATTTGTCCAAAAATTCGAGTGTCTTTTTCGATGTTGTGATCTGGTTTTCCTTTTTGACAAAGCCGTGGCCTTCGTCTGGGTATATCACATATTCAACTGGAACACCGTTTTTCTTAACCCCGGCTACAATTTCATCACTTTCCACTTTCAAAACGCGGACATCGTTTGCGCCCTGGAATACGATCAAAGGTTTTTTGATCTTTTGATAATTGAATAAAGGGGAGATGCTTTTCAGACGAACGCTATCCGCAGAATAGGGGTCGCCCATTTCATCATACAATGCTTTTCTGGCTGCTTCCCAGTAGGGCGGAATACTGCGTAGTGTTCTGATCCAGTTGGCGACTCCGAACAGATCTACACCAACTTTAAATTCGTTGGGCTGGAATGCCAAAGCGCCCAATACCATACACCCGCCGTAGCTGCCTCCATATATTCCAATTGCGCTGCTATCTATATATTCTTGTTCGGCAAGCCATTTCTTACCCCAAACGCAATCTTTCAAATCTCCGTTGCTATGATCGCGATTGTCCATTTTGTAAAAAGCTTTGCCATATCCGCTGCTTCCGCGGTTATTAACAGCCAAAACGGCGTATCCGTGATTGACGAGATATTGAATTGAATTACTGAATCCAACCCGACTCTGTCCGCCAGGGCCGCCATGCACCCATACAAGTGCAGCGGCTTTGCTATCTTTTCCGGCCTGAAGAGGTTTGTAATAAATAGCAGGAATTTCTTTTCCATCAAAAGATTTGAAACGGACAACTTCAGCCTTCACCAGGTCATTTTGATCTATGGCTTTGTTTAAAGTCGATGTAAGCTGTTTTAACTCTTTTTTCTCGATGTTGTAAGCATATAAGTTGGCCGGACTTGTGCTACTACCAACAGTCAGCAACAAATTCTTTTCCGAGTTTGAAATAATGACATTCAATATATCCGCATCTTTTATATCGGGAAAACTTACTTCTTTGCCCGTCAAGTGGTCGAAGAGCAATACTTTGTTTTTCCCATCGTCATTCACAAAAACGGTATGATACTTTTCTTTTTCGCTCAAATTCATGCCGACAACATCCCATTTGTCTTCAAAAAACTTTTCGGTTTTACCAGTATTGATGTGGTATTTAATGATATAACTGAACTCGCTTCCGTCGTTTGAGGCATAGTACATCAGGCTGTCATTTCTCTCAAAAGCTAGCGGAAACCACGTGGCTTCGTTGTCATTACTAAGCCTTTTTGTTGATTTTGTGGTGCGGTCGTATAGGTAGAGATCGTTTTTGTCAGCACTAATTTCCTTCGTTAACGCAACATAACGCTCGCTTTTACTGACTAGCGAGGGATAAAAGCCATCTTTATTCTCATATAATAAAACGGGCTTCCAACTTAAGGTGTCCAATTTCCAGACATCGAAAAATTTTTGATCCCGTTTATTGCTGGCGACATACATCGATTTTTTATTATCACTCCAGCCCGCAAAACTATTTGTACTTTTGGGCCAGGGTGTTAAGTCTTTTGCAATGGAATCTGTCCTGTTTCGTAAATAAAGATGCGTGTTTTCATCCCCGCCCTGATCGGCGGAATAGAGGTATTTGGTGCTGCCCGGTAAGTAATCGACCGCGAAGAATGACTCTTTTTTAGATGAAGTAAGCGCTTTTGAGGCAGTGTCTGCAGTGTTTATTTCAAAGACGTTGTAAATTCCGGACGAGTTATTATGAACCAAAACCTTGGATTCGTCGGCGTTAAAACCAGCTGCCCCGACGGCCAGGTTGTTGGCGAGCTGTTCAATGGTATATTCTTTTGGTGTTCGCGGCTTGTCTTGTTCTTCCTTTTTACCGCATGAAGCTAGAGAGCCGGCAATCAAAATTACGCTGAGCAATGATTTGAATGGGTGCATTTAGAGATATGGATTTGATGAAACAATAGCCAATTACTTGGATAAGATAGTGATATCCATACACTTACTGTTCAAACCGGCCAGGATTTTATTTGCCGGTCATTTTGCTCCGGTTACAACCTTTTTTGAATGAAACGACTCGTAGTAATATATATCAGGCGACTGCCAAAAATGAAGACATTATTGCTTTTCTCGATGGTATTTATGATTTTAGTCGGTTGCAAGACGGATGATCCGCTGCTGCCCCCAGGTGAAGTATATCCCAAGCTTATTAAGTTTGATAATTTTACGGTGAATGTACCGGAGGACTGGGATGGTGAAAAATTGCAAGGTATTGATTCCAAAGTAGGCTATATATCCAACAAAAAGGATCGTCTCAATTTTGACTATGGCTGGTATTCCGATGATTTGAGCAGCTTAACGGAAAAAACGCATTTCCGCGAGAAAACAAAAATAGACGGTCATGATGCATTGATTGCCCGACCTCGCATAAAAGGAAATGGGCAGATTGGCCTATATGTGAAGCTGGACGATATGGTCAGCTTCAACCTCGTAGGAACGAGCTCAAACGAACAACAGATTTTGAATATTTTTAAGTCGGTGAAATTTCTTTGATTGAACTTTGACGGGTTACTTTCGCCCAACAATTGGGAACTGCGAAATTCTCAACTGGGTGCAACCATATGGAACGAGCTCAATTTCTTCTTCGGCGGTATCTGCTTCCAATCCATAAATACGGCTATATGGCAGCGGGCCGGCCATATCATTATAAAGTTTCCACGCCGGAATACGTTTTCCTTTTGTTTTGATCTTTAATGGTGCATTTTCCAAATTCCATGGGAAGGAGCTGGTTTTGTCATTTCTTTCGAGGAGATAGTTTTGAGCCATTTTTTCTTCCTTCATTTCAAAAATGCCATAATTCCACGGGGAGCCAGGCAGGATTTCGTCGTATCCAGCGCCATATGCAATCGGGTCTTTTGTATTTTCAACGTGCTGCACTTCCTCCTTAATTTTCAAGGCATAAGTAATTGGTCCTCGCTCAACGGAAATTGAATTTTCGAACCAGGTATTGTTCACAATACGCATTGGAAGGGTCATATCTACGACATCCCCTGTTTTCCAAATCCGATCCAGTTTCACAATTTTATTGCCTTCTGATCGGAGCGCCGAAATGCCATTGACCTTAATATCAGCCGACTTGCACCAAGCCGGGATACGTAAATGCAGTGGAAATTTTAAATTTGATTCCGCAGTATATGTAAACTGAATAGTTTCATTAAATGGGTAATTTGTGACCTCCGAAAAGGAGACCGTCTTTCCGTTTTTGAGTTTGGTTTTTACTTCATTGGATGAATAAACCAACGCAGCAATTCCGTTATCGGCTGTGGTATACCACAAATTCTGAACGAACTTCGGCCATCCCTGATGCATATTGGACGTGCAGCAAGGATATCCCGAAAGCAATCCATAACACAAGTCTGTTCCGCTATGATTATCTGCGAAATTCCGCATCGTTCTGTTGATCATCACCTGGTTGGCCTGCTGGAAATACTGGCGGCTCATATAGTCATCGCTGGTTTGGGCGGGAAGCGCGTTGAAAGCAATTTTTTCAAGTCGATCGCCATAGCTTGCGTCGCCCGTAATTCGAAGAATATTTTCAAGCGAAAACATCATTTCAACTGCTGAACATAACTCGGAGCCTTGTGTCGGATTGTTTCCGTGAAGTGCTTCGTCTCCCCCATATAGTCCGTGTGCCATTCCATTGAATTTCATCAGGTCTGCAAATCCTTTTTTGGTTGCATCAAGATATCTTTGATCTCGATGGTATTGGAAATAGACGGCGGGCTCCTTTATTCCCTGCGCCAGATTTACACAATGAATGCTACCTGTTGTCGAGAGTAAATTGGAGGTGAGGAAAGAGTTGGTGTAGTCAAAAGTCTGACTGTGAATGAGTTCTCCTAATTTTAATAAAAATGCTTCATGCGTGATATCATATAGCCAGTAAACCACCATCAGGTTGTCGCCACCACGAAATTTTGCCCAATATGTCCAATGATCCAGCGGAGTTTTCGGCAATTCTTTTAATTGATATTTAAAATAGTTTGTCATCAGTTGGATGACGCGCGGATCGTTGGTGGCGGAATAGTATTGCTGCAAAATTTTCAACATCACCATCTTTGGCCACCAGTCTTTTGCATTGTCGCGCTGCACGCCGGGTTCATTTGGATAATCTTTGGATGGTCCAAAGAATCCATCCGGTTGCTGACTGCTGATCGCCCACTCAATCCACGGTTTCGTTTTGGCAATCAGCTCTTTATCATCGAGGATATATGCCAGCGGCAACAAACCATCCAGCCAATATGGCCCTCTTTCCCACTGATCTCCGTCACCTCCAAGCCAACCGTTGCGGTCACTCATCACCACCGGATATAACTTGTCGAGATTCCCTGTCGCGCCGTTTTTTTGCCTGACCAGCATTTCCTTTAACCATCCGCTAGGTTTGATTGCACCTAACGGCAATTCATAATACATACCCGAAGCCAGCTTATTGTATTTCCTTTCTTTCGTTTGAGAAAAACCTGAAATAGATATTTGACAAATCAACGAAAAACAAATGATGAGGTGGCGATAGATATTCATTTTGAAAAAAGGTTATAATATAAAAAATGGCTCAATTTGAGCCATTATATGTATATCATGTTTGGTGTATTATCCCTTCGACAATTCAGAGGATCTTGACTGAGCCGCCAGAATACCGTCTTTCAGTGTCTGATCCAGATGCCCTGCTTCGAATTGTTTCAATGCCGCCTCGGTTGTGCCACCTTTCGAAGCCACCGCTTTGATCAGCTCATCGAGTGATTTGTCGGCATTATTGATCAGGTGATAGGAGCCCAGCATCGTTTGTTTTACCAAAAGTGCTGACACGGATTCTTCAAAGCCCATTTGTTTTCCAACTTCAACCATCGCTTTCACCATATAGAAGAAGTATGCTGGCCCGCTTCCGCTGAGTGCGGTAACAGCGTTCAATTGTTCTTCGTCTTCCAGAAACACCGACCGTCCCGTAGCGTTAATCAGGTTTTCAATTTTTTTCAATTGATTGAAATTCACCTCCGAAGAGGCAGTATATGCAGTAATACCCATACCCAACATGGCTGGTGTATTTGGCATGGCGCGGATAACGGCCTTATGGTCAAGCGATTCCTGAATAGCCTGGATAGTCACACCGGCCATGATGGAAAGGACCACTTGCTCTGGTTTGATCACCGCTTTTAATGCTTCTGAAACGGACGAAAAATCCTGAGGCTTGACCGACAAGATAACAAGGTCATAATCACTAACCTGCGGGCTAATAACTCCTGTAATAACGCCAGGCTGGAAACTACTCAGTTTATCCATCCGGTCTTCACTTTTTTCAACAAGAAGGAAATCCTGTTTTCCTACGAGATCAAATTTGAGGAAGGCCCGCGCAAAGGCCAGACCCATATTACCGCAACCGATTATTGCAATTTTCATCAGATACTATACTTAATGCTTAGAATAAAATGACTAAACTCTTGAGTAATTTGAAGAGTAAACTCCGAATTTAAAGGGAATGAAACTGATTAGTCGCATGTTTGCAGATAATTCTGGATTTTTTGAATGCAGATTCATTTAATTGTGTTCAGAAAGGACCGGTCGCCTGAAAAATATTATTTTGATAATAGACGGTCGGGTGATATATAAATTTTGAAAACTGCTCAGAATGCATTTGTTTAGATAAGTTAATTTCTGAACGTCCGAATATCAGAAAATCATTGTAATAATCCAACTATGGCTATCAAAGTTGCTATTTCGCATAAAACAAGATATAAGTTTGACCGTAGTGTTTCGCTGGGACCGCATATTTTCAGGTTGCGCCCTGCTCCTCATTCACGTACTCCGATTGAGGGATATTCCTTTAAAATCTTTCCGGAAAATCACTTCATAAACTGGCAGCAGGACCCATTCGGGAATTACCAGGCGAGAGTAGTTTTTCCCGAAAAAACAACGGAATTGCGCGTGGATGTGGAGGTGATTGCGAAACTTCAGGTTATTAATCCGTTTGACTTTTTCGTAGAGGAGTATGCCGATAAATTTCCGTTTCAATATGAGCATAATTTAAAAAGTGAGT
Organism: Dyadobacter sp. HNCC25DJ184; assembly: GCF_056895215.1. Classification (NCBI taxonomy): domain Bacteria; kingdom Pseudomonadati; phylum Bacteroidota; class Cytophagia; order Cytophagales; family Spirosomataceae; genus Dyadobacter; species Dyadobacter sp. HNCC25DJ184. The sequence continues at coordinate 211,083 of NZ_JBXHAQ010000004.1, read as the reverse complement.
TAGGTCCATATCTCACGCCGAGCGAGAGCGGACCTTTACTTCATCAATGGATCGCCCAGAATCAGGTTTACGGAGACATTAAGACGGTCGATTTTCTGGTTCACCTCAACACAAGGCTTTATCAGGCGCTGAAATACAATATCCGTATGGAAGCCGGAGTGCAGACTTGTGAGGATACCTTGTTACAGGCAAGCGGCTCCTGCCGCGATTCAGGTTGGCTTTTGGTGCAAATTCTGCGTCACTTAGGTATAGCGGCCCGATTTGTTTCCGGTTATTTGGTTCAGCTAACTTCTGATATCAAGTCGCTGGATGGCCCTTCGGGACCGGAAGCTGATTTCACTGATTTACACGCATGGGCGGAAGCATATGTGCCAGGCGCTGGCTGGATTGGTCTGGATCCTACATCCGGACTTTTTGCGAGTGAAGGTCATATCCCATTGTGCTGTACGCCCGACTATGCGAGCGCGGCGCCTGTTTCAGGAGCTACTGATATCGCCGAGGTAACTTTTGAGTTCGAAAATAATGTTTTTCGGATTCACGAAGATCCACGCGTTACCAAGCCATATACCGAAGAACAATGGAATTCGATCATGAAAGTAGGGGAGGCTGTAGAGACAGATCTTCAGGAAAATGATGTTCGCTTGACGATGGGTGGCGAGCCCACGTTTGTATCGATAGATGATTTTGAGTCGGCTGAATGGAATACCGCTGCTGACGGACCGCTCAAAAGACAGCTAGCGTATGATTTGGCGCTCCGTCTGAAAAACCGGTTTGCTTTTGGAGGTTTGCTTCATTTCGGACAAGGTAAATGGTATCCGGGCGAGCCGTTTCCCAGATGGCAATATGCTCTTTACTGGAGAAAAGACGGACAGCATATCTGGCAAAATGATAGCCTTGTAGCTAAAGAAAATGACGTAAAGGCGACCTTCCGGGATGCTGAATTATTTGCAACAGAACTGACGAAATATCTTGGAATAGATATCAACAATATAACCCCTGCATACGAGGATCCGGTTTTCTGGGCCATGGAGGAGGGGAAATTGCCAGTTAATGTTGATCCAATGAAAGCCAACCTCAAGGATTCGATTGAGCGGCGTACGTTGGCCAAGTTACTGGAAAAGGGCTTGAATAATCCGGCAGGATATGTTTTGCCTTTAAAATGGAATTTTACCACTCATTCCTGGGCAAGTTGTGAATGGCAGTTTCGGAGAACCCACTGCTTTTTGATACCGGGTAATTCGGCGATGGGATATCGGCTTCCGTTAAAATCACTACCGGAAGTAGCAAAGGAAAAACGTGAGCATCAGGTTGAACGCAGCCCGTTCGAAGACCTGCCCGCTTTGGAAAACTATGCGCCGATTGTTCAAAACAGATATGGAAGTGTGGCTCCCGCATATGTACCTGTTACTCATAAAGTAGCAGCGGAATCGGAGGAGGAAACGAAAGAGCAGGAGGATTCCAAACTTTTGTTTGAAGTCCCGATTATCAAAACGGCATTGGGTGTTGAGGAGCGCGACGGCATCATCTATATCTTTATGCCTCCGGTTGAATATCTGGAGCATTATCTGGATTTGATCGCCTCCGTGGAAGCAACTGCAGAAAAGCTGAAATTGCCTGTTCGGATAGAAGGATATCCTGTTCCTTCCGATTACCGGCTTCAAAAACTAATCGTTACGCCGGATCCCGGGGTTATCGAAGTTAATATTCATCCTTCCAAAACCTGGCAGGAAATAGTCGATAATATCAGTGCCCTTTACGAAGAGGCTTTCTTTTCGAGATTGGGTACAGATAAATTTATGGTCGATGGCAGGCATACCGGCACGGGTGGTGGAAACCATGTCACCATAGGAGGTGCTACGCCGTCGGATAGCCCAGTCCTGCGCCGGCCCGATCTTCTGCGAAGTTTGATAACTTATTGGCAGCATCATCCTGCGCTCAGCTACCTTTTTGCCGGTCCGTTTATTGGGCCTACCAGTCAGGCACCGAGGATCGATGAAGGACGCGATGAGAGATTGTATGAGGTAGAGCTGGCATTTGAGCAAATTCCGGATGGGAAAGAAATTCCTTTCTGGATGGTGGACAGAATATTCAGGAATCTCCTTGTCGATATTACAGGAAATACCCACCGCTCCGAGTTTTGCATGGACAAGCTATATTCACCAGACTCCGATACCGGAAGGCTGGGGATTCTTGAGTTTCGAGCCTTTGATATGCCTCCTCACAAGCATATGAACCTCGTGCAGACTTTGTTGGTAAGGGCGTTGATTTCTAAGTTTTGGAAACAGCCGTATAAACACAAACTGATCAGATGGGGAACTGAATTGCACGACAGATTCCTGTTGCCGCATTTTGCTTATCTGGATGTGGTCGATGTCGTAAACGACCTGAAAGACGCGGGATATAATTTTGATATATCATGGTTTGATCCATTCTTTGAATTCCGCTTCCCGACTTATGGCGGCATTACAGTCGACAATATCCAACTGGAATTGCGGCTTGGAATTGAACCTTGGCATGTTTTGGGAGAAGAACTTTCCAATTCCGGAACGGCCCGTTTTGTGGATTCTTCATTGGAAAGACTGCAGGTGAAAATCAGTGGATTTGTGGAAGACAGGCATATTCTGGTATGCAATGGTTGCCGGGTTCCGCTGAGAAGTTCGGGTATAAAAGGCGAGTATGTGGCAGGTATCAGATACAAAGCATGGAATCCGCCATCGGCGTTACATCCGACAATCGGAGCTGATGCGCCACTGGTGTTTGATATTGTCGATACCTGGAATAACCGTACATTGGGCGGTTGTACCTACTTTGTTTCGCATCCGGGCGGCCGTAGTTTTGACACATACCCTGTCAACAGTTTTGAAGCAGAATCGAGGAGAATCAGTCTGTTTCAGGGATTTGGGCATACTCCGTCACCGCCTCAGATCACGCCGATTGTTGAAAATACGACAGGTACTGTCTCCCGGTTCGTTGCGCAGAGCAAAAAAGATATGAAAATTGATACACCGGTTGAACTCATAAATCCTGAATATCCAAATACCCTCGACCTCCGTAAATTCTGGAGATCGAGATCCTGATATGTTGAAGCTAAACGTCAGTCTGCGGTTTTCCATAGACTGACCCTATAACCTCCGTCATCAACCATGTTTATTGAATCTGTGAATCTTTTACAAAATTACCAAAGTGCCTTAAACTCCTATGACGAGGTATTGGACAAGGACGGTAGGATCAAGCCCTACTGGAACACTTTGTTCGCGACATTGGAAAAACTGGGTATGGAGGAACTGAAGGTTCGCAATCAGGAGGTCATCAGCAAACTTCGGGAAAACGGGGTAACCTACAATGTATATGAGGGAACGGAAGGGCTCAACCGACCGTGGATTTTAGATCCCATTCCTTTTTTGATTGAACAAAAAGAATGGAATCAGATATCCAAAGGGCTTCAACAGCGGGCCACTTTGATGGACATGATTTTCAAGGACATATATGGTCCCCGGAATCTGGTCAAAAACGGGATTATACCAGCTGAACTGGTATTTGCCAATAATGGATTTCTACGTGCTTCCCACGATGTAAAACTTCCCGGGGAGACGCAGCTCGTGCTTTGTGCGATTGATATGGCGCGAGGACCGGACGGCCAGATGTGGGTTGTTGACAACCGGACGCAAGCTCCATCAGGTGCGGGATATGCGCTCGAGAACCGGTCGGTAATGAGCAAACTGCTCCCGGAGATGGCCGATGGAATGTATGTCAACAAGCTTTCTCCTTATTTTAACGCCATTCAGGATAGTGTTTTAAAATATTCAAGCAGGTCAAAAGAAGGCCCGAATATAGTTTACCTAACACCCGGGCCAAACAATGAGGCATATTTTGAGCATGCTTATCTTGCATCATATCTGGGATATACCCTTGCGCAGGGGGAGGATTTGGTGGTAAGAGATGGTTCCGTTTGGTTGAAATCCATTGATGGTCTGGAAAAAGTGGATGTCATTATTCGCCGGATAGATGACGATTGGTGTGATCCACTGGAATTGAGAGAAGATTCCAAGTTAGGCGTTCCGGGACTATTGCAAGCGGTGCGTTTGGGCAATGTAAAAGTGCTGAATCCGCCAGGTTCAGGGGTATTAGAAAACCATGCGTTTCTAGCTTTCATGAGCAATATCTGCAAGTACTTTTTAAATGAAGATTTGATCATGCCTTCCGTTGCAACCTGGTGGTGTGGTCATGAAAAGGAGCTTCAATTTGTACTCAGCAATATTGATAAACTGATTATCAAAAAAGCTAACCGCAAATCCAAGTTCAGGTCGATATATGGAAGGTTACTTAGTCTTCACGATCGGGAGCTTTTGAAATTACAAATTCAAAACGCTCCACTTGACTATATTGCGCAGGAGGAGGTAAGCCTTTCAACCACCCCTTCGCTGATTGACGGAAATATTGTTCCAAGATATGCAGCGCTCAGAGGCTTTTTAGTGGCTGATAATAATGGATATCAGGTCATGCAGGGTGGCCTGACGCGTAGTTCCCCTGTTAAGGATCGTTTTCAGGTTTCGAATCAATATGGGGGGCTTTCAAAAGATACCTGGATCGTTTCTGACAAAACGAGACGTGAAAGCGAAAAAATATCGATTTTATCCCAACCAGCGGTAAAGAAGCATGTCAGCTTGCCAAGCCGCAGCGCAGAAAGTCTTTTTTGGGTTGGACGATATTGTGAAAGAACTGTGAGCTCTCTCAAGTTTATCAATATTGTGATCAATGCGTTGAATCAGGAAAGGTATTTCAGCGGTTCGGTGAAAAAAACACATATTAATATCCTTCTAAAAGCGCTTACAAATCTTACTGCCACTTATCCGGGGTTTATTGAAGATGAAAGTAAACGTCGCGATCCATATCCTGAAATAATTAATATAGTTTCTGACTCCACGCTTCCCGGATCCATCGTTTCCAATATTTCCTATTTTCTCAATTCTGTGGCAGCTGTCCGTAATCAGTGGGATATCGAAATCTGGCGGATAGTGGATGTAATTGAGCACGGGCTGGTCAACGCAAGAAAGGGTAGCCAGATGAATAGTAGTAATATTCAGAGAACCATCGATTCTTTGAATAACTCTATGGTAACTTTCATCGGCGTGATCGGGGAAACCATGCCGAGAGATAAAGGATATCTGCTTTTGGATACAGGCAAATTGGTCGAGCGAATTCTTTCCAGAATCAGCATCATTCAGTCTTGTTTCGGTATAAAACATGACACCTCCATCGAGAATGAGTTTATTGAGGTAGTGCTTCAATATCATCATTTACTGGTTAATTACAGACAGATATATAAATCGCAGCTTTCCATGGAAGCGATGATCGATATGGTGCTTCTGGAGACATCCTTGCCTTATTCGATGGTGCATATGCTAGACGAGTTAGCATCCAATCTGTCAAAATTATCGCCCACCTCGAAACGGGATCGTTTGAACGAAGCCGAGAGAGCAGTTTTGGAAGCCTCCACACTGATCAAACTGTCTGATATCAACTCTCTAAATGTCTGGAGTTCGGTGAATGAACGGGAAACGCTTTTTGAGTTGTTGTCAAAAGTCAGGAATCTGATTGCCTCGGTGTCGGTGAGCCTTACTAATCTGTATTTCAGCCATACAGTCATGCAACATTCTTTCCTAAAACCTGTGGAAGACAATGAGATATAAGCTCGTTCATAAGACAGAATATAAGTATCCGGATGTAGTCACGAGCTATCAAAGTTTGCTTTGTCTTGCGCCGCGGACATTACCAATGCAGGTATGCCAGGATTTCAGGCTTGATATCTCGCCCGCTCCGTCGGAGATAATTGAACGTGTCGATTTTTATGGGAATACGGTACATTACATATCCTTGCATTCGCCACACAGGCATCTTTCGGTTGTTGCAACGAGTATTGTCGAATCTATTACGGGCTCAATCGGCACGCATTTTCTTCCTTCTCCGATATCTTGCGCTGAGGCGATAAACAGGTTGAAAGGTGATCGTTCGTTGAAAGTATCATTACTTGAATATATGATACCCAGCCCGATGATTCAATGGGACAACGATATTCATGAATATGCCAGGGATTGTTTTAGTGATGAGAAACCTTTATACGATTGTGTGCGGGCGTTGACACACAAGATATTCAACGAGTTTGACTTTGTGCCGGATTTCACAACCATCCACACGCCTACGCAAGAAGTATTGAGGGCCAAAAAGGGAGTTTGTCAGGATTTTTCTCATTTGGCAATTGCCTGTATCAGGAGTTTTGGTTTTCCGGCGAGGTATGTAAGCGGATATCTTGAGACGCTGCCTCCGCCTGGCCAGAGGAAATTGCAGGGCTCCGACGCTTCGCATGCATGGGTTTCGGTTTTTGTTCCCGATTATGGATGGTGTGATTTTGATCCGACCAACGACCTTGTACCTGGAGAAAGGCATATCGTCACGTCCTGGGGAAGGGATTACAGTGACGTGCCACCTTTGAAAGGAGTGATTTTTAGTTCGGGAAAGCAGTCTTTATCGGTCGAAGTGGATGTAATCCCATTAGATTGACATATCTCTTTCACTTTTAACAGAATGGTTGTTTTAAAGAATTTGAGAATTGACCTTGTTTCTCTAATTTTACCGCAACGTTTTTTGATTTCAGTTTACAAATCCATTTGGGTGCTATCTGATGTTTTCTTGATTCTCAACTTTGAAGAAAGCGTTTGATATCCCGGGGACTTATTAATTATAAAATTTCGAATGAAAGAAATTGCATTTAGAGATGCCATTCGCGACGCAATGTCCGAAGAAATGCGTCGGGACAAGAGTGTTTTCCTAATGGGAGAAGAAGTTGCCGAATATAACGGAGCGTACAAAGCAAGTCAGGGTATGCTTGATGAGTTTGGGCCGGATCGCGTAATCGATACTCCTATCGCTGAGTTGGGTTTTGCGGGAATCGGAGTTGGAGCTGCCGGAAATGGCCTTCGTCCGATTATTGAATTTATGACATTCAACTTCTCTTTGGTTGCTATAGATCAGATTATCAATAGTGCGGCTAAAATTCTTTCAATGTCTGCCGGACAATTTGGTTGTCCGATCGTTTTCCGTGGACCAACCGGTAATGCCGGCCAGCTGGGTGCGCAACATTCACAAAACTTTGAAAACTGGTTTGCCAATACCCCGGGTCTGAAAGTTGTTGTTCCGTCGAACCCATACGATGCAAAAGGATTGCTTAAAGCGTCCATTCGTGATAACAACCCGGTAATTTTCATGGAGTCGGAGGTTATGTACGGTGACAAAATGGAAGTGCCTGAGGAAGAGTATATCATTCCTTTGGGCAAGGCTGAGGTGAAACGTCAGGGAAAAGATGTGACGATTATCTCTTTCGGTAAAATGATACCGCGTGTTGTTAATCCGGCGGTTATCCAGCTTGAAAAAGAAGGAATTGATGTAGAAGTAATCGATTTGAGGACAGTTCGTCCTATCGACTATGCAACAGTTATTGAATCTGTGAAAAAGACGAATCGTGCGGTTGTGGTTGAAGAAGCGTGGCCTTTGGCTTCCATTTCATCGGAGCTTGCATTTCACATCCAGCGTCATGCTTTCGACTACCTGGATGCTCCTGTATTAAGGGTTACAAATAGAGACGTTCCATTGCCATATGCGCCTACTTTGATAGAAGAGATTCTGCCAAGTACCAAGCGGGTTGTCGAGGCAGTAAAGACTGTTTTGTATAAATAAATTTATGCTTCCAAAGCCGTAAAAAAACCAATTTTACGGCTTTGCTGTTAATATGGTTGTTACGAATGCATATAGAATTGGTATTCAGCTTTTTATAGAAATTTGGTTGTAAGTATTCATTTATAAATTAAAATTTTGGGGATATTTATTTACTGCGCATCTGATTGTGATCTATTAAATTTATAAAGGTTATGCAAGAAGAAAGGACACGTTATTCGGAAGAAGAATTAAGGGAATTTGAAGAGTTAATTCGTGGGAAATTGGAAAATACGCTCAGTGAATTGAACTACATCAAGACTGGGCTAAGCAAGAAAAACGATACGGGTACTGATATTACGGCTGGATCAGCGAAGCTCGTGGAAGATGGTGCGGATGCAAGTGAGAGAGAAAATCTAAGTCAGCTCGCTGCAAGGCTTCAGAAATATTCTATTCAGTTAGAAAATGCATTAGTAAGAATTAAAAACGGAACATACGGCGTGTGTATAGATACAGGCAAACTGATTCCGAAAGAGCGATTGAGAATCGTTCCTCACACGCAACAAACTATTGAAGCTAAGCTGAAAAGAGCGAGCTAGGGCTCTTTTGGAAGTTGTTTGGTTTTATTTAGCAATCAACTGGAATTTTGAAAGCGAGGGAGGATAGGTTTGTTAGTAGTCGGGAAGTTGTTATTCAAATTTCAAATGCAAGAAGATAAATAGCAAGCGGTCTCCTGCGAGGCTCTGAAAATGGTATTGAAAAGATAATATGGAGCTATCGGTTTAGGCCGGTAGCTTTTTTATTTCAATACTCCTCTGATTCGCTACCCAAAACCTCCTTAAAAACTTCCATTAGGCCCTCCGATGGCTGCTGGCCTTTATTTTTACTTTTAAAATATTCCAAAAACAGTTTGTCAATGCTCAGGCTCAGGTCAATTTCCGAAGGTGATTCGTTTTCGTTAATATTGATAATTTTGGGGATTATCTGCAATATACCCGAATGAGCTTCAAGAAGCCGTTTTTTGTCGCTTACTTCCAGATAGGTGTCCGAAACGATCGTCAGCTCAATCAAGTCGTCGGGATATTGCCCGAGCCAGCTGATCGCATCGTCAATCGAGTCAAATTGTCCCGTGCGGAGCTTTTTACCTTTTTTTAGGAGAACAGGACGATACCCAGTCAATTTTCCTCTTTCTGCATCCAGAATTACCACGTATTTATTCTGATTCGCTTCCGAGAAACTATACGCAAGCGGACTGCTGGAATAGACTATGGGTGGATTCTGATCAACACTATGATATCGATGAAGATGGCCAAGGGCCACATAGTGAACCTCTTTCGGGAAATTCTCCGTATATATGGCCTGAGCTCCGCCAATATGCAAAATAGGTCGCTCTTCATCAGGCTCTTCTTCCGGATTCGGATCACCTTTTTTGCTTACATATAAATGTGTTGTCAGAAGGTTGAATCCATGGGGATCAAGGTGCGTGGCAGCGATATCTGCCCAGTGATTTTGCAAGTGTTCTCTCAGCGCATTTTCAGAATCTTCCATGCCGAGGTATGTTTTTAATCTCTGCTCATTGGCATACGGCGTGTGGATTATCCTCAGTGGAATATCCGTTTTTGGAAGTTTCAATTCAAAAAAGCCAGGTTCCGATCTTAGAAGTTCAATACCACACTGCGTTTTGAAAGGTGCGATCTGCGTATTTGGGTAACCCACAAAAATGATCCCGCAGACCCTGGCAAGCGCGTCAGGAACCTGAATACGCTCAGGAGAATCATGGTTACCAGCAATGGCGATGACGGCTCTCGCCCCGTTGTCAGACAAGCGATGGAGTGTACTATATAAAAGCTCGGTTGCCTCTGAGGATGGATTGAAATTGTCAAACAAATCACCTGCTATGACAACCGCGTCAACGTTTTCGATATCGGCTATCTCGCAAATTTCACTCAGAACTTGCCGCTGTTCATCCAGGCGCGAGAAGTTATCAAGTCTTTTTCCAATATGCCAATCGGCCGTATGCAGGATTTTCATGGGTAGTGATTATTTTAGCGAAAATAACAATCCATGAGTTATCGTCAGTGCTTCTGTATTCTTTTATTCCTGGCTTTTTGTAATGTTTCCTGTCAGACAACACAAAAATCCAACGCAAAAGCCGGTATTGCGATATCCTTTGACGATCGTTTTATTGATCAATGGTATGAGTTACGTCCGTTGCTTCAGAAATATAATGCCAAAGTTACCTTCTTTATTACCTGCCCGGATTCGCTTGCTGCCGATGAGATTCAGAAGTTGAAAATACTTCAAAGCGAGGGACACGAAATCGGATTTCACGGTACCATTCATGGCCGGGCTACTGAATTGATCGCAGCTTCTGGTCCGGGAGGATATCTGTCTACAGAGATTATACCAGGCTTAACGAATTTGAAAAAGGCCGGCTTTTTGCCCACTTCCTATGCGCATCCCGGAGGCAATCACAATGAACAGGCAGATTCTATATTGTTTACACAAGGCTTCAGGATATTGAGAGACGTGGCCATTTCCAGGCGGAAAATGTACGGCATACCGCTCTTCACAATCGCTCCACGGTTGATGAATTCGATATTCTATGATTTTGATAAAAGAAGAGAAGTGGATGCGCTACTGATAGACACTTCGGCAGAAGTTTCAGAAGATCAGATAGACGACGCCCTGCATCGCGCCAAAGAGCAAGGAGAGGCGGTTATGCTTTTTGGTCATGAACCTCTGTCGACGGATTCGAAAGTAGGTGCTTATGGTTTTGATGTAATTTTTCTCGAAGGTATATTGGCAAAAGCCGATCAACTCGGATTGAAATTTTACACCATGTCAGAGCTTCCTGATCAATAGATTACCTTCCAAATTTCCTGTCCTTAAATGCAAGAAGCGGTTTTTCGAAGAAATGGAACGACAACGAAGCCACGCCGATAGAACCTAGAAAGGATGCAGTATATATCACTGCTTCATATTTGCTGCCATGAAATGCTGGAAAATATGTTTTCATCACGTTAATCAGAAATACGATGACTGCGACGTGGTATATATAAAGTCCATATGATATTTTCCCCAAATAACTCATCACTGGATTTTCCAGACTAATGATCGAGTCGGGATTGCAGGACAGATTGAGAATGAAAAATCCGAAGAAAACTGAATAGACTTCCAGAAAACCAAAAAAGTGAACGCCCGAAAAGAACATTGACAATAAAACTACATATACCGCTACCTGCAAATCCTTGCGGAATAATATTGAGAGAATGTTGGTTTTGTTATGAAAGACGAGCCAGGCACAGAAGCCTCCCAATGCCATCGTTTGTATCCTGAATTGTCCGATAAACGTATAAATCATCACCTCCTTTTTAGCCCAGCTCGCCTCCGAAAGGTGTAACCCGGCCCAAAGCAGAAGTATGGTTACTGAAATAAACAGCAGGAAAATTTGAGGACGTTTTTTGCGATATTTGATGAGCCACGGCCATAAATAATAGAATTGTTCTTCCACACCAATCGACCAGGCTTGCGCACACCAGTAAGGTAGTTCGTAAAGTACGAAAGCGTAATTTGGTAACACCAACATTAATAGTAGCAGGCGCTCTCCATACTCCTGCTGCATTTTTTCGGCAGTGCCAGGATAGTGAAACAGCTCTAGGTGCGGGAAAATGAGAAGCGACGAAAGGACAATTAAGAAATAAATAGGCCATATTCTGAATACGCGCCGCAGATAGAATTTCTTAGTATCAATGTTGCCAAAACGCGCTCTTTCTTCCAGTAACAGATAAGAAATCAGAAAGCCACTTAATACAAAAAACAAACCTACACCAAGCCTTCCAGCATGTTGAATTATGGAAAATTCGTAAATGTTGGGAACGTTAAGAGCGTGTTTGGCTTGTTCAAGATGGTGGAATAGTACCAACAATGCGGCTATACATCTGATGCCGTTAAGATTGGGGAAATAGCGTTTAGAGTTTGACAACTGAAGGAATTAAAACTTAGAAAATATACTGTTTGGGTTAAGGTGCGAGCGTTAATTAAACCAGCTCATCCATTTCCCTTGAGCTTTCAATACTTGCTCAATAAGATCTCTTACAGCTCCACGCCCACCATTTTTTGGAGAGACATAATCAGCTATTTCAACAATTTCGTCGGCAGAATCGGCAGGACATGCGCCCATTGCACCGGTTAGCATCACCTCATAATCAGGAAGATCATCGCCCATAAACACGATTTCATCTTCTGAAAGGCCGTTGTCAGCAATGTATTTCTTATAGATTGGAAGTTTTCCATCAGGCGAACTGCCCATAAATATTTCTGAAACGCCCAGATATTCAAGCCTTTTACGCACCCCAACCTGATTTTGAGCAGATATAATTGCCACCCGGTACCCAAGTTTTACAGCGCGGTTGATACCATAGCCATCGCGAACGTTAAAAATCCTGGGCTGTTCTCCGGTTTCAAGTGCAATTACACTTCCGTCGGTCATCACTCCGTCTATATCAAAGATAAATGTTGTAATTCTTTTGAAACGTTCGTTAACAGTCGAATTCATTCGTTACGGTGTTTAAGGATCGTGCAAATATAAATGAACTTTTTCCGGATCAATTATCTATTCTGTCAGCTAAGATATCGTTGCTCGATTTTCTCTGTGAGGGTTTGATAAATTTCAGCCCAGTCTTCATTGGAATCTAAAAGATATTCCAAATGCCGGGACGTGATATTCCGGTCTCCCCGTCGTGCTGGTCCGGTTAATCCTTTCGAAGGGTCGTCCAAAGACAGCACTTTATTGATTGTGGTTTCAATCAATGGTTTCAGCAGGTCGAAATCAAGAGATTCCCTAGTCACTAAATCATGCGATATGCTCAAAAGGTGCGTTGTGAAATTACTGGCAAACACAGCCGCAACGTGGAGCACGAACCGATCATAAGAGTTGAGTTTTGTTACGTTATCACTAACGCTGTGAGCCAACTTTATCAATAAATCTTCCGCGCTGCTATTTCTTGACTCCACACAGAACGGTATATCCTGATAAACCAGCGGCGTATGTTTGGTAAAAGTCTGCAACGGATATAATACGCCGGTCGCCACCTGAATGTCACTATAAACATCTACTAATCTTTGCAAGTCAGCCAGAGACTTGGTGCCGGAAGTGTTGGCGACGACAACATTTTCCGGAAATACAATTTGCTCCATCACAGCCTCGAGCGAGTCATCTGAAACAGCAATTATAATAATCTGCGCTTCACTGTCAGAAAAATTAAGTGATGTAATAACGTCGGTGTCATATAGAAGAGCAGCCAGTTCACGGGCGTTTTCTGTATTTCGACTATATACTTCACATATCCAGTGACCAGCTTCTTCCAAAGCCTGAGCCAGGTGCCATGCAACATTACCAGCGCCGACAAATGAGATTTTCATGCTTCAACTGTTGAAATCTTCGGGTTTGTTAAATGGAATTATTGTTAATTCACGACTGGTGCTGTTTGTTCTGGCGATGTTACGCCTGACGGGAGTTCCATGATACGAACGTTTCGAAAATGTATTTCTGCACCCTCTGCCTCCAGACATATATACCCCTTTTTCCGCTCCGACGCCCTTAGACCATTGACGAATTTTCCGTTCACTGATAATTTAACGGTCCCGTCGACACATACAACCACATACTTATTCCATTCACCTTTTCCCTTACACCTTTTCTCAATTGACTTACTCCTCGGGCCCCTCGGATTGTCAGGAATAGCTTTCATGCCCATCGTCGGGAATAGTTCTCCATGAACATAGGCATCGGTTTCATGATGTTGGTTGGCCCAGTCAAGTTCAAGCATTTGTACCTCAATAGCTTTTGTCAGCGGGTCGCTTTCGAATGGAGTGCCTTCGCTCCATATAAAGACTCCCGAATTGCCTCCCGCTTCCATATGTTTCCATTCGATTTCCAGAATAAAATTTTCGTATTGCCTGTCGGTCCGCATGACGCCAATCGGCAATCCGGAGCATATCAGCGTACCGTCTTTGATTTTCCAGGTTTCTTTGGAGGTATTCACGTCTACCCACCCGTCCAGGTTTTTGCCATTGAAGAGAGGCTTGAAAGAGAGATCAGATTCCTGCGCGATCAATGGGGATGACATCAGGACAAAACAAATAAATAGCGCGGGCAGCTTAAAGGGTACTGAGAATTTTAATCTGATTGTCATCTTTCCGATAGGTGTAGTTGGTTAATAATTTTGTGACCTAGTCCCTCGTCCCAAGGTATAAATGCAAATGGATTCATATTTCGATTTTATTTGAAAATATACCTGTTTTTCAATTTTCATCAAACAAATCTAAAATGAAAGGACTTAAAACCGCCATGCTATTGTTGTTGTTCGGGTCGGGAATTTGCGTTGGGCAACATCAATACAAAGGTGAAACTGCGGTGGACGTTGGTATCGACGTAGGAATCGGGCTGAAAGGCGATGCATTTTCTCCGTCCATATTATATCATGAGGACCCCGCATTTCTGCGAGGGAGAAGATTTAAAGCAAGTGTTGGTATAAGGGCTTGGGGACTGTATAGTGGCGGCAAAGATTTAATTTCCCAAAATAATGCTGCATCACGTGACACATTGAAATTCAGAACAATTTCCGTCAATGGAGCTAGTTTTGTTGGAGGGGCAAGCTTTAAAATCTGGAAAGTTCTTTTTGGAGCAAACACAGATCTGCTGGGTTTGGCCTTTGGGTCTAAAAGAAACGGTTTTTATGCTAAACCAGTTAATGCTAGCGGAGAAAGTTCGGTATATTATGACAAGTTTGTAGCCGCCTCTCCAACACTAATCAATTCTGTTCCCCTATTATTTCGTCGACGAACAGGGCAGAGCGAGGTTTTCCTCAGAGTGTATATTAACCGGTATATAGGTTTAAAACTAGGATATCTTTATACAAGAGTAACATATGGAACGAATAAAGTCGATAACAAAAAGGTAGTACTTGACAATGGTCAAAAACATTTCTCGTCATCTTATGGCATGCCTTACGCTGCACTTAGCTTTTCAATAAGCAACTAGTATGACGAAGTTTACGAATGGAAAATGAGAATGAATTTGTGGATTTACACTTCCTTAGTATCTCTCTCAATTTGAAGGTATACGCCACTTGCCGGAAGTGTGTGGATAAAAAACGCAAACATACTTGTAATTCAATTTGTTAAACTCTATATTTGCACTCCCATTTTGCGATGGGACTGTCTTGTTACAGTGTAATTTATTGAAAATCAATTAAATATTTTGTTAATCGTGGATACGTTAAGCTACAAAACCATCTCGGCGAACAAAAACACAGTAAACAAGGAGTGGGTTGTTGTGGATGCTAAAGATGCAGTTCTTGGTCGTTTGGCCAGTGAAGTTGCAAAAATGATCAGAGGCAAACACAAAACAAACTACACTCCTCATGTGGATTGTGGTGATAATGTTATCATTATCAACGCCGATAAAGTAAAGTTGACTGGAAAGAAAATGACGGACAAAGTTTATGTTCGCCATACAGGATATCCGGGAGGTCAACGTTTTCAGACTCCCCGTGAGTTGCTCGAAAAACACCCAGGGCGTGTGATCGAGAAAGCCGTAAGAGGTATGCTTCCTAAAAATCGTTTAGGACGTCGTTTGTTCACCAATCTGTTTGTTTATGCTGCGGCGGAACACCCGCACAGTGCACAGCAACCAAAAGAAATTCAGTTGTAATTCATGGAAGTTATCAACACAATAGGTAGAAGAAAAACAGCCGTGGCCCGTATCTACCTTACGCCCGGCAAAGGAGAAATCAACGTCAATGGCCGTGATTTCAAAACGTATTTTCCATTTGAGGTTCACCAGATTATACTTCAGCAACCATTTTCAACTGTAAGCGGTGGAAACGGATACGATGTTAAAGTAAACGTAAGAGGTGGTGGTGTTTCAGGTCAGGCGGAAGCTATCCGTATGGCAGTTTCACGCGCCTTGGTAGAATACAACGGAGAATTCCGTCCAGCGTTGAAGAAAGAAGGATTCTTGACTCGTGACCCGCGTATGGTTGAACGTAAGAAATACGGTCGCCGCAAAGCACGTAAGAGATTCCAGTTCTCTAAACGTTAATTTTTTGTCAGGTGCGGTCAGTAACTGGTCATTAGTAGTCAAGATTAGTCAGACATTGTTTAATTACAACAAATGACAACCCTGGCAGTAAATGGCAAAACCTGACAAGCATTGACATAAAATAGTCCAGGCAGTACTTATCGTGCCCGATGTATTGCGCTGCGTATTAAGTTGTTAAAAAAAATATTCAAAACTAATTTGGCAATGGCACAAATAGAATATAAAGAATTATTGGATGCAGGTGTACACTTTGGTCACCTTACCCGCAAGTGGGATCCACGTATGGCTCCGTATATCTTCATGGAGAAAAACGGGATCCACATCATTGACCTGAACAAAACGTTGAATTGCCTTGAGCAAGCCGAGGCTGCTATCAAGCAAATCGTTCGTTCAGGACGTAAGATCATGTTTGTAGCTACTAAAAAACAAGCTCAGGAGATCGTTTCAGAAGAGGCAAAACGTTTGAAGATGCCTTACGTTACTGATCGTTGGTTGGGTGGTATGCTAACAAACTTTGGTACGATTCGCAAGTCTTTGAAAAAAATGCAGACTCTAGAGAAGATGCTAAAAGACGAAACCACGGTTAACAATATTGCGAAGAGAGAACGCCTGATGCTTACTCGTGAAAAGGACAAGTTGGAAAGGGTACTTGGTGGTGTAGCGGACCTTACCCGTCTTCCGGCAGCACTTTTTATCGTTGATGTAAAACGCGAGCACATTGCTGTTTCAGAAGCTAAAAGATTGAACATTCCAATTTTTGCGATCTGTGATACAAACTCAAATCCAGATTTAGTTGATTTTCCTATTCCAAGCAATGACGATGCTTTTAAAGCAATTTCATTGATAACGCTTGCAGTAGGTAAAGCAATTGAAGAAGGCTTGATGGAGCGTAAGCAAGATAAAGACGATCAACGTCTGGTTGAAGAAGAAGAAGCAAAACGTCACGCTGACAAAGGTGAAGGAGAAGCGTCTGCTGCTGCAGCGCCAACCGTTGCTGCGAGCGACGAAGAATAGTCAGGGCAAAGAATTTCATTTCTTTCTATCTGAACAGATAAAGATAGCCCATAGCCACCTTGCTATGGGCTATTGTTTTTTTAAGTCAAAAAATCATAATTCCTGAGCGAGCATTTAAATCATTTCAACGGAATTATCAGTTTTAAATAAAAACCATATTCAATAAAATCATGGCAATTACTGCACAAGATGTAAACAAACTGCGCCAAATGACGGGTGCTGGTATGATGGATTGCAAAAAGGCTCTTCAGGAAGCTGATGGAGATTTCGATGCAGCCGTTGATATACTTCGTAAACAAGGACAAAAAGTAGCTGCAAAACGCGCAGATAACGCAGTTTCTGAAGGAGCTGTTCTTATTGCGATCAGCGCGGATGGCAAAAATGGCAAATTGGTTGCTTTTGCATGCGAAACTGAACCGGTTTCAAATGTTGAAGACTTCAAAAACCTTGCTCAAAGCATCCTTGATATAGCTGTTTCAGGCGATATTCAGGATAAAGAATCATTGCTTTCAGCCACACTTTCAGATGGCCGTGCGGTGTCTGAGCATATCATTGACCTGACTGGAAAGTTGGGAGAGAAACTTGAGATAGTATCTTACGAAAACGTATCTGCTGATCAGGTTGTTCCTTACATCCACTCTAATGGAAAATTGGGAGTTCTTGTAGCCTTCGAAGGGGTTGATGGAAACGACGTAAGTGAACTTGGTAAAGACGTAGCAATGCAGATTGCAGCTATGAAGCCTATCGCTTTGGATAAGGACGAGGTTGATTCTGCAACTGTAGAACGCGAAATCGAAGTAGGAAAAGAGCAGGCAAGAGCTGAAGGGAAGCCGGAAGCGATGCTGGAGAAAATTGCTTTGGGCAAACTGAACAAGTTTTATAAAGACAATACGTTGTTGAATCAGGAATTTGTTAAAGACTCGTCATTGACAATCCGTCAGCTGATTGAAAAAACAGTTAAAGGTCTTTCCGTGAAGTCTTTCAAGAGAGTTTCGATTGGCGGATAACTGTTAATTTATTCAGAAATATTTTACCTTACGCCTGTGTATTATAATACCAGGCGTAAGGTGTATAAAGAACCCAATATTTTTGAATAATTTTATATTTTAAGATCGTTAAGATTACTTTTTGGAAATAACATGGTCAAAACTTCAACAACTGATTCTTTCAAACGGTTTACGGATGAAGAGCTTGTAAAACTCTTCGTCGAAACTCAGGAGAATAAGTATTTTGAAAAGCTATATGAAAGATACTCAACGAAAGTCTATCATAAATGCATTTCTTTTGTGAAGGATAATTCAAAGGCCGAGGATCTCACACACGACATATTCCTTAAGCTTATTTTTAAGTTGGGGACTTTCAAAGAAGACGCCAAATTCTCGACGTGGCTCTATAGCATAACGTACAACCATTGTATGGATCAGCTGAGAACCAATAAAAAACGGGGCGAAATCGTAATGGAGGAGATGGCTGAAGTGTCTGATGATGTCGACCTGAACAATTTGTTCGATGGGGAGGATCTGGAGACGAAAAATTTGAAAACAGCCCTCGATCAATTAAGCGTTGATGAAAAAGGGGTGCTATTTATGAAGTATATGGACGACCTGAGTATCAGAGAGATTGCTACAATCTTTGATATCACAGAGAGTGCTGTGAAAATGAGGTTGTTGAGGGCAAGAGAAAAGCTTAGAAAGAGATATCTGGAAACAATTATTTTCCTTGGTATATTGGCTATCAAGATGATAGCACTCATCAGCAGAGTAATTTAAACACGCTATGGATCAAGGAAATTCGATTTTAGATCAATTAAGACCGGATGACGAGTTGCCTGAGTATTTAAGGAGCGAGATTGTTTCTGAGATTGACACATTGAGAAGTTCAATTGTCGTTGTCAATCATTTTACGAAGCATCTTATAGACTCCTTGACCACCTGCATATCTCTTGCACATTACAACTGAGCCCTGAAAAGGCCGGCGCGAGGATACATATACACACGATGGAAAGAAATCTGAAAATTTCAGGCTCTCTGAAAATAGTAGTAAACCCACTTGTCGGCTATATTACAGGCATTACCCAAACAATTATTTTCTATACATTAGGTTTTCTAATGAGTAGCCTTATGGTGAAAAATGTGAAATTTTTGCGTCACATTTTAGAGCCGGACTTAAATTCGGCCCCGTGGAAGAGAATCTGAATCAGTCAGGAGTCCGCAGGCACTTCCAACTTTAATTGTATCGCTATGGAAGCACGAGATTCAAGTTTTAAGTCTTTGGAGCTGGATGATGAAATTCCGGCAGGTCTCAAAGATGCCGTTATTTCGGAGATTGATACATTAAGAGAGTCAATTATTCTCATTAATCATTTTACTCAGAATTACCTTAAATCGCTATCCGCCTGTTTTAGATTGTTACAACAGGACGGAGACTAGTGTTCATCCAAACTACTAAACTACCTATAACACACATGAATAAATTTCCCAATATTTCAGATATTCTGAGGAATACGTTCAATTCACTTGTTACGCAATTTGTGGACTTTGTTCCGAGACTGATAGCATGCCTGGTAATTCTGGTTATCGGCTATCTTGTAGCCAGAACCGTGAAACTCATCATATCAAAAGTGCTTGAGAAGATCGGGTTTGATCGTATTGGAGACAAATTGAATGAAATCGGAGTGATCAAGCAACTCCAGACAGAGATAAAATTAAGCGAAATTGTAGCCAAAGTTTTGTACTATTATATCCTGCTTATCTTTCTGACGTTTGCGACAGAAACATTGGGAATTGCAACGATCACCAATATGGTGCTTTCACTCGTTAACTTTATTCCTAAGGTTATAGCAGGTGCGATCATGCTGCAGATTGGTATAATGCTGGCAGATGCGATTAAAAATGCTGTGATCGCCATTTGTAAGTCTTTTAATATCGGTGCGGCCAAGTTGATAGGAAATATTGTGTTTTTTTTCTTTCTGACCATTACTTTGATCACTTCGCTTGGTCAAATTGGTATCGAGACCGCGCTTTTGGAGTCCAGTTTTATTCTCATCATCGGTGGAGTCATTGGAGCTTTCGCCCTTGGTTATGGAATCGCGTCGAAGGACGTGCTTGCCAATATTATATCGTCTTTTTACAGTCGCGCAAATTATAGTGTTGGGCAGCGAATCAAAATTGGAGAAGTTGAAGGTGTGATTACTAAGATTGATCAGACTACCGTCACTTTGGTAAATGAGAAAACGACAACCATAGTCCCGCTGCAACATTTTCAGACAGCGCAGGTTGAAATTTTTAATTAATACTATTTTTTAACGTTGCACGTGCATCTATGAAATCATTCTCGGCAAAACATCTACTTACCATCGTTATCCTTTTCACATCGAATTTTTCTGGCTGGGCTCAAACGGTGGATTTCTCCAACAGCGTCAATGCATCAAAGCTGAAAATTGATAAAGACAGCACCTTCAGGAAAATTGAAGGTGGCATCAATTTGAATCAAGGCTCTTTCAGTTCCAACTGGACGGGTGGTGGAGTCAATTCAGTAGCTTTGGGTCTGTTATTTAATGCCCTAACGCTGGATAAAAAAGGTAGAAATTCTTGGCGTAATGATTTTCAATCGCAATACGGTTTTGTTAAAAACAAGGATCAGCAAAGCCGAAAAAACGTGGACAGGCTGTTCTTTGACACGAAATATAATCGTGAGCTTACAAAGGTATGGAGCCTTTTTGGAGGGCTCAACTTGCAGTCTCAATTTGCAAATGGCTATGAATATAGCTCAGATCCGGATTCCGTAAATGTCAGAAATCATGTTTCCTCGTTTTTCTCTCCTGCGTATCTTACCGAAGCGATCGGGGTGGAATATCAGCCGGTGTCTTACTTTTTCGTTGATTTCGCTCCGGCAGCGTTACGTCAAACGATAGTTATGGACAGAAATCTTTACAAGACCTTCCCTGGAAACTATGGAGTAGTGCAAGGTAAAAGGGTTAGAAGTGAAGTGGGTATAATTCAACTGGTGGCGAATTTTAACAAGGATATAGCAAAAGATATTAATTTTAAATGGAGATATCTTATGTATTCATCATTTCAAAAGTCAGGGATTTTTGACGAAGATGGCACTTTGATATCACGCGATGGTCCACGCAAATTTAACGCCGATCACAGGCTGGATGCACAGATCACTGCGAAAATCGCCAAATACTTTAACGTTAACCTGACTGCCATTGTATTATATGATAAAGACCAGGTGGATAAAGTACAGTTTGCTCAGGGATTGTCGGTAGGATTTTTATATCAGTTTAAATAAACTCTTCAGTTACCTAAATAAATCGAATATGCTCAAGGAATTTAAGACTTTCATTGCCCAGGGTAATGTTTTGGATCTGGCCGTCGGTGTTGTAATAGGCGCAGCTTTCGGTAAAATAACAACTTCTCTTGTAGAAGATATCATTAATCCGATTCTTGGTCTCGTTATTGGCGGTGTGGACTTCACACAACTAAAAATAGTATTAAAAGAAGCTGTTGGAGAAACTCCTGAGGTTGCCATTAAATACGGTAATTTTATTCAAACCTCACTCCAGTTTGTTATTATTGCCTGGGTAATATTTTTGGTGGTAAAGGCTGCAAACAAGCTAAGATTGACCACGCCCAAGGAATAGAATACTAATCAGAAACTATATGAAGCTAAAAAAAGACATGGAAACATGTCTTTTTTTGTACAAAATAATTTTTCGACAGCATCCTCAATAACTCCCTCGAAAAACTTTTACCTTCGTACCTTATCCTTTCGTTGAAACTGAAATCTTTTAATTGTGCATAAAAAGGTTGTAATACTAGGTGGTGGTGAGAGCGGGGCAGGCGCAGCGATACTTGCGAAAAAGAAAAATTATGACGTGTTTTTGTCGGATCAGAATTTGATTCCGACAAAATATAAGGCTCTGCTGGAAGAAGAGAATATTGAATTTGAAGAAGGGAAACATTCCGAGGAGCGCATTTTTTCGGCTGATATAATCGTTAAAAGCCCGGGTATACCAGATAAAGCGCCGCTGGTGGCAGCCTTGTATGAAAAAGGTGTTCAGGTGATATCCGAGATAGAATTCGGATCGTGGTTTACGGATGCAAAAATAATAGGAATAACAGGGAGTAACGGAAAGACAACAACAACTCTTTTAACGTATCATATTCTTAAAAACGCTGGCTTGAGTGTTGGTTTGGCTGGCAATATTGGCGACAGCTTTGCCCTTCAGGTAGCTACTAAAAGTTTCGATTATTACGTGTTGGAAATCAGTAGCTTCCAACTAGATAATATTATCAGATTTAAGCCGGATATATCTGTAATACTCAACATTACTCCAGATCATCTGGATCGCTATAAATATTCGTTTCAAAATTATATTGATTCAAAATTCAATATTCTCAGAAATCAGAGTATATCTGATGATTTTATATATTTTGCCGACAGTGAGGTGATCGAGAAGGAGTTGTCTGTACGAAATCCGGAGGTAAACAAGTTGGGTATTTCTCTGAAAAACAAATTGTCAGAAGGGGGATATTACACTGAGGGCAAATTGATAACTAATGTAAAAGGCAGCCACTTTTCGCAAGCTTTTGACGAGCTTCCCATAAAGGGCCCGCATAATGCGGTTAATTCGTTGGCCGCTATTCTGGTTGCTCGAAGAGTAGGTATTGCGGAGGATTTGATAAAAGCTGGATTACGGAGTTTTGTAAACGCCGCCCATCGTCTGGAGCAGGTGGCAATTATTGACGAGGTTACATATGTGAATGATTCCAAGGCAACAAATGTAGACTCCGTTTTCTATGCACTGGGTAGCTTCGAAAAGCCAATCATTCTTATTGCCGGCGGAGTTGACAAAGGGAATGATTATAGTCAGATAGAAGAATTAGTCCGTCAAAAAGTGAAGGGCCTTATCATCCTCACTCCGGATTCGGAAAAGCTGAATACCTATTTCAAGGACATCGTAAGCCAGATTTTCACCACACAGGATATCGTAGAGGCTGTGAAGAAGGGGCAGGAATGGGCGAGCCCGGGAGATATTGTTTTGCTCTCTCCAGCATGCGCAAGCTTCGATCTCTTTAA
Source organism: Dyadobacter sp. HNCC25DJ184 (assembly GCF_056895215.1). Taxonomy (NCBI): domain Bacteria; kingdom Pseudomonadati; phylum Bacteroidota; class Cytophagia; order Cytophagales; family Spirosomataceae; genus Dyadobacter; species Dyadobacter sp. HNCC25DJ184. The sequence goes on along the minus strand of NZ_JBXHAQ010000004.1, from coordinate 188,168 downwards.
GAACTATGAAGACCGGGGCGAAAAATTCAAGGAGGCTGTCAGAAGCCTGACTTAAATCAGTACATGTTATAATCAATGGAAATCTTGCAAGAACTGAAAGAGGAAACACAGGCATGGTTTTCCAATAATTTAAAGGGAGACCGCTGGATATGGTTTATATGCATTGTGATGCTTCTGTGGAGCATCGTCGTGGTGTATAGCGCGAGTGTCAAAGATGCATATGCTCAGAAGGAAGGCAACACGGAGTATTACCTCTATAAGCACACATTGTTGTGCTTTCTTTCGCTGGTGACGATGTATTTTATCCATAAGATACCTTATATAAAATTTGTATATGTTACCCGCCTTGCGGTGTGGAGTTCAATTGCACTGCTCATTTTTACCCAATTTTTCGGAACGGCGGTTAATGACGCTTCGCGGTGGATTGAAATACCTGTCATAGGCCAGAGATTTCAGCCGTCCGAGTGGGCCAAAGTGGCCTTAGTTTCTCATTTATCTTTGATTTTGGCGAGGCATATCAAAGGGGGCTGGAATACGCGGGAGCTATTTATGGAGCCGCTGGCACTCGTTGGTGTAGTTTGTGGCTTGATCTTTACCAGTAACGTGTCAACCGCCATGATGCTGGCAGGTGTGTGTTTTGTTTTGATGTATGTAGGTAAAGTACCCATTCATTATCTGCTCTTTACAGGACTGGGGCTCGTGTTTTTTGCCACAGTTGCCATTTTACTTAACTCAACACAACGGTCGGGAACGGCGCAAAGCAGAATATCGACCTTTTTTGATAAGGACGTGGTTGTTTACCAGTCCCAACAATCATATATGGCCATGGCCCGAGGCGGGATATATGGCGAGGGTGTAGCCAAAAGCCGCCAGCGTCGATTTCTCCCGGAACCTCAAAAGGATTTTATTTTCGCTGTGGCGGTTGAAGAATATGGCACGATTGGAGGCGTAATCCTGATTGTATTTTACCTCATTATATTATTCCGCGGCCTCAAAGCCATTGAGGTTACCAAACGACCCTTTGGCGGGCTTTTGTCGGCCGGGCTAACTTTTACTATAGTCGCCCAAGCCTTTTCCGCCATGGCAGTAACAGTGGGTCTGGTACCTGTAACGGGTCAGACGCTGCCGTTTTTTAGCCAGGGAGGGACTTCTCTGATTTTTACCGGTATTGCCATGGGGATGATACTAAGCGTGAGCAGAGGAGAGAATATTGAAGAAAAGAGAATTTAACGTTATATGCCGAAAAAGGTAATCATCAGCGGCGGTGGTACGGGCGGTCACATATACCCGGCTGTTGCCATTGCCAACGCATTGAAGGAATTGGAACCAACCATTGAAATTCTCTTTGTGGGAGCGTTGGGGAAAATGGAAATGGAAAAAGTGCCAAAAGCGGGCTATTCAATCGTCGGTCTCCCGATCGTCGGAATTAAAAGAGAGTTGTCACTTGATAATCTCGCTTTTCCTGTTAAATTGGTAAAAAGTCTGTTTAAGGCAAAGTCGGTCATCAGGGACTTTGATCCAGATATAGCCATTGGGGTGGGAGGATTTGCCAGTGGACCGGTATTGATGGTAGCCTCGTTATTAGGCATACCAACTTTGATTCAGGAGCAAAACTCTTATGCGGGAATTACCAACAAATTGTTGGCAAAAAGGGCAAAGAAAATATGCGTAGCCTATCCAGGAATGGAAATCTTTTTCCCAAAGGAGAAAATTAAATTTTTGGGAAATCCTGTAAGGAACGATATACTTGATATTGTGTCCAAACGGGATGAAGCGATCTCACATTTTGGCTTGATTCCCGGAAAGAAAACCATTTTCGTAATGGGCGGCAGCCTTGGTGCACGGTCGGTTAATCAAAGTATCTTGAAAGGGCTTTCGGCATTTGCAAACGCAGGGTGCCAGGTATTATGGCAGACAGGAAAGGGCTTTATCGATACTGCTGTTTCTGAAATAAAGAACAGGAATTTAGTAGACTCTGTAAAAGCATATGAGTTTATATACGAAATGGACCTTGCTTATGCAGCCTCTGATATTGTGATCTCACGCGCAGGAGCATTGTCGGTGTCGGAAATTTGCCTTGTGGCAAAGCCGGCGATACTGGTTCCTTTTCCCGCTGCTTCAGAAGATCATCAAACCAAAAATGCACTGAGTTTGGTGGACAAAGGTGCGGCGATATTGGTAAAAGATGCAGATACAGACCAGAAACTGGTTTCGGAAGCAATAGACTTACTTAACGATACAAGCAAGCAAATTGAGTTGATTAAAAATGTAAAACCTCTGGCACGACCAACAGCCGCCAAAGACATTGCCAGAGAAATTCTTCAATTAATCAGCTAACAGAGCTCAGAAATACCCATGATAGCAATGACGCAATACAAGTTTATATATTTTGTCGGAATAGGTGGAATTGGCATGAGTGCATTGGCACGATGGTTTAAGGCCAATAATTTTGAGGTTGCAGGGTATGATAAAACAGAAACGACGCTGGTAAAATCATTACAAGGTGAGGGAATTGAAGTGACATTGGAAGACGATATCAATACCATTCCAGAAAGCTTTAAGGGAGATCCTTCTCAGACCCTGGTGGTATATACTCCTGCAGTGCCAGTACAGCACCAGCAAATGTTGTATTTCAGAGAGCATAATTTTTTGATTTTAAAGCGATCGCAGGTATTGGGTATGCTTACTCAGAACCTGAGGACTGTTGGAGTAGCCGGAACTCATGGAAAGACTACAACATCGTCGATGGTGGCGCATATTCTCAAATCAGCGGGTGTAAACAGTACAGCTTTTCTGGGAGGGATTACTCAAAACTACGGCACCAATCTTTTGCTGAATACCGCGACGGAGAAATTAGAGGAGGTTGTTTGTGTGGTGGAGGCCGATGAATATGACAGGTCATTTCTGACTTTATTTCCGGAGATAGCTATCGTAACGTCCACTGATGCAGATCATTTGGATATATATGGGAAGCATGAGGCCGTTTTAGATTCATTCCGAGAATATGTATCACAGATTGATGAAAACGGACTTCTAGTTATGCATGAAGGCTTGGAAATAGCCGATGCCTCGAAAGCGAAAGTGGTGACTTATTCATTGGATAAAGGTGATTTTTACGCCTCCAATATCCATATAGTCAATGCGCGATTTGTGTTTGATTTGGAATACCCTGAGGGAGTTATCAAGGAAATCGCCATGAAAATTCCGGGATATCATAATATCGAAAATGCGATTGCCGCTGCGGCAGTGGCTTTAAGACTGGAAGTGGAGCCAAATGAAATAAAAAAGGCATTGGAAAGTTATAGAGGGGTGAAAAGAAGGTTTGAATATCATGTTGAGAATGAAAAGCATATCTATATAGATGATTATGCTCATCATCCGACAGAAATTGAAGCTTTTCTGAAATCAGTGAAATCTCTTTACCCCGGAAGGAAAGTGACGGCGGTTTTTCAACCTCACCTTTTTTCAAGGACTAAGGATTTTGCCGATGATTTTTCAAAAAGTTTGTCACTGGCCGACGCTTTGATTTTGCTTGATATATATCCGGCAAGAGAGTTGCCAATTCCCGGAGTTACGTCGCAAATTCTTTTGGACAATGTTACTTTGGAAAACAAAAGCATTGTAGCCAAGGAAAATTTACTGAGTACTATTGCCGAACAGGAAGTGGATGTATTGGTTACAATAGGAGCGGGAGACATTGATACATTCGTTGCTCCGATTCAGAGGTTTTTAGAGAACCGAAAGCTAATTAATTAGCAACAGCACTTTTAATATTACTCAGATGTTACGTAAATTTGACTATTCATGGCATTTTCTGAAGAAGAGTTTATGGGTAATTCTGCCCATAGGACTAATCGGAATGACTGAGAATCGTTTGAGTAACCAGCGTTGCAACAATCTGGTAATTAATATTGAAGGCGATTCGGGCAGGCACTTTCTAAACAGAAAGGATATATTAAAACTTGCCACCGAAAATGGAGGAGCTCCCGTAGCTGGCAGCAGGTTAAAGGAAGTCGATCTGGCTGATATTGAATCGAGGATAGAACGAAACAAGTTAATAAGAAACTGCCAGGTATATCGTGATCTGAAAGGGAATTTGGTTGTGAATGTTGAACAGGAAACACCGCTAGCCCGGTGGATCAATACGTCGACAAACGGAGAGTGGAGGAATACTTCAGGCAGATATATTAACGAAGAAGGATCATTTTTTCCACTATCGGAAAACTATTCGCCGCGGGTACTTTTAGTGACAGGAAGTTATTTTGTCAGCAAAAAGAATTTAAGATCACAAAAAGATACCGAATTACTTGATTTGATTCGTTTTTTAAATCAGGATGAATTCTGGAAGGCGCAGGTTGCCGAACTGGAAGTGGACAAAAATAGAGAAGTCAGTCTTTGGACGGTCGTCGGAAATCAAAAGGTCGAGTTTGGCACTGCCGAAAACTACCAACAGAAATTTGATAAACTCCGGTTGTTTTATGACAAAGTACTTTCTCAGGACTGGGGAAGGTATTCAAGAATAAGTGTAAAGTTTCAAGATCAAATAGTTTGTGAATAGTGGTAATTTACCAATAGCATGGCACACGAAAAAATTGTAGTAGGAGTAGATATTGGTAGTAAGAAAATTGCAGTGATCGCTGCACAAGGCTCCTCTTCCGGGTCGCGATATAACAATATAGAGATATTAGGATTTAGTGAAGTGCCGGTTCCAAATGGGGCCGTCGTCAATGGATCCGTTGAAAATATTAAACAAGTGGGAACGGCGGTGAGGGATGCATTGCAGGAAGTAATTCGCCTTTCAGATCTTGAAATAGGGATTGTTAACGTCAGTTTCAGTGGCTCTCATGTTAAGGTCAGTGCTCAAAGTGATGGCGTTCTCAGACCTTTTGGTTCAACAGGAGAGGAGGTAACACAGGGTGATGTGGACCAGTTGGTTGACGATATGTATCGTGCCAAAACTGAACCAAACTTTGACGTTCTGCATGTACTGCCAATGGATTTTGTGGTAGACAATTCAAAAGGAGTACGGGAGCCGGTTGGAAGAACGGGCATTAAGCTTGGTGCTAATTTTTTAATTGTATCGGCCAATAATCAGTCTATTCAGCGCACGCGAAAAAGTTTATTGGACGCAGACAGCAAGTTGAAGTGCGATAAGATGGTCTATGCGCCTCTTGCAACCGGACTTGCAGTTCTGGAAGAAAATGAAATGAAGGCCGGTATAGCTCTGGTAGATATTGGAGATCACACTACTGATTTGATTATTTATCAGGATAAAATCGTAAGACATATTGCCTCCTTTCCAATCGGTGGAAGGCATATTACCAATGATCTCGCGCTTGGTTGTGGTATTCAGCCCGACAATGCCGAACAATTGAAGAAGACTTTTGGCTCCGCCCTTTCGGAGGATGTACCCCTTAATATAGAAATTTTAGTTAACTTTCTAGCAGGCCGGCCGCCAAAGCAGGTTCTGAAAAAGAACGTTGCTTTGATCATCGAAGAAAGATTAAAAGAAATTGCGGCCATGGTGCTCGCCGAAATTCAGAGTTCCGGATACGAAGATCAGCTAATTGGAGGTATGGTTCTGACAGGCGGTTCAGCTAATATTCCTGACATAGAAGTTTTATTCGAAAGAGTGTCCAACTTATCTGTCAGAGTAGGTTTGCCGGAAAATCTGGCGCATACAGCGAAAGCCGATGCAGTCAGTAACTCATCATTTGCTACAGCAGTTGGATTAGCATGGATGGGATTGAAGGAGATCGATTCCAGAGTGAAATCGGTTTGTAAACCATCACTGAATGAAATGGGCTTACGACAGCCTGCGCCGGTAGAGCCTCGGAAAAAGGAAGAGAAAGTGCAGGAAGAGGTAAAGAAAGGTGGACGTTTCTTCTGGGACAATCTCTTAGGGAAAAAGGACGAGAACACGGACGAGTACTAGAATAATATAAGTGATTCAACAACACCCCGTTATTATGAATAGCAATTTATTACACGCATTAAGCCAGGACTACATCGTGAACGAAATCGTAAAGGAGTCGCAGGGATTGAGCCATGCAGAACCAGCAATTATCAAGGTAATTGGTGTCGGTGGTGGAGGTAGCAATGCGGTTAATTACATGTTTGAGAAGAAAATCAAAGATGTAGAGTTTGCTGTGTGTAATACCGATCGTCAGGCGCTGGCTAATAGTCCGGTTCCGGTTAAAATTCAATTGGGAGCAACACTTACCCAAGGTCTTGGAGCTGGAACAGACGCATCGAAGGGCAAGGAAGCGGCTTTAGAGACTATTGAAGAAATAAAGAATCTGTTGGGTGGATCTACGCAAATGGTATTCATCACGGCAGGTATGGGAGGTGGAACAGGGACGGGTGCTGCACCTGTAATTGCTCAGCTTGCCAAGGAAATGGGCAAATTGACGGTTGCTGTTGTTACCGCACCATATACATGGGAAGGGCTTGACAAGAAAGAACAAGCACTTGAAGGCATCGAGCAACTTAAGGAATATAGCGATACAGTTCTCGTGGTTTTAAACGACAAACTGGAAGAATTGTACGAAGATATGACACTCACTCAGGCTTTTGCCGAGGCAGATGGCATACTTCTCAACGCGGTAAAAAGTATATCTGAAATCATTACGACCAGCGGTAATATCAATACCGATTTCAAGGATGTTGAAAAAGTACTGAAAAAGGCTGGTCAGTCTGTAATGGGAACTGCCGAATCGGTTGGTCAGGACAGAGCAAAAATAGCAATTCAGGAAGCATTGGATTCTCCGTTGCTGAACGACAGAGATATTAAAGGTGCCAAACGTATTTTAGTAACTTTGGCTACGAGCAAGAAAAGCGAAGCTACCATGAAGGAGCAACGCGAAATCTGGAGATATGTTCTTTCGCAAGTTGGCGGAGAGGCCCGCATGTTTAAACTGGGTACGATCACTGACGACTCGCTTGGTGATAAACTACGGGTAACGATTGTGGCAGCCGGATTTGATAGCGTGGAATCGCCTATACCAGGAATGACGATCAAGCCACCTGTCGGCGTGGTCGTTACGGAATTCAGCGAACCAGAGGTGGAGTACGCTCCTGAAAGCGAAGAGAAATTCCATGACGATCTTGTTTTGGCAGCTGAGGAATCTACGCTGACAAGTGTTGTTGATATAGAGGATCTTCATACCGCCATTCACTCACCCATCAATATATCTTATCTGACGCCGGAATTTGAGGATCATCTCGTTGATGAAGAAAGATATCGAATAGATGATATGATCAAATCGTTCAGAGAGAATCTGGTGAAATTTGCAGACCTGGAAGGGCCGGCATACAAACGCAGCAGAGTTGATTTGTATAAAAAGCCGACAATACCGGCCAGCGAAATGGAACAACATTGGTTGAAATAAACGAAAGGGAGCTCAGGCTCCTTTTTCGTTTTAGAAATTAATGAGTTGTTGCGCCTGCATTTCAATCAATTCCTGATATAACGAATTGGTAATGGCGCCATCCTTGAAGTGGGAACGGATATGCGCGAGTTTTACACGCAATGCAAGCGTATTCATTCCCAGATAGCTGAAGACATCGTTTAAATGGCTCAGCGCCACGGCTGCTCCCTGCATATTAGATGAGAGCCCGACCAATGCCGCTTTTTTATTATTGAAACTGTTGGGATAAGGCAGGCCATCAATGAAGGCCTTAAGTACACCGGGATAGGACCCGTTATACTCGGGCACGATAAAAATGAAACGCTCAGCCTGATCCAGAAAAGATCGCAGTGCATTAAAACCCTCGTTTTTGCCGCTATTTTCGTACAAGGCGGTAGACGTAAAGTCTTTTGGAAGATTTACCAGGTCGACAATCAGACTTTCTGCATTGTTTTGGGTAAGAATTTTCTGATAATATGCTGCCACTTGCGCAGACATGGAATTAGTACGATTGGTTCCTACTATTATTATGATCGGAGTATGGACGCTGCTCATTATGGATTTTAAATTCAATGAATTGCCGTATAATGTTATCGGCTGTCAGGATTATGTAAGATTAACAATTTTATCATTGAATTGTTCTGAGCCCGGATTCATTTATCGGTATTCCGCCATGAGCCTTTGACTATACAAAACAATTATTGCTATCTTTGACCCCTAAATTTATCTCGAAAGTATCATAAAGTTTTGGTGTTTAGAACTTTATTAATGTCATAATCAACAATAAGTATGTCTTGGTTTATTCGAAAAGAAAAAGGTATTAGTACACCGACGGAAATGAAGCGGGAGGCTCCGGACGGGTTATGGTATCAATGCCCCAATTGTAAAAAGATCACTCCAACCAGAGAGCATAAGCAAAATGCATATACTTGTCCTCATTGCGAGTATCACGAAAAAGTTGGGTCAAGCATCTATTTTGAGTTACTTTTCGATGACAACAGATTTGTTGAGCTGGATGCAAATCTGATATCAGGAGACCCTCTAGGTTTTGTGGATACCAAAGCATATTCAGACAGGATCAAGGCGACGATGAAGAAAACCGGGTTGAAAGATGCGGTGAGAACAGGGCACGGAGAGATGAACGGTATCAAAATCGTAATCGCATGTATGGATTTTAATTTCATCGGTGGTTCGATGGGATCTGTCGTAGGAGAGAAGATCGCGCGAGCTATCAGTTATTCGTTAGACCATAAGTTGCCGTTTTTAATGATATCGAAATCGGGCGGAGCCAGAATGATGGAAGCCGGGTTTTCATTAATGCAAATGGCGAAGACCTCAGCTAGGCTTGCACAGCTTTCCGAAGCGAAACTACCTTATATATCATTACTTACCGATCCAACCACTGGTGGCGTTACTGCCTCTTACGCGATGTTGGGCGATTTTAACATATCTGAACCAGGAGCTTTAATTGGATTTGCCGGTCCGCGCGTTATTCGTGAAACAATAGGTAAAGATTTGCCAAAAGGATTTCAAAGTGCGGAATTCGTTCTGGAACATGGTTTCCTTGATTTTATAGTCGACCGAAAAGATCTGAAAGACAAGCTAACCAGTTTGTTAAATATGCTCAGTTAATATGCGTCTGGTTCATCATCCCATTTTGTGCAATTACTATGTGACTTATCGCTGCAACGCCTCATGTAGTTTTTGTGATATCTGGGATAAACCATCGCCATACATTACCCTTGAAAATTTCGAAGAGAATCTGGTCGATCTGAAAAGACTGGGCGTTAAGGTAATTGACTTTACTGGCGGCGAGCCTTTACTTCACCGTCAACTCGATGACCTGCTTCGGATTTCCAAAGAGCACGGAATGATCACCACCGTGACGAGTAACGGACTGCTATATCCAAAATATGCAGAACGGCTACGTGGACTGATTGATATGCTTCACTTTTCGCTGGATTCACCTGATGCCGAAGAGCACAATATCTCAAGAGGCGTAAAATGCTTTGATAAGGTGATGGAATCAATTGAAATCGCTAAGGGTTTTGGAGAAAGGCCGGATATTATCTTCACGGTTATGGAAGATAATGTAGGCAAGATCCGGCAACTTTGGGAAGAGATATGCATCCCAAATGATTTGCTTTTAATTTTGAACCCTGTCTTTGAGTACAATGGTGTCGGCGGAAATTTGACGAAATCAGCGCTTGACGAAATGATGTGGTGGGCCAAGCAGAAAAATGTTTATCTCAACGAAGCATTCGTGCAGTTGAGATTGGATGGGGGCAATCATGTCGAAGATCCTGTTTGTAAGGCAGCGAGCACTACGATCGTGATATCTCCGGAAAACAAGTTAGTATTACCATGTTATCATTTGGGTCTAAAGGATTTCCCTATTGATGGACAGCTATTTGACCTTTATCATTCCGACGAGGTACAAAAACTGGTAGCACTCGAAGGAAAGTTGCCTGCATGTGAAGGATGCGCGATCAATTGTTATATGCAACCCTCTTTTGCCGTGGAGATGAACAGGTATTGGTGGAAAGCTCTCCCGAGTACCATCAAGTATAACCGAATAAAAGGCACGTGGAAACAGTTGATTAAATTTTAAGCATTTCCATGATCTTTTAGCGTTAAAATTGTCTTAGCAATTTTGATTAAACTTCACTTCAGCTATTCTTCTTGTAGTTTGTTGACTAAGAATTTACCAGGACGAAGTCTCGCTGAGATTTACGGAATGAGTGCTATCGCGATGTCTGATCTGAGAAATCGTTGGGGAATGACTTTTCGAGGCCTGATTTTGATAACTAAATAACTATAAATTTACCGACTGGAATTAAAGTACATATATAATGGCCGAAAAGCTGAATAAAGAGGTTAACATCAAGAACAAGCGAGCATCGTTCGAGTTTTTCTTTTTGGATGAATATACAGCCGGAATTGCGCTGACCGGCACCGAAATAAAATCAATACGGCAAGGTAAAGTGAATTTTCAGGACGCTTATTGCCTGTTTATGGATGAAGAACTCTATCTAAGAAGTCTTCATATTTCTCCGTATACAGAAGGCACGCACTACAACCACGATCCGATGAGAGATCGGAAATTGCTTTTAAAGAAACGTGAGCTGCGGAAACTGGCAGAGAGCATCAAGGATCAGGGTCTGACAATTATCCCGGTGAGGATGTTTAGCAATGACCGCGGACTTGTTAAATTACACATCGCGTTGGCCAAAGGGAAAAAGCTGTACGACAAAAGAGACTCGATAAAAGAACGTGATATAAAAAGAGAAGTGGATAGAATGAATTTTTGACGATGTGCAATTGCACTCCTTTTTTTTGAATATCGAATATCCTAAAACTAATAAATTTCTTATAAATGCATTGGTGGTGAGTATTTTATTAGGCAAAATTTCCTATATTGTCGGAACGAATTACCTAAAAAACTCATGGGTAAAGTACTGGTTCTTAATCAAGATTATAGTGCGCTGAGTGTTTGCACCGTACCGAAAGCGTTTTTACTAGTTTATATGAATAAGGCGGAAATGCTTGCAGAATCGCAAATGCATTACCTCAGGACCGTCAGCAATGAGTTTCCCATGCCCGTTGTTATCCGCCTTAACCGATATATAAATCTTCCATATCGAGGTGTTGTGATGACAAGGCATAATCTCTTCAAGCGGGACGGGAACCGCTGTCAGTATTGCGGAACCCACGATCATCTCACGCTTGACCATGTTTTGCCCAAATCCCGGGGAGGAAAAACAAACTGGGACAATCTCACCACCGCCTGCAAACGTTGCAACTCCCGCAAAGGCGATTTAACTCCGGAAGAAGCCGGAATGCACTTGAAACAACGACCGTTTCGCCCATCTTTCCTCATGTTTATCAGAGATTTTTCCGGATTGGCCGCTGATGAATGGCTTCCCTACCTTGGCACAAAGGAGCGTCGGTGCTAAATTGTAATAGCCTTCGATTATCTCCTCATTTTCAGCGAATCCTGGCTGAATAGTCCCCTAAATTACTTTTTTAGAAAAAGTGGAAAATTGTCTTAAAATCATGTACCTTTGCGGTCTGATTTTTAAAAAGCAATTGTTAAACTTATTTTCAACCTTTTAGCTCGTAGGTTGATGTACTTGAAAGAGCGATAATTCCTATATATGTCAAAGGAAAAAAACATTCAGGCGCTCCCGGATTTCGATTGGGAAAAGGCAGAAGACAAAGGTTTCGGTACAGGTTATTCATCTGCTGACCGCGATCGTTTTGAACAAATGTATGAAACAACACTTTCTCCGGTTCAGGAAAAAGAAGTTGTTAAAGGTGTTGTTGTTGGAATTACCGATCGTGAAGTAATTCTTAACATCGGTTTCAAATCAGATGGTATCGTTTCTTCAAACGAATTCCGCGATCTGCCAGGTTTGAAAATTGGTGACGAAGTTGAAGTATACGTAGAAAACCAGGAAGACGCTCAAGGACAGCTTGTTCTTTCACGTAAGAAAGCGAAGGTAATTACTGCATGGGATAACATCCAGAAATCTTTCGACGAAGATGTGGTAATCGACGCAAACGTAAAGAGAAGAACCAAAGGTGGTCTTATCGTAGATATTTTTGGAATCGAGGCTTTTTTGCCAGGTTCTCAAATAGATGTTAAACCTATCCGTGATTTCGACATTTTTGTTGGAAAGCGTATGGAGGTTAAAGTTGTGAAGATTAATTACGCAAACGATAACGTAGTAGTTTCTCACAAAATTTTGATCGAAAAAGATCTTGAAGCGCAACGTCAGCAAATACTTAACAACCTTGAGAAAGGTCAGGTACTTGAAGGTGTTATCAAAAACATGACCAACTTCGGTGTATTCATCGACCTTGGAGGTGTTGATGGTTTGTTGCACATCACTGATATTTCATGGGGACGTATCAACCACCCATCAGATCTTCTGTCATTGGATCAGAAGCTGAACGTGGTTGTTCTTGATTTCGACGAAGAGAAAAAACGTATCTCTCTTGGCTTGAAACAACTTCAGTCTCACCCATGGGATTCACTTGACGAAGCTATCCAGGTAGGATCGAAAGTTACAGGTCGCATTGTAAATGTAGCTGACTACGGTGCTTTCCTTGAAATTAAGCCAGGTGTTGAAGGCTTGATCCACGTATCTGAAATGTCATGGTCTCAGCACCTGCGCAATCCTCAGGAGTTTATGAACGTAAACGACGAGATCAGCGCAGTAGTTTTGACTTTGGATCGTCAGGAACGCAAAATGTCTCTTGGTATCAAACAACTTACCGAAGATCCTTGGACTCAAACTTCTCTTAAAGAAAAGTATGCAATCGGAACACGTCATAAAGGTGTGGTTCGTAACCTTACCAACTTTGGTTTGTTCATCGAGCTTGAAGAAGGAATCGACGGTCTGGTACACGTTTCAGATCTATCTTGGACTAAGAAAATTAAACACCCATCGGATTTCGTGAAAGTGAATGACGAACTTGAAGTTGTAGTTCTTGAACTTGACGCGGACAACCGTCGTTTGGCTCTTGGCCACAAACAACTTGAAGAAAATCCTTGGGATACTTTCGAATCAATCTTCGAAGTAGGTTCTGTTCACCGTTGTACAGTAGTTGCAAAAGGTGATAAATTCGCAACACTTGAGTTACCGTACGGTATCGAAGGTATAGCTGCTGTTAAAAACCTTGCTAAGGAAGACGGAACGTTTGCAGAGATAGGTGAAAGCCTTGACTTCACAGTTCTTGAATTCTTGAAAGAAGAGAAGAAGATTGTTCTTACGCACTCAAAAGTGAAAGCTGCGGTAGCTGAGGAGAAAAAGGATGAGAAGAAAGCACCTGTTGCTAAGGCAGTTGAGCCGGCGAAGGAAGTTGAAAAATCTACTTTTGGAGACCTAAGCGTTCTTTCAGCTTTGAAAGAGCAGTTTGAAGAAAGTGAAAAGAAAGGAAAAAAAGTGACTAAAAAAGATGGCGAAAGCGCTGAATAGTCAAATAATATAGTACTTTTGCACCGGATTTAGCAGGCTGGTTCTAAAAAACCACCTGCTAAATTTCAAATTGGTTCCGTGGCCGAGTGGCTAGGCAGAGGTCTGCAAAACCTTGTACAGCGGTTCGAATCCGCTCGGAACCTCTTAGATTAATTATAATTCCTGAAACTGATTTTAGTCATAGGAAATTATTTATAAATGCCATTTGTAGGACCTTTTTAAGGTTTTTCAAATGGCATTTTTCTGTTAATACGCTGGATAAGAATGAATAAATTGCAAAATTCGAAATTTTCTAAAATTCCCAAATTAGAAATATTATAAATAAGAAGCGTCATCAAAATATCACTAAAATACTTTTGCGGATAAAGAATCGTAAGCTAGTTTTGTCTGTTGAAGAATAATGCATAGTTTATTATGAATATACCATTCCGAGAAGACTCTAAGTTAACTCCTTTCTTAAAGTGTTCGAAATCGTTAATTGCATTCGTTTTAGCGATCTTTCTTAGTGCACCTCTTTTAGTGAATGCACAAGACAGCACAGCAACAGCGGCTGCCTCAGGCGGTGGAGATACTGCAAAAGGTGAAAAGATTTTTAAAGAGAACTGCGCTTCATGTCACGCTCCGACCGACGAACGAGTGGTTGGGCCAGGCTTGAAAGGAGCCACTTCCAGAAACAATATTGCATGGCTTGTGAAGTGGGTTCACAACTCACAGGCTATGGTTGCTTCCGGCGATCCTTATGCAGTTAAGATTTACAACGAGTATTCTAAAACTCCAATGACAAGTTTCCCAAGCTTGTCAGAAGACGATATCAAAGCGATATTCGCTTATGTCGACAACGCAGCAACTGCTGCTCCTGCGGCAGCAACGCCCGCAGCTGCAGGTGCGGTGACAACAGCATCTTCAAGTGGTCCTTCTGATCTATTCATGATCGTTTTGGTTGCTTTGGTATTGGTTATGTTACTGGTACTTGGTGTTCTGGTAGTAATCGTTTCAATATTGAGCAAAGCGGTAAGTGGCAAACCAGAGGATGCTACCCAAGTTGATGCGATGACTGGCTTTGGCAACTCATTCAAGTCATTCATTACTGATCCTGCCATTAGGTCTGCAACCGTCTGGGTGTTTGTGCTTTTAGTATTAAAGCTTACTATTGATGGTGCGTATAGTGTTGGTGTTCAGCAAGGTTATGCTCCAAAACAGCCAATTTCATTTTCGCACAAACTTCATGCGGGAGAATATAAAATAGACTGTAATTACTGTCACACGGGTGTGAACAGAGGTAAATCTGCACATATTCCATCTGCGAATATTTGTATGAATTGCCACGGTGTTATCAAAAAGGAATCACCTGAAATTCAGAAGATATACACTTCAATCGAGAATAATCAGCCTATTGAATGGGTTAGAGTTCACAACCTTCCTGATCTTGCTTATTTCAACCATGCACAACACGTTAACGTAGGTGGGTTGGAATGCCAGAACTGTCACGGTGAGGTCGAAAAAATGGAAGTGATTGAGCAACGCTCCTCTCTTACAATGGGATGGTGTATTGACTGTCACCGCAAAACGGATGTTAATACTAAGGGTAATGCGTATTACGACAAGTTGGTACAATTGCATGCTTCCGAAAGCAAAGAGGCGCTGAAAGTAGCGGACATCGGCGGTTTGGAATGTTCTAAGTGCCACTATTAATTCAAGAATTAGATACCGGAATACAACTCATTTGTATTGAATATTTTTATGAAAAATACTGATAAAAGATACTGGAGGGGGCTGGAAGAGCTGAGAAATGACGAGAAGTTCGTAAAGGATGCGTCATCTGAGTTTGGAAATGCTCCAATTGAAACCCAGTACGAAAGTTTGGTGGACGGCACAGGGTCAAATCGTCGGGATTTCCTTAAAGTTCTCGGCTTTGGTATGGCTGCTGTTTCTTTGGCAGCTTGTGAGACTCCGGTTAAAAACGCTCTTCCTTACGTAAATAAACCAGAAGGTGAATTTCCTACAATTTCAAACTGGTATGCTTCAACATACTCAGAAGGAGGAGATTACGCAAGTATTCTGGTTAAAACAAGAGAAGGCAGGCCGATCAAAATTGAAGGAAATTCCCTTTCTACTTTTTCATCCGGCGTAAGTGCAAGAGTTCACGCATCTCTTCTCGGCTTATATGATAATGAAAAACTAAGAGGCCCCAAAAAAGGCGAAGATACTAAGGTTAGCTGGGAGCAGATTGATAAAGAGGTGGCTGAGCAATTGGCGCAGGTGGCAGCAAAAGGAGGCAATATTCGTATTCTTTCAAATACAATTCTTAGTCCTTCAACAAAGTCAGTATTTGCTGATTTTGCGGCTAAGTATCCTACTACAAAGGTTGTTACATATGATGCAAATTCGTCATATGCAATTGTAAAAGGTAACGAACTTTCTTTTGGAAAGGCAGTTATACCTTCATACGATTTTAGCAAAGCGAAATTGGTTGTTGGCATCGATGCAGATTTCTTGGGAACCTGGATCGCTCCAGAACTCTTCTCAAATCAATTTGCTGTAACACGTATCTTGGGAAGCGGTAAAGAAGGGAAGAAAGATATGTCCCGCCTTTATCAGTTTGAAACGACGCTTTCTCTAACCGGGTCAAACGCGGATTACCGTACTTCCGTTAAACCTTCTCAGCTTGGTCTTGTTGTTACTTCACTATATAATAAGGTGGCGGCGAAACTTGGTGGAAAAGCTATTGCATCGGCAGCTGTTGAAATTGCCAATCTCGACAAAGCAGCAGCTGATCTGGTAGCAGCGAAAGGAAGTGCTTTGGTTGTTTCCGGCATTAACGATCCTTCGGTTCAGGTTGTTGTAAATGCTCTGAATAGTTTATTGGGATCATATAGTTCAACTATTGATTTAGACAATCCTCTTTATCTTCGTCAGGGAAATGACATCGCAATGAATGAGTTCATTGACGAAGTGAAAGGCGGGAAAGTGGATGCGTTGTTCGTTTATGGAGCTAATCCGGTGTACGATCACGCCCGCGGTGCTGAATTGGTTGCGGCGTTACCAAAAATTGGATTAAGTGTTGCATTCAATGACAGAGCTGACGAAACATCTTCTTTGGTAAAATATATCTGTCCGGCTCCTCATTATCTTGAGTCTTGGAATGATGCACAACCAAAAGCAGGTTCATTCAGTTTGACTCAACCAGCTATAAGTCTGATTTTTAATACACGTCAGGCACAATCAAGCTTATTGAAATGGGCTGGAGCTCCTTCAGATTTCCACGCATATATTAAATCTTACTGGAGTAAAAACATATTTAATCAGGTTGGTTCTTTTGAACAATTCTGGGTTAAATCACTTTGTGACGGTGTTTATGCTGTTCCGGTTACAGCTTCAACAGGCGCTAGTTTCACGGGCAATGTTGATGAAGCGGCTTTAAGCATAGCAAAAAATTACAAAGCTTCTTCTTCTGGAATCGAACTTTCTCTTTATGAGAAAGTGGGTATCGGAACGGGAGCTTTGGCAAACAATCCTTGGTTACAGGAATTCCCTGAGCCAGTTTCTAAAGCTTGTTGGGACAATTACGCATGTATTGCTCAAAAGACTGCAACCGAGCAAGGTTTGAAGCAAGGTGATGTTATCAAAATTACGCTTAACGGCAAAACTGTTGAAGTACCTGTACTGATCCAGCCAGGTCAGGCGCAAGGTACTGTTTCTGTTGCGATTGGTTACGGCCGTGAAAAGGCTGGTAAATCAGCGAACGGTGTAGGTAAAAACTTATATCCATTCGCGAAGTATAGCAATGGGTTTCTTTCTTTAACTCCTGGTGATGTTACAATCAGCAAAACCGGTGATACGAGAGAGATCGCTCAGACTCAAACTCACAGTACTGTAATGAACAGAAAGTCTGTTCTTCAGGATACAGTACTTTCTCATTTCCAGAAAGATCCGTTAGCAGGAAGGTTTATCCCGGAAATTCCAACTTCTGAGGGTAAGGTCGACGCGACAGATTTGTCTCTTTGGAATGGGCACCAATATAAGAATCACTCATGGGGTCTGGTTGTAGACCTTAATACATGCTTTGGCTGCGGATCTTGTGTGGTAAGCTGCCAGGCTGAAAACAATATTCCGGTTGTAGGTCGTCAGGAAATCATCAATGCTCGGGAAATGCACTGGATTCGTATTGACCGCTATTATAGCAGTGATGCGGATGTAGAAGATTTGCGTGGTTTGGAAATTGCTTCGGAGAATCCGGAGGTTACGTTCCAACCCATGATGTGTCAGCATTGCAACAACGCACCATGTGAAACTGTTTGTCCGGTTCTTGCAACTACTCACAGTTCTGAGGGGCTAAACCAGATGACATATAACCGTTGTGTTGGTACTCGTTACTGTGCTAACAACTGTCCTTATAAAGTACGTCGTTTCAACTGGTTCAAATACTTCGATAACGACAACTTCGATTACGCTTTCAATAACGACCTTGGCAAAATGGTCATCAATCCTGATGTTACTGTTCGTTCACGTGGGGTTATTGAAAAATGCTCAATGTGCGTGCACCTGATCCAGGAAGCAAAACTTAAAGCCAAGAAAGAAAGAAGAAGAGTTATGGACGGTGATGTTTCTGTTGTCTGCGGAAGCTCATGCCCTACTAACGCCATTACTTTTGGTGATATGAATGATCCTGAGAGTAAAATTTCTAAACTTCTGGCCGAAGAAAGAGAAGGAAGAGCATTCCATATGCTAGAGGAAATCAATGTAAGACCACAAGTTTCTTACCTTACCAAGGTTAGAAATAAGGATGTTGCGGAAAAGGCTGAAGCAAAAAAGGAACACGCCTGATTTCCACAGAAACAAGAATTTATTTGAAGATTTAAATCATTATAAATTATAGTAGTATGCATGTTACTTCACCCGTAAGAACACCCCTGATTCAAGGTGGTAAAACATATGCAGATGTAACGGAGGATATATGCCGGCATGTAGAAGGTGCGCCAACCAAGGAATGGAAAATTGCCTTTGGCCTGTCCCTCATCGTGTTAGCGTATGGTTCGTACTGTCTTGCATGGACCTGGTGGGAAGGTTTGGGCGTATGGGGTTTGAATAAAACAGTAGGTTGGGCCTGGGATATCACCAACTTTGTATGGTGGGTAGGTATCGGTCACGCCGGAACGCTTATCTCAGCTATCCTTTTACTTTTCCGTCAGAAGTGGAGAACGTCTATTAACCGTGCAGCAGAAGCGATGACGATTTTTGCCGTACTCTGTGCAGCGTCGTTTATCTTAATGCACATGGGTCGTCCTTGGATGGCTTACTGGGCACTTCCTCTTCCAAATGCATTTGGTTCACTTTGGGTTAACTTTAACTCTCCACTTGTTTGGGACGTATTTGCGATCAGTACCTATTTCTCGGTATCATTGGTTTTCTGGTATATCGGTTTAATTCCTGATTTGGCAACGATACGTGACCGCGCAACCAGCAAAGTTTCTAAACTTATTTACGGAACATTTGCAATGGGCTGGGACGGATCAGCAAAAACGTGGTCTCGTTACGAATATATCAGCTTAATTCTGGCTGGTCTTTCAACACCACTTGTACTTTCTGTGCACACGATTGTAAGTATGGACTTCGCTACCTCGGTTATACCGGGATGGCACACAACTATCTTTCCTCCATACTTCGTGGCAGGTGCGATTTTCTCAGGATTTGCGATGGTTCAAAACCTAATGTTGATTACAAGGGTAGTTTATCGCCTTGAAGACTATATCACATTGGAACACATTGAAACCATGAATAAAGTAATCACGCTAACAGGTTCTGTTGTGGGTGTTGCTTATATTACTGAATTCTTTATTGCATGGTATGGCGGTGTAGAATATGAATATTACGCATTTTTCAACCGTATGACTGGTCCTTACTGGTGGGCATATTGGGCTATGATGACATGTAATGTTATTTCTCCACAGTTGTTCTGGTCGCGCAAATTACGTCGTAGCATCACATTCACATTCTTTATCTCAGTTGTTGTGAATATCGGTATGTGGTTCGAACGTTTTGTAATTATTGTTACATCTCTTCACCGCGATTACCTTCCTTCAAGCTGGGCGATGTTCTCTCCAACTCGCTATGATATAGGGGATTACATTTTCTCATTCGGATTGTTCTTTACTTTGTTCCTTCTGTTCTCAAAATATCTTCCAGTTATAAACATGGCGGAAGTGAAGGCAGTAATACGGTCTACGTCAGCAGATTTACCTAGGAAAATTGCTGGGGTAGCTAAGGTGAGAGCGGAAGCTCCGGTTTACGACAAGGACAAAGAGTAAAGTTTGGGTTTTAGAAAAGCGCATTTAATATTAGTATAAAATGGCAGAGTTAACTGGCAAATATTTAGTAGGTGTATATGATGACGATGATACCGTCATGCACGCCGTTCCTAAGTTAAGGAAAGCAGGAGTAAAGATTGAAGAAGTGTATTCTCCTTTTCCGGTACACGGGTTAGACGAAGCACTTGGTCATCCACGGACGAGAATAGGTATTGCTGCCTTTTTGTTCGGATTAACCGGATGTTGTGTCGCTTTGACTTTAATGATTTGGACAATGGGTATTGACTGGCCGATGATCGTTGGTGGTAAGGATCCAATTTCCATCCCAAACTATATACCAATTACATTTGAGTTAACTGTGTTGTTTACTGCGTTTGGTATGGTAACAACTTTCTTTATCTCAAATGGCCTGGGACCAGCCACGCACTTTCACGAAAGATTTGATGCGCGTTCCACGGACAACAAATTCGTTATGGCCATTAATATGGGAAGTAACGCGATGAGTGAGGAAGATATTTCAAGAGCACTTAAAGACACTGGTGCTGAAGAAGTCAACATCAAACAATTTTAAAGTGCTGTAATGATGAGATTAAGAGATTTATATAAGCTTATTGGTATACCGGCGATGTTATTAGTTGTTGCTTCTTCTTGTAAGAAGGATCCTAGTAACCCTGGTAAGGAATATGCCCCTAATATGTATCTGCCTGTAGGATATGAGCCTTACAAACAGGAAAAACCGAATCCGGTAAATCCAATGGGTTTGACGATGAGACTTCCTGTTCAAGGAACTATCGCCCGTAGAAATTACAATACCAAATTCGGTGAAGGCGACTCAGCAAAAGTGGATTTGATGGTTTACAATATTCCTGCAGACAGCATTGCTATTTCAGAAAGAGTATTAAAAAACCCAATTCCTTTAACTGAGCAGTCTTTGGCAGAAGGAAAGGTATTGTTCGAAAGATATTGCCAGCACTGTCATGGTGCAACTGGGGCAGGAGATGGTAAAGTAGCGGCGATGTATAAAGGTGTTCCTAACTACGCAAGCGACGCATATAAGACGATGAATGATGGACATATCTTTCACGTAATCACTTATGGAAAAGCCAGAATGTGGCCTCACGGTTCACAGGTTAATCCGGAAGAAAGATGGAAGATTGTGCATTATGTGCATCAATTGCAAAAAGGATCATAGTACATATTTGATAACTGAGATTTAATAAAATTTAATAATGGCATCAGCACATTCGATTCCTTCAATTGAAGAACGGTTTGAATTCACTTCAGGGGCAAAAAGGAACCTGATGATCGGAGGCGCCGTAGGTGTTGCTCTTATTCTTGTTGGAGCGTATTTAGCCGCAAATGGCGGTGGTGGGCATGAAGTGGCTGCACATGGTGCGGAACACGCTGCGGCTGCTGGTCACGCGGCAGCTGAGGGTCACGGAGCCGCACATGAAGCTGCGGCTGGTCATCATGCGAAACCTTGGACCGCTCGTATCTGGGCTAATCTTTGGGTTAATGGAGTTTATTTTACAGGGATGGCTGTTGTCGGGATGTTTTTCCTTTCTTACAACTACCTGGCGCAGGCTGGATGGTCAACAGTATTTAAAAGAGTACCTGAAGCTTTACCAGCATTTTTGCCTGTAACAGGAGCTGTATTACTTATTACCTTTATTTTTGGAGGTCACGATCTTTTTCACTGGACGCACGAAGGTCTTTACCAGCCGGGTGCTGAATATGACGCTATCATCGCCGGGAAAAAGGGATACCTTAATACACCGTTCTTTATAGGAAGACTTGTATTCTACTTTGCCATATGGTATGGTTTGTGGAAGGTAATTCGTAACCTATCACTTCAGGAAGACGAAATCGGTGGAACAGAGTTCTATGAAAAATCAATCAGGTTCGGTACTGCTTTCCTTGTTGTGTTTGGTGTTACATCCTCAACATCTGCCTGGGATTTCGTGATGTCAATCGATACACACTGGTTTAGCACTATGTTCGGTTGGTATACTCTTGCTAGTTGGCACGTAGCCGGATTGGCCGTGATTACTTTAACAGTCGTAATGCTTCGTGAAAGAGGTTATTTGAGAGCTGTTAACAAAAGCCACCTACGCGACTTGGGTAAATTTGTATTTGCATTCAGTATTTTCTGGACTTATGTGTGGTTTGCTCAATTCCTTTTGATCTACTATGCTAACTTACCGGAAGAAACGATCTACTTTATCGAGAGATTCAGAGGGTATGACGGATATTTTAAGGCACCTTTCTTCATCACGCTTTTTCTTAATTTCTTCTTTCCGTTTCTGGTATTGATGACGAGAGATGCAAAATATACGCACTCAATATTGAAGGTTGCTTGCTGGAGTGTGATTGTAGGGCATTATATGGATTTTTATACCAATATTATGCCCGGTACCGTGGGTTCCGGAGCGTCATTTGGTCCGTTGGAATGGGGCTTCTTTGTATTGTTTTTGTGTGCTTTTACCTGGTCGATAGCAGCTCAACTTGAGAAGGCTAATTTGATTCCGAGAAATCATCCAATGTTGGAAGAATCTTTGCATCACGACATCGCTTAATCGCCTAACCGTAAAATTGACATGTATTATATTATCGCATTAATTGCTCTTGTCTTCATCGTTCTTACAGGAATAGTAATATCCCGTTTGCAAGATGTATTGAAATCTGTAAAACAGTCGGATGCTTCTGATGCAGAACCATCTGGTAATAAAGTTAATGGAGCACTCTTTCTTGTCATCTTGGTAGGTGGAGCTGTTTCAATAACCTGGTCGTATTTGCACGCGCGGGAATATTTTCTTCCAATTGCTTCTTCTATTCACGGAAGACGTACCGATGACCTTTTCTGGTTCTCAATGGGGATATTGACCTTGCCTTTCATTTTGGTGAACTTCTTGATATTCTTCTTCTCGTGGAAATATCAGTATAAGAAAGGAAACAAAGCGTCATTCTATCCGGAGAACCATAAGCTTGAATTGATCTGGACAATTATTCCTGCCATCGTAATGGCGATGCTTGTATTCACAGGATGGAAGGCATGGTCGGATATTACTGCTGACGCTCCAAGAGATGCGGAGGTTATTGAAATCACAGGTAAGCAATTTAACTGGATCACCCGTTATTCAGGTGTGAAAGATAACAAATTGGGTACTTACAACTATAAGATGATCGACGCTCAGAACGAAGTGGGTATAGACTTATCTGACGAAAATTCATTCGATGATTTTATGGGGCCTGCGAGCGGAATACATATTCCTGTTAATAAGCCTGTATTGTTGAAGATCAGAGCGAGAGATGTGTTGCACAGCGTATACATTCCTCATATGCGAGTTAAAATGGATGCAGTTCCTGGTATGCCAACTAAATTCTGGTTTGTTGCTGACAAAAGCACAGCAGAAATGAGGGCAGAACTTAACGATCCTAACTTTAACTATGAACTTGTTTGTACCGAGATTTGTGGAATGGGTCACTTCTCGATGGGTACTAAGTTAATCGTTGACGATGAGGCGACTTATAAGAAATGGTGCGCAGAACAGCAGCCTTTTCTTACAACTTATCCTGAGTATCTGGCCAAAGTGCCTGATAACTTAAAGGCAAAAGCAATGAAGTTTATCCCGGCTGGAAGCGCAGCTCCCGCAGATAGCTCAACTGCTTCGAATTCGGTGGGTGCGGGATCTTCTAGTCTACGCTAATTTTTCAATACAAAACATTAAAGATATATGTCAGCTATCGAAGGAATCGAAACTGTTCAACACGATCATTCAGAGGGGCACGAACATCACGAACAAAATTTCTGGCAGAAATACGTATTTTGTGAGGATCATAAGATAATTGCAAAACAGTACCTGATTACCGGTATTATCTGGGCGGTAATCGGGATTTCAATGTCAGTAGTTTTTAGGATACAATTGGGTATGCCTGATTCAAACCTGTCTTGGTTGAAACCAGTTCTTGGTCAGTGGATCAGTGATTCGGGAAAATTAGACCCTAATTTCTACCTGGCTTTGGTAACAATGCACGGTACCATCATGGTATTCTTTGTATTAACTGCAGGTCTCAGTGGAACATTTAGTAATTTCCTTATCCCACTCCAGATTGGTGCAAGGGATATGGCGTCGGGCTTTATGAATATGTTGTCATACTGGTTTTTCTTTGTTGCCAGTATCATCATGTTTGCATCGATATTTCTGCAAGCCGGTCCAGCTGCCGGTGGCTGGGTAATTTATCCGCCATTGAGTGCACTTCCTCAGGCTCACCCCGGGTCAGGAGCAGGTATGACTCTCTGGCTGGCAAGTATGGCTTTGTTTATTGTATCTCAATTGTTAGGAGGTATCAACTATATTACGACCATCATTAACCTGAGAACGCGCGGGATGTCATTCGACCGTCTACCGCTTACAATCTGGTCCTTTCTTATTACTGCTGTTTTGGGATTGATTTCATTCCCTGTTCTTTTCTCATCAGTTTTACTTTTGATTTTTGACAGGCATTTCGGAACAAGCTTTTATCTTTCTGAAATCTATATTAATGGAGAAGCGTTGCCAAACGTAGGAGGTAGTCCGATTTTGTTCCAACATTTATTCTGGTTCCTTGGCCACCCTGAGGTGTATATCGTTTTGCTTCCAGCACTAGGTATTACTTCTGAAGTAATCGCAACTAACGCTCGTAAACCAATTTTTGGATATCGGGCCATGATCGCGTCCATGCTAGGGATTGCATTCCTTGCATTTATCGTTTGGGCTCACCATATGTTCGTAACTGGTATGAATCCGTTCCTTGGGTCGGTATTTATGTTCCTGACTCTGATCATTGCGGTACCTTCTGCGGTTAAAGGATTTAATTACATCACTACGTTATGGAGAGGAAATATCGTATTCACTCCGGGTATGTTGTTCTCCATCGGTCTGGTTTCTCTTTTCGTCTCTGGTGGATTAACCGGTATTATTCTTGGTAACAGTGCCCTGGATATCCAGCTTCACGATACTTACTTCGTAGTTGCTCACTTTCACTTGGTAATGGGTGCGGCGTCGGCATTCGGATTATTTGCGGGGGTTTACCATTGGTTCCCTAAAATGTTTGGTAAGATGATGAACACAACCCTTGGTCAGATTCACTTCTGGTTTACTTTCCTGGGTGTGTATCTTGTTTTCATCCCGATGCATTACGTGGGTATAGCAGGTTTCCCAAGAAGATATTACGCATTCACAAGCTACGATTTCACGCATAAGTTTATGGATATGAATATGTTCATTTCTATTGCGGCTATCCTGACGTTCTTTGCCCAGTTTATCTTCCTTTGGAACTTCTTCTATAGCATATTTAAAGGTAAAAAATCTCCGCAAAATCCATGGAGATCAAACACATTGGAATGGACGGCGCCAATTATGCCAGGCCATGGTAACTGGGAAGGAGACCTTCCTCCTGTATACCGCTGGTCATATGACTACAGCAAGCCAGGTGCTCCTGAAGATTTCATTCCTCAGAACATTCCATACTCTCAAACATTGGAGTCTAATTTCCCGCATGAGAATGAGTTGATCTCATTGGAGAAAACAATAGAGGCTCAGAATTTTAATGACCAGTTCAAATCACATTGATATTAAAGCCAGTCGCCGATTCAAGCGACTGGCTTTAAATACAGTTATTACTCTTTACTTGCTGATTATAGCAGGTGGAGTAGTAAGAAGTACTGGTTCCGGAATGGGTTGCCCCGACTGGCCGAAATGTTTTGGACGCTGGATTCCACCAACAGAAGTGTCACAGTTGCCGCATGATTATAAAGAAATGTACGGCGCGAAGTTGAGGGGAGAGATTGAATTTAACCCGATCAAAACCTGGACGGAATATGTGAACAGGTTATTGGGGGCCTTTACCGGCATCATGATTTTGCTCACATTTATTGCCTCGTTGCCTTACTTCAACATAAATCGTAAGGTAGTTTGGGCCTCTTTGGCGGCATTGCTTCTGGTTGGTTTTCAAGGATGGCTCGGGGCCAAAGTGGTAAGTTTTGAGTTGCATCCTGTGATTGTAACTTTGCATATGCTTCTCGCGATTGTGATAGTGTTTATAGCATTGTATGCCTATATCGTTGTCAGTAGGATTGAAGTGGCAGGCAAAAGCGAAACGAAAGGAGTTGGACGGAATCTTGGGTTGATCGTCTTATTAATTACTCTTTTACAAGTCCTTTTAGGTACGCAGGTAAGGGAGAACATAGATGAGGTTGTGAAAGCTCTTGGCTATGAAGCCAGAAATACATGGATTGATCATTTGGGACTAAGATTTTATGTCCATAGATCTTTTTCAATTATAGTATTAGGGCTAAATCTTTATTGGTTAAGTTTAATATATAGAGTGAAGGGGGTGTCGCCCGTTGTTTTGAATTGTGTAAAAGGGTGTATCGCAGTTCTTATTCTCGAAATATTGACGGGAGTAGTTATGGCTTATTTCGGTGTTCCACCGTACGCTCAGCCGATGCATCTTACATTGGGAATACTGTTGCTAGGACTTCAATTTGTAATACAATTATTATTGAATCCTGGAAGAAGCACAAGGTTGAGGAGAGTTGAGTTGATTGAAAATTGATTGTAATGACATCACAAGATAGTTATATTAGTTTTTCGAGGCCCCTGGAAGGTATAAAGGTTTTATTTGAATTACTCAAATTTCGCCTGGCTTCTCTCATAGCGTTTTCTGGAGCTATGGGTTATTGTCTTGGGGCAACAAACGTTGATTATACGACTTTAACTTTATTTGTAATTGCATCAATTGGTATCACTGGATCCGCTAATATTATCAATCAGATTCTGGAAAGGGAGTCGGATAAATTGATGAAAAGGACATGTGACAGGCCATTACCGAGCGGTCGAATTACAGTAGAACAAGCGATTTTTTGGTCGCTGATATTGGGTGTGGGTTCGTTAACAATATTTCTTTTTGTCTTTAATCTGAGCACAGCACTTATTTCACTGTTATCTCTGATTTTATACGGTTTTGTATACACTCCGTTAAAGAAAGTAGGGCCTATCGCAGTATTTGTAGGTGCGTTTCCAGGAGCATTTCCTCCGATGATCGGATGGGTTGCTGCAACCAACCATTTCGGTTTGGAACCTGGAATTTTGTTTGCGATTCAGTTTTTTTGGCAGTTTCCACACTTCTGGGCGATAGCCTGGGTATTGGATTCTGACTACAAAAAAGCCGGATTTAAGTTGTTGCCAGCAAATGGATTGAAAGATTCGGATACGACGTTGCAGATCATGATTTATACATTGTTCCTATTGCCAATTGGATGGTTGCCATATAAGCTGGGGATGACAGGTATTAATTCAGCATTTGTTGCAACTGTTTTTGGAGTGTTGTTTTTGGCGCAAACGTTTCATTTAATGAGATCGTGTACTGACAAGACCGCGAGACAGTTGATGTTTGGTTCGTTTATATATCTTCCAATCGTGCAGATTGCTTTTTTGTTGGATAAATTGTGAAATTGATTTTTTGAGAAATGGAGAAGATTCAACAGTACAATGAAGTGAAGGAGCCTCAGGCTACGCTGTCTATGGATCCCATGAAGTTCACCTTGTGGCTTTTTGTGGTGACGATAGTAATGCTTTTTGCTTCGCAGACTAGTGCTTATCTGGTAAGAAGAGCCGAAGGGAATTGGTTGGAATTTGAAATGCCAAAGATTTTTTGGTACAGCACAGGGGTTTTGGTATTGAGTAGTATATGTATGCAATACGCATATGCAATGGCAAAAAAAGACCAGTTTGACCGTTTGAAAATGGCAATTTCTGTTACATTTGTGCTTGGCTTAACTTTCCTCTATATGCAATTTCAGGGGTGGAAGGAATTGGTAGGCATGAATGTATACTTTGTAGGAAATCCATCCGGTTCATTCTTTTATGTTTTTACGGGATTGCATGGGTTTCACATAATCAGTGGTCTGATTGTGATGTTATTTGCACTGACGGCCGCATTCAAGCTTAAATTGCACGCTAAAAATCTAAGACAGATCCAGATATGTGTTACATACTGGCAATTTTTGGACATTCTTTGGGTTTACTTATTTGTTTTTTTATTGACCTTTAATTGATTATTATTTACCAATGGCAGCACATGTAACAACTCCTGGTGCAATCGAACCCAAAATGTGGATGGGCGGAATTGAGCCTATGAAAGCAAGTTACGGCAAATTGATGATGTGGTTTTTCCTCATCTCTGATACCTTTACCTTTTCTGCTTTGCTTGTAGCTTACGGGTATCAAAGATTTAGTTTCCCGTCTTTCGTGGGGGAAACAGCTAACTTCACATTTTCGAATTTGTGGTGGCCTATACCAGAAAAGGTATATGAAGCCGTACCATTTCTGCACGGCGTATCTCTTCCATTGGTATTTGTAGGAATCATGACATTCGTTCTCATCGCGAGTAGCGTAACTATGGTTCTGGCGGTGGAAGCGGGGCACAGAATGGATCGTGCGAACGTTGAGAAATATATGCTTTGGACCATTATAGGAGGGTTTGCTTTCCTAGGTTGCCAGGCTTGGGAGTGGTCGCACTTTATCCATGGTACTGATGCCGGAACTGTGATGAAAGTATTTGAAAACGGCGGATGGATCGAAAAAACAGTGCATGGTGCTAATCTCACAGAGAACCAATACGGCCCTGCTGCTTTTGCAGACTTCTTCTTCTTTATCACAGGTTTTCACGGAACTCACGTTTTTAGTGGGGTCATTCTTAACATTTTGATATTTTTCCGTGCAGCGACCGGCTTTTATGATAGAAGAGGTAGCTACGAGATGGTTGAGAAAGTGGGATTGTACTGGCACTTTGTAGATTTGGTGTGGGTATTTGTGTTTACTTTCTTCTATTTGGTTTAATTAATTAGCATTCTCTAGTAATATAGTTATGGCAGACGCGCATCACCTACATCATGATGATCCCAACGCTGGGGCAGAGCAAAGAAAAGCAATCTGGAAAACATTTTGGATTCTGTTGGGTATCACTACCCTTGAATTTATCATTGCATTTACGATGCACCACGGAATTCTTAGAATTTCGATATTCGTAGTAATGACAATCGTAAAAGCATTCTACATTGTAGGTGAATTTATGCACTTAAAGCACGAAACGAAAGGTTTGATCTGGTCCATATTAGTGCCGATCATATTCGTTGCATGGCTGATCCTGGCACTCCTTCTGGAAGGACATGCGATATTCGAAGCGATATTTGGATAGGTTTATATGAAGAAATACGGTAAAGCCGGGTTACTGATTTTTACATTAGTAATGCCGGCTTTAATCTTTTTGTTCCTCCGGTACTTTGGGTCAAATCATTATGAATTGCCCTATTATAATCCTAAAACGGATGCCGTGGGTAATGTGGAGAAGAAAGGAGCTGATACGATTTTTAGCAAGTTGGATGCGATTGATTTATATGAGTTTGCGGATTCATCGCTGGCTAAGCCGACTGTTCTCGGCAAATACACGGTGGTTAACTATATCAACAATGCGGAGGAAGATTCAATAAAATTAGTGCTCGCACAATTGGATCGAATTCACACCCTGGAAAAGACTATCGGTCAAGTTTCGATTCTGTCGATCGTCGATTCTAGTCAGGTTGAGAAGTGGAAGGCCAGCGGGAAGGTTGGATGGCCGTTGGTTTCAGGCAATTCGGGACAGGTGAATGACGTTCTCAACAAAGAGCTGTATTTTAACGAGAATTTGAACTCGATTCCTGTTTATGCAAAGCTTCTGTTGATAGATGATATGGGTTATGTGAGAGGTTATTATGATGCGAGGTTGCCAAAGGAGACGGAACGCTTAATGGCCGAAATAAAAATATTGAACTACGAAAGAGGTAAAGGCCTCGAAAATTGAGATGTCGACATTTATTATTGAAAATAAACCCCAATACAAACGCGTTATCAACATCCTTGCGATAGCGATTCCTGTTGCTGTTGCATTGTTATTGGGCATCAGGCAAAAACTCCCATTAGGTGAATGGACTAAGGTATTGCCACACGTAATTGGCGTCCTGAATTCTGCAACGGCACTTTTGTTATTGACAGGATTTTATCAAGTAAAAAATAAAAACTATTCCGGGCATCGGCGGACTATGACTGTGGCGTTTGGCTTAGGCTCATTATTTTTAGTTTGTTATGTGCTTTATCATATCTCCAACGAATCGACTGCTTATGGTGGCACTGGAGTAGTGAGGTATGTTTACTACTTTCTTTTGATATCACATATAGTGCTGTCGATTGGAGTAGTTTGGTTTGTGCTGCGAGCTGTCTACTTTGGATATTCCAATCAGCTGAGCGAACACAGAAAGGCTGTTAAGTGGGCTATGCCTATTTGGCTATATGTTAGTGTAACCGGGGTAATAGTATATTTGATGATTAGTCCTTATTATTCATGAAAAAGGGGGTTGTGATATTTTTGGTAGTTATTTTGGCCGTTTTGTTTTCCGGAGCGGATGTATATGCACAATGTGCGATGTGTCGCGGAACCGTAGAGAGCTCTATGGGCAATGGTAGAAATAATGTTGGTGTGGGACTCAACACAGGTATTATTTATCTGTTTGTTATGCCCTATCTACTGGTGGCAGTAATCGGATATCTCTGGTATAGAAATAGCAGGAAGATTCGTGAGGAACGAGAGTTCATCACCGCGCGAGTACGTCAGGCATATAGACACTGACATTCATATAAAGCGTTGTTGAAGGCGATCCGGAAGATGGGTCGCCTTTTTCTTTGAAATAAATCCTTCAAACACCATGATTAAATGTCTGCGACTGCCTTTTGAATCAAATATGAATTTAGAATGAGGAAGATTTTAATATTGTTGATGCTGGTTTGGGGATCGGCCAATGCTCAAAAAATATCGACAGCAAAGCCGTGGACTTACTGGTGGTGGATGGGGAGCGCCGTTTCGGAAGCAGATATATCGTATCAATTACAAACTTTTCAGAAGAGTGGCTTGGGTGGCGTACATATCATTCCAATCTACGGGGTGAAAGGTCATGAGAAGGAATTCAAGAAATTCCTGTCGCCTGAGTGGTTGAAATTATTGGACTATACAATTGTCGAAGGGCGTCGGTTAGGATTGGGTGTTGATATGACAACCGGCACAGGATGGCCCTTTGGTGGGCCAAATGTGCGTGAGGATATGGGAGCAAAAAGCATGCAGATCAGAAGTGGACAATTCTCAGTTGAAAATACAAATCAAAAAGTTAAGAGAGCGGCGCCGGGAGGGGAAGGCCTGGTTTTTGATCCATTTGGGAAGGATATTATGAATGAATATCTATCCCGTTTTGATTCAGCTTTTTTCGGTGCCTCACATGTCCCACGAGCAATGTACATGGACTCATACGAGGCATATGGCGCGAATTGGACGAAAGATTTTTTGCAAGAGTTTAGGCGCAGAAGAGGATATGATCTCAGTGCGAAGTCATCATTCCTGACGGATTCCAGTGGAAACAAAGATGCTGAGTTGATAAGAATAGATTATCATCACACATTGTCTGAACTTCTTCTCGAACGTTACGCACATCCATGGACTTCCTGGAGTACTGAAAAACATTTTTTAACACGATATCAGGCGCACGGCTCGCCGGGAAATCTTTTGGATTTATATGAGCAGGCAGATATTCCGGAAACTGAATCTTTTGGAACGAGTCGGTTTGATATCCCTGGCCTTCGTGTTGATCCCGACTATTCTATTCAGCAATTCGGAACACCAAATGTGCTTGCCATGAAATTTGCGTCTTCTGCAGCCAATATTTCGGGAAAGCCATTAGTGAGTTCTGAAACCGGAACGTGGCTTGCCAATCATTTCAAGGTCTCGCTGTCGCAGGTCAAACCTCAAATTGACGAACTTTTTACAGCGGGAATCAATCACATATTCTATCACGGAACGACTTACTCGCCGGAAAAGGCGCCTTATCCTGGCTGGCTGTTTTACGCTTCTACTAACTTCGGCCCCCAGTCGCATTTCGCCGAACAGTTTCCTTTATTGAATGAATACGTTGAGAAATGCCAGGAGATGTTACAGTCGTCAAAGCCGGACAACGATATATTGGTCTATTTTCCAATTCAGGATCTGTGGGCAACTCCGGGCAAATCTGCTGGTGGAATTCACCTTTTAGAAGTTCATCATGTCGACCGCTGGCTACTGGATCTGCCATTTGGCAAACTATCTCAAAAGCTATTGGCAGAAGGATACTCATTTGACTATGTTTCGGATCGGCAACTAGAAGTTTTAAAGGTTGATGAGAAAGGAAATTTGAGAGCTACAGGTGGTTCGTACAAGACGCTTGTAATTCCAGCCTCGACTTATATTTCGGAAAACACACTAAATCTCATTGTCAGTCTGGCAAAAAAAGGCGGCAAAGTAATTTTCGATGGAAAGACTCCCGATATGTTGACGGGATATTATGATCGTGAGCGAAAGGAGACAGCATATAGCAGAATTCAACAGGAGCTTGCGAAGATCTCTTCGATCAAAATCAGCAAAGATATTAGTGCCAGCCTGACAGAGAATGGGATTGTTGGCGAGGATATTGCCAAAAGGGGATTAAGTTTTATACGCAAAATCGATTCTAAACGCCGCGCCACTTACTTCATCACCAATTTAAGTAACAAATACAAAGAAGGATGGGTGACCCTCAACAAACTGGACTTTGTTGAAAAATATGATCCGATTTACGGACGCCAAAATCTGGTTTCTCGGGAGCGTAATAATAAGTCGGAAGTATATTTGAAATTGGAGCCCGGACAATCCTGTTTCCTGATCCATGCCACAAAAAGCGGAGAGTTTCAGAGCTCTGAATCTGAACGGGCATATCCAATATCAGGGACGTGGGGTATTGAATTTCTAAAAGGTAAGCCGGGTCGACCCAAGTCAACAGATATGAAAAACCTGATTTCCTGGACGTCTCTGCCAGATTCTGCCGAATATTTCTCCGGGAAGGCGAAATACTCTATTAAATTTGATTTTCCCGCATTATCTGATGCTAAAGATATACATCTGGACTTAGGCGATGTTCGGGAATCTGCGCAGGTATATATTAATAAAAAATTAGTCGGAACTGCGTGGTCGATTCCGTTTAAATTGCCTGTTCAAATGGCAAGCTTGAAAGCCAAAGACAATGAACTCGAAATTGTGGTGACCAATCTTTCCGCAAACTATATGCGGCTAAGGGATCATCAGTCTCCGGAGTGGAAGAATTTTTACGATATCAATATTGTCGATATCACATACAAAAAATTTGACGCAGCCCAGTGGGTTCCCATGCCATCTGGATTATTGGGTCCGGTGAGGCTAATGTATCGGTAAGGAACTTAGAGGCCTAATTCTAAGTCAAAATTCAGTCGAATCCCATTATTGAATGACTACTCCTGACAAAACATGACCGGGAGGTTTCATTCCCACAAAGGATAATGAGACAACTGAATTCTTTCGCCGAAGAATATGCTCGTAGATTGTTCAAACGAAAGCGTGTAATCTGACACAAAGAATTGACGGGATCCTTCACCTTTCTCATTCACAAGAAAATGTTGATCAAGCCAGGCTTTCACAGAGTGCGCCACAATTTCTGAGGTATCCAATATCTCGACCTGGTTTCCATAGAAGGCTGTGATTTGTTCCTTAATCAACGGATAATGCGTACAACCCAATATTAAAGCCTCGATTTTAGAGAGCGATGGGTCGTTGAGGTAGGTGGATATAATGCTTTCGCTGATATTATTGTTGAAAAATCCCTCCTCGATCATTGGAGCCAACAATGGAGTTGCGAGTGACTTTAAATGAATATTCCTGTTCAAATCGTCAATCTTCTTTTTATATACGTTAGACATGACAGTTTGTTTCGTGCCAATCAAACCAATTGTCTTTGACTCATAGTGCTCTTTGCTATAATCGACAACCGGGTCTATCACATTCAGCACTTTGGCTTTGCTTCCCACGTATTCTTTCACCAACTCGTATGCCGCGGCGGAGGCAGAGTTACACGCAATTAAAATCACCTTACAATTCTGTTGCAAAAGCATATTGCAAATTTTAATCGAATATGCCTGTATTGACGCGGTGGACTTATCACCATAAGGGAGGTGGGCAGTATCTCCAAAATAAATCGTGTTTTCGGAAGGAAGTAATTTGGTCACCGCGCTGGCAACCGTCATACCACCGATACCGCTATCAAAGATTCCAATTGGAGCTGAGGAGTCAAGCATTGAATTTAAATTTGAAATTTTAAGGTGCTCCAAAACTAAGCGATGTGAACCGAATATTTTTATAAGAAGTGAATAAATAGTCGCTCAGATTTTGACTTGGATTGAGCGTTGCCTGGCGAAATTAGTACGGTATAACAATAGAATGACAATTTCCTGACAATCCTCGGCAATAACGCCTTTTGACATTAGTTGACTTCGCATTTGTGAAATATGTACCTGAAATTTAAATAGTCGATATTTAGAAAAGAAGATTTCCGAAATTTTGAGGAATTTTTAACGGCTCATGCAACCTATGGTCATCCGCATGGCATCTGGTTATTAAATACAATAAAAAGTAATGGGTAGAATTTTATCAATATTCAATCAGGAAGTTCAGCTTGTCAAGGCCCTCAAAAAGGAGGATGCCAAGGCTCAGCGGCTTCTTTATGATAAGTATTCTTCCCGGATGCTGGTGGTATGTCAACGATATGTAAATGACTCGATGGCGGCTGAGGACGTAATGGTGGAAGGTTTTTTAAAAGTTTTTGGAAAGATAGATCAGTTTAACAGTGAAGGAAGTTTTGAGGGATGGATCCGCAGAATTATGGTGAATGAGGCGCTGGGTTACCTGAGGAAATATAAAAGAATATTAGAAGATGTTTCGACTGATGAGATCGTAAACATGCCGGATGTAAGTTATGCAGATGAATTTATTCAGGCTGAAGAGCTTATGAAGATTATTGGCTCGCTTCCGGTTGGTTACAGAACGGTTTTCAATATGTATGCGATTGAAGGATTTTCGCATGCTGAAATCGCCGACATGCTGGGTATTACAGAGAGTACTTCCAAATCGCAACTGCATAGAGCGCGCGCTATACTGCAAAAGATGGTGAAGGAATGGGAATCAGACTTTAAAAAAAAAGTAACATATGAAAAAGCATCCAATTGACGAGCTTTTTGAAAAGAAACTGACGGATTACGAACAGAAACCGTCGAATGAAGCTTGGGCTAAAATTCAGGGTAGAACCAAGAAAAAACGTAAAGTTTTGGCTGGCTGGATTTGGTATGCAGCAGCCGGTTTGAGCCTCATCTTCGTAACGGGTTATATCGTGTGGCAAATGGAAAACGGGAAGGGGAAAATGGAGAACCCGGTTGCTGCGGAGGTGAAGATGTCGCCAAAAACTGGAGTAAAAGAAGCGCTGCCTCAGGAGGTGGTTGTAAAGAAAACGGTTTCACCAACGATCGCAAATTCTCAGAAGGCCGGGATTAACACGAATCAAGAGGCATTGGCTGGAAATTCCGTTGAGCTAAAATCGATTGAAGGAAAAGACAATCAAATACAAAGCTTCCCATATGAGGTAGATAATGCAAAAGCAGAAATAGCGAAAATTGATACGCCGGAAGTGATCATACCCTCCGTGAACTCTAATCCGGAAGCGTCGGGTCTCCAACGCCGGACGAGCATAACACCAACGCCGGTCGATGTGCGGAAACCAGAAAACAGAGTGGTTTTGGTGACGGTGGAAGAGCCTATATCTGAATCGGGTGCTGATGATAAAGCGAAGACGTCGAAGTTTAGTCGGGTGCTTCGCCAGCTGAAAAACGCGAGGGAAGGAGAGCGCGTAGATTGGAATGAGATGGGAGTGAATCCCAAATCTATTTTTGCGAGGGCCGATAATGAAGGAGAAACAAAAAATTCAGATAACACTAAATCAAAGAAATAAAATCAATTAGCCGCTGAAAAAATGAAAACTAAATTACTGACGCTGATCCTTCTTGTATGTGTAGCAAGTGCTTACGGTTACGCAATCGACAAACCGGCACGCAAGGATTCTATAATTGTGACTTTCGGGAACAACACTAGAATTATAATTTACGGAGAGAATAGGAAAGAACTGGATAAGATTCTGAAGTATGATTTGAATGCGTTACTACGTGACCTGAAAGTGAAACTGGATAGCTCGGCTTCAGACACAACTTATTTGCACGAAGAACTGGAGGGGAAAAATTATAGCAGGGAGAGAGAAGGAACAGATACAGAATATGTCCGAATCGGTTTGAAAGGAATTCATATCAAAGACGGCGACACAGAGGTTCGAATTAATGAAGATGGCGTATCCGTGAAAGATGATGGAGAAGATGTAATTGATTCGGACTATACCAGGATTACAAAGAAAATTTATGGCAAAAGCAAAGGGTCAAGTCCCCGGAAGGGATTTAATATGGCACTGGGTTTCAATACCTACGCCAACGCAAGCTCAACTGCTCTTTATCCAAAATCGGATTATGACCTGCGCCCTTTCCCGTCAAGAATGGTTAGTCTTGGGTACACAGTAAGTACCACAGTTATAAGGGGTGAAAATGCCAGATTCCATCTCGATCTGGGAGGAGACTTCTCTTGGTACAATATGATGTATAGCGGAAGTAACAAGGCATATAAGGGTGAGGAGATGGTGGAGTTTCCAGACCTCAAAATAACAGAAGGTTTACAGAATGACCTGGATAAAAGTAAACTTGTAGTGCCCTATGTCAATCTGTCTTTGATGCCAACAGTCAGTTTCCCGCATTCTTTTATATCATATATCAGTGCAGGTGGTTATGTTGGATACCGTTTAGGCGGGTATACCAAGGTTAAGCACGATGGCAGTAAGGATATCGTCAAGGACCATAAAGATTTTTATATCAATGATATTAGATACGGGCTTTCAGCCGAAATTGGAATCCGCCACTTCCCTGACTTGTTTGTTACCTACGATGTCAATGAATTGTTCAAGGACAATCGGGGCCCTTCATTTAATATGTTAAGCTTCGGTATCAGGCTTTTCTAAAACATTCCCAGGCTTTTACGGGATAGCGAAAACACTTTGCAGAAAAAATTTCAGATTTTTTTTCGCAAAGTGTTTGAGAATATAAAAAACCCGTGTAATTTTGCAGCTCCAAAAGTGAAACAAGCGGGTTTTACAATGGTGTTGAAATGTTGAAAGGGGGTGTACCAGAGCGGCCAAATGGGGCAGACTGTAAATCTGCTGGTGTATGCCTACGGTGGTTCGAATCCATCCGCCCCCACAATTTGGACAGTTTTTAAAGCCTTAAGTACCAGTTAAGGCACGTTCAGATAACAATTGCGGAAGTAGCTCAGCTGGTAGAGCGATAGCCTTCCAAGCTATAGGTCGCGAGTTCGAACCTCGTCTTCCGCTCCATTTTGAAGCACCATAAAGCGATCAGCGAAAACATTCATTCGAAGCCTTTCGCTGATCGCTTTTGGTCATTTTAAGGTTTTGCCGTTGTAGCTCAGGGGTAGAGCACTTCCTTGGTAAGGAAGAGGTCAGGGGTTCAAATCCCCTCAATGGCTCGTAAGATTTTGAAATATTGAGCAGAGTGCATCCCTGGAAAGGAAGAGGTCAGGGCGGTTCGTCGTCACGATTCAAATCCCCTCAATGGCTCGTAAGATTTTGAAATATTGAGCAGAGTGCATCCCTGGAAAGGAAGAGGTCAGGGCGGTTCGTCGTCACGATTCCAATCCCCTCAATGGCTCGTAAGATTTTGAAATATTGAGCAGAGTGCATCCTTGGAAAGGAAGAGGTCAGGGCGGTTCGTCGTCACGATTCAAATCCCCTCAATGGCTCGAAAAGAATTTTGATTCAGGTGAATTGAATTACGGAGTTGTTGTAGTTCTATTAGGTGAAGAATCAATATATAGTGTTTAATAAATTCGTAATAACTTAATTTAAGCGTACTTAAGACATGGCAAAAGAGACGTTTGACCGCTCGAAACCCCACGTAAATATTGGTACTATCGGGCACGTTGACCACGGTAAAACTACCTTGACAGCGGCAATTACAACCGTATTGGCTGAAAAAGGTTTATCAGCTAAACGTGACTTCTCGTCAATTGATAATGCACCTGAAGAAAAAGAACGTGGTATTACAATCAATACATCACACGTAGAATACCAAACTGTAAATCGTCACTACGCTCACGTTGACTGTCCAGGTCACGCGGATTACGTGAAGAACATGGTAACTGGTGCTGCGCAGATGGACGGAGCTATCATCGTAGTTGCTGCGACTGATGGTCCTATGCCACAAACTCGTGAGCACATCCTTTTGGCTCGCCAGGTTGGTGTTCCTCAATTGGTGGTATTCATGAACAAAGTGGATATGGTTGACGATCCTGAACTACTTGAACTGGTAGAAATGGAGATTCGTGAACTATTGAGCTTCTATGACTATGATGGTGATAACATTCCTGTAATTCAAGGCTCTGCTTTGGGTGGATTGAATGGCGAACCGAAATGGGTTAAAACTATCGAGGATTTGATGGACGCTGTTGACAGCTACATTCCAATTCCTCCACGTATGACTGATCTTCCATTCCTTATGCCTGTTGAAGACGTATTCTCGATCACTGGTCGTGGTACTGTTGCAACTGGTCGTATCGAGCGTGGTGTGATCAACTCTGGAGATCCTGTTGATATCTTGGGTATGGGTGCAGAAGGTCTTAAATCAACCGTAACTGGTGTTGAGATGTTCCGTAAGATCCTTGACCGTGGTGAAGCTGGTGATAACGTAGGTCTTCTTCTTCGTGGTATTGACAAAGAAGATATCCGTCGCGGAATGGTAATCTGTAAACCAGGTTCTGTTAAGCCACACGCAGCATTCAAAGGTGAAGTTTACGTTCTTTCGAAAGAAGAAGGTGGTCGTCACACTCCATTCTTTAACAAATACCGCCCTCAGTTCTACTTCCGTACAACTGACGTAACTGGAGAGATCACTCTTCCAGCAGGTGTTGAGATGGTTATGCCAGGCGATAACATCACTATCGATGTGAAATTGATCAACAAGATTGCTATGGAAAAAGGTCTTCGTTTCGCGATTCGTGAAGGTGGACGTACCGTAGGTGCTGGTCAGGTAACTGAGATCGTAGATTAATACGAGATAAATAAATTAACAAGTGCATTTCGGCAGAAATGCACTTGTTTTTTATAATCTAATTTGTATCTTTGCAGCCCCAAACAATGGGTTGAAGAAAATACGGGTGTAGTTCAAGGGTAGAATAGCGGTCTCCAAAACCGTTGATGGGAGTTCGAATCTCTCCACCCGTGCATTAGTAAACAGGAAAAATGGAAAAATTTACTTCATTTCTAAAGGCGTCTTGGGAGGAAATAACCGAGCATGTAACATGGCCACCATTTAATGAGCTTCAGGCCAATACAACATTGGTTTTAGTGGGTTCTCTCATTTTTGCCTTCGTTGTTGGTGTGATGGATCTTGCTTTTGAGAACGCACTCAAGCTGTTTTATGAGTCTTTCTAAGGCTTTTTTTTAGAAGAAATCCCTATAATGGTATGAGTGGTCTAAATTGGTTTGTATTAAGAGCAGTGTCAGGACAAGAGAAAAAAATCAAGTCCTATATCGAGAATGAGATAACACGGCAAAAACTCACTGAATTCGTTCCGCAGATTCTGATCCCTTCGGAGAAGATCTATGAGATGCGTAACGGTAAGAAAAGAGTTCGGGAAAAGAATTTCTTCCCCGGATACATTATCATTTCGGCCGACCTTTCAAAAGGTGAAGTACTGCACATTATTACAAGTATCCCTGGTGTTATCGGATTTTTAGGTAATGCTGAGGGGAATTCCAAGGTTCCTGTACCGCTTCGTCAGTCTGAGATCAACCGTATCCTCGGTAAGTTTGATGAGGCTGATCAACAGGAAGAAGCTCCGAGCTTGTCGTTTATCAAAGGAGAAATGATCAAGGTAGTGGATGGTCCGTTCAGTGGATTTATCGGAGTGGTTGAAGAAGTATTCGATGAGAAGAAAAAACTCAATGTAGTTGTAAAAATATTCGGGCGTAATACACCCGTGGAACTCAGTTACGCACAAGTAGAAAAGGAAAATTGATAGAATGGTGAGCAGGGTAAGCTTCCACTTGCATGTGAATCACCAGCGCTTTCAATGAACCGACAAATTCCAAAACAATGGCAAAAGAAATAGGTGGATACGTCAAACTACAGGTAAAAGGTGGCCAAGCCAACCCTTCACCTCCGATTGGACCAGCATTAGGTTCAAAGGGTTTGAATATCATGGAGTTTTGCAAGCAATTCAATGGCCGTACCCAGGATAAAATGGGTGTGGTATTGCCGGTAGTTATTACATACTATAAGGATAAGTCTTTTGATTTCGTCATAAAGACTCCCCCGGCCGCTATTTTGCTTCTAGAGGCATCAAAAGTAAAGTCAGGTTCTGCTCAGCCGAACCGTATCAAAGTTGGTTCCGTTTCATGGGATCAGGTTCGTACGATCGCTGAAACAAAAATGCCGGATCTAAACTGCTTTACAATTGATTCAGCTATGAAAATGATTGCGGGAACGGCTCGTAGTATGGGTATTACCGTTGCAGGCAAAGCCCCGTGGGAAGAAAACAACTGAGCGTAATTTAATTTACGCCAAAGCAAAAAGAACATGGGAAAATTGACCAAAAAGCAAAAAGAAGCTCTTTCAAAATTCGACGCTGAACAAGCGTACTCATTGGAACAAGCTGCGGACGTTCTGAAACAGATTTCTTATACCAAGTTTGACGCTTCTGTCGACATTGACGTTCGTTTGGGCGTTGATCCTCGTAAAGCTGATCAGATGGTTCGTGGGGTGGTTACACTTCCTCATGGAACAGGTAAAGAAGTTCGCGTATTGGTTCTGTGTACTCCTGACAAGGAGTCGGAAGCGAAAGAAGCTGGAGCAGATTTCGTTGGTCTTGACGAGTATATCCAAAAGATCGAACAAGGCTGGACAGATATCGATGTGATCATCACTATGCCGAGTGTTATGGCAAAAGTGGGTAGGTTAGGTAAGGTTTTAGGTCCTCGCGGATTGATGCCAAACCCTAAGTCAGGTACCGTTACACCAGATGTAGCAAAAGCTGTTAAAGAAGTAAAAGCTGGAAAGATAGATTTCAAAGTTGATAAAACCGGAATCATTCACACTAGTGTTGGTAAAGTTTCTTTCGGAACAGACCAACTTGCTCAAAATGCACAGGAAGTGATCAATACTTTAGTGCGTTTGAAGCCA
Organism: Dyadobacter sp. HNCC25DJ184; assembly: GCF_056895215.1. Taxonomy (NCBI): domain Bacteria; kingdom Pseudomonadati; phylum Bacteroidota; class Cytophagia; order Cytophagales; family Spirosomataceae; genus Dyadobacter; species Dyadobacter sp. HNCC25DJ184. The sequence goes on along the minus strand of NZ_JBXHAQ010000004.1, from coordinate 147,189 downwards.
TCTTCAGCGAAAGGTACTTACGTAAAGAGCATTCACTTGTCAAGTACGATGAGCCCGGGTGTTACAGTTGATAAAAACACGATTCCAGGATTATAATTATGACACGGGAAGAGAAAGCAGTAATAATTGACGAGTTAAGTCAGAAATTCTCGAACACGCCATATTTCTATATCACTAATGCAACAGGCATGTCCGTTGGAGAGGCTAACTCTCTTAGAAGACTTTGCTTCGAGCGTGGTATTGAGTATCGTGTTGTTAAGAATACACTGATTAAGAAAGCCTTAGAAACATTAGATACTGATTATTCAGCTTTCAATACAGAAGTATTGAAAGGAATGTCAGGAGTTTTGTTTCACCCGGAGTCAGGTAAAGTTCCTGCACAATTGATAAAAGAGTTCAAGAAGAAAACTGGTAGTGACAAGCTTAAATTTAAAGGAGCTTCTGTTGATACTGCTGTTTTCATAGGCGAAAGCCAGCTTGATGTTTTGGTTTCTCTGAAATCGAAACAAGAGATGATTGGAGAAGTTATCGGGTTGTTGCAATCACCTGCGAAAAATGTTATCGGTGCTCTTCAGAGTGGAGGTAACAAATTGGCAGGAATCCTTAAGACTTTATCTGAAAAGGAAGACTAATAATAAAAGACCAGGTCTGGCTCTCCGGGTAAATAAAGAAGGAGCTTTAAAATCAATCTTATTGTATAATCACAAAATCAAAAATAAAAATGGCAGATTTGAAAGCTTTCGCGGAACAGCTTGTTAACCTAACGGTTAAAGAAGTGAACGAATTGGCTACAATTCTTAAGGATGAGTACGGTATCGAGCCAGCTGCTGCTGGTGCGGTGGTTGTTGCTTCTGCTGGCGGAGCGGGTGCTGATGCTCCTGTAGCTGAGGAAAAAACTTCTTTTGACGTAATCTTGAAAGAAGCTGGTGCAAGCAAGCTAGCTGTTGTGAAATTGGTTAAAGATCTTACAGGTCTTGGACTTAAAGAAGCAAAAGAACTAGTTGACGGTGCTCCAAAGCCAGTTAAAGAAGGAGTTGCAAAAGACGAAGCTGAGGCTTTGAAAAAACAACTTGAAGAAGCTGGTGCAGTAGTTGAGGTTAAATAATTATACCTCAGGTATAGCCTGATATTACCTGGAATAGGCCTGATTTTCTAATCAGGTCTATTCCTATTTAAATTAATATCCAACAAAGTCCGCTACTAAACGTTGGTATTATAATTAGGAAACTTGACAGGTTTGCGTTTTCTAATCTTCACAGGTGACACGTCTGAAACAATTCTTTACTCGTAGAAAAGAATAAGAGGGACTGTCAATCTTTAAGCTCTACGAGGCAATTCGATTGCGGTTTTAAACTAATTGGTACGATTGCGCGTTATGTTTGGTTACGTATGCGCTTTGATTTTCGTTCTGTTAACCCAAATCACAAATGGCCTTGGCTACACAAAACAAACCCAGAAAAAATTTCTCTAGGATCAATCCGGTTATCGACTATCCGGACTTGCTAGGAATCCAGGTTCAGTCTTTCCGGGATTTCTTCAGTCTTGATACATCGGTTGAAGACCGTTCAGGTGAAGGCTTGTACAAAGTTTTCGCTGAAAACTTCCCAATTGCAGACTCTCGCGACAATTTCGTTCTTGAGTTTATTGATTATCTTTTGGAGCCGCCAAAGTATTCGGTTGATGAATCTATCGATCGTGGTCTTACTTATGCAGTTCCATTGAAAGCAAAATTACGTTTGATATGTAATGATGCTGACCATGAAGAATTTGAAACCATTGAGCAAGAGGTATTCTTAGGGAATATCCCTTATATGACCGAACGTGGTTCGTTTGTAATCAATGGTGCTGAGCGTGTAATCGTTTCTCAGCTACACCGTTCACCTGGAGTGTTCTTCTCAATGAGTAAGCACACAAATGGATCGAAGTTGTATTCAGCCCGTATCATTCCTTTCAAAGGATCGTGGATTGAGTTCTCTACTGACGTTAACAACGTCATGTATGCCTATATCGACCGTAAGAAGAAATTCCCGGTAACAACACTTTTGAGAGCCATCGGTTTTGGTTCGGATAAGGATATTCTTGACTTGTTCGGTTTGTCTGAGGAAATCAGCGCAACACCTGCAAATCTTAAGAAGGCAGTGGGCCGGAGATTGGCTGCAAGGGTACTTCGTACCTGGACTGAGGACTTCGTGGATGAAGATACCGGTGAGGTAGTTTCTATCCAGCGTAACGAAGTTTTGCTTGAGCGTGATTCGACAATATCACCTGATGATATTGAAGTGATCGTTGACTCAGGTCAAAAATCAGTGATTCTTCACAAAGAAGATATGAACGTTGCGGATTATAACATCATTTATAATACGCTTCAAAAAGATAGCTCAAACTCAGACAAAGAAGCTGTTGAGCAAATCTATCGTCAACTTCGTAATGCAGAGGCTCCTGACGAACAAACTGCTCGTGATGTAATCCAGAGCTTGTTCTTCAGTGATAAGCGTTATGATTTGGGTGATGTCGGTCGTTACCGTATCAACAAGAAGCTTGGTTCTGATACCAGCCTTGACGTTCGCGTGTTAACGACTGGTGATATCGTATCTATCGTTAAGTATCTGATCGGTTTGATCAATGCAAAAGCGGTTGTCGATGATATCGATCACTTGTCAAACCGTCGTGTTCGTACGGTAGGTGAGCAGCTTTATGCACAGTTCGGTGTTGGTCTTGCGCGTATGGCGCGTACCATTAAAGAACGTATGAACGTGCGTGACAATGAAGATTTCAAGCCAGTTGATTTGATCAATGCGCGTACGTTGTCTTCTGTAATTAATTCCTTCTTCGGAACCAACCAGTTGTCGCAGTTCATGGATCAAACAAATCCATTGGCTGAGATTACCCACAAACGTCGTATGTCGGCACTTGGGCCTGGTGGTCTTTCCCGTGAAAGAGCTGGTTTTGAGGTTCGTGACGTTCACTATACCCACTACGGGCGTCTGTGTACGATTGAAACTCCTGAGGGTCCAAATATCGGTTTGATTTCTTCTCTTTGCGTATTTGCGAAAGTGAACGGAATGGGTTTCATCGAAACTCCATATCGCGTGATCGATAGCGGCGGAAAGCTGACGGATGATATCATATATATGACTGCCGAAGAAGAAGATTCCAAATACATCGCGCAGGCAAACTCGCAGGTGGACAAGGACGGAAACTTCAAGGTAGACAAAATCAAAACACGTTTCGAAGGTGACTTCCCTATGGTTGATCCTTCTCAGGCATCCTATATGGACGTTGCTGCCAACCAGATTGTTTCTGTTGCAGCTTCGTTGATTCCGTTCCTTGAACATGATGATGCTAACCGTGCCTTGATGGGATCTAACATGCAGCGCCAGGGTGTGCCATTGTTGCGCCCTCAGGCTCCTATTGTGGGTACCGGTCTTGAAAAACGTGTGGCTATGGATTCACGTGCTCTTATCGTTGCCGAAGGTGATGGAGAGATTGAGTTCGTAGACGCTACTAAAATTGTCGTTAAATATTACCGTACAGACGCAGAACGCCTTGTTAGCTTTATTGAAGACAGCGTTTCTTATGATCTGGTTAAATTCCGTCGTACTAACCAGGATACATGTTTGAATCTTCAGCCAATGGTGTTGAAAGGTCAGAAAGTATCTAAAGGTGAGGCACTATGTCAGGGATATGGTACCGAAGGTGGTGAACTTGCTCTTGGACGTAACCTTTTGGTTGCCTTCATGCCTTGGCAGGGATACAACTTTGAGGATGCTATTGTAATCTCTGAAAAAGTTGTTCGTGACGATATTTTTACTTCTATCCACATTGAAGAATTCGAACTTGAAGTTCGTGATACAAAACGCGGAGAAGAAGAATTAACAGCTGAAATTCCGAACGTAAGTGAGGAAACAGTTAAGAACCTTGACGAAAACGGTATCGTTCAGGTTGGTACAGAAGTTAAAGAAGGAGATATATTGATCGGTAAGATTACTCCTAAAGGAGAGTCAGATCCAACTCCGGAAGAAAAACTACTTCGTGCAATCTTTGGAGATAAAGCCGGCGATGTGAAAGATGCTTCGAAAAAAGCACCACCATCGATGAAGGGTGTAGTTATCGATACCAAATTGTTCTCTCGTCCTACCAAAGAGGAGCGTGCAAAACACAAAGACGAACTTCGTTTGTTGATGAAGAAATATGGCCGCGATCTTACTCAGCTTCGTGGACGTGTTATCGACAAGTTGGTTCAGCTTGTTGACGGTAAAACCAGCCAGGGTGTTAAACATAAGTTTGGCGATGAGTTGATCAGCAATGGAATGAAATTCAACGTGAGAAATATCTCTGAGAATTTGTTCCCGGCAAACAACCCATATCGTGACGAAAGCCAATATGCAGTTCCTGAGGAAGTAAACCTTATCGGAGACGTATTGACCGACAACTGGTCGGATGATCCAAGCATCAACCTTCAGGTTTCTCTCCTATTGAAGAACTACCTGAATTCTAGAAGCGAATTGATGGGTCGTTTCAAACGCGATCGTTTTGCACTTGAAGTGGGTGATGAACTTCCTGCTGGTATCGTTAAGCTTGCAAAAGTATATATCGCTAAGAAACGTAAATTGAAAGTAGGGGATAAAATGGCGGGTCGTCACGGTAACAAAGGGGTTGTTGCCCGTATTGTACGTGATGAAGATATGCCATTCCTAGAAGACGGAACACCAGTTGATATCGTGTTGAATCCACTTGGGGTACCATCACGTATGAACATTGGTCAGATATATGAAACCATTCTTGCATGGGCTGGTCAGAAACTGGGTCGTCGTTATGCTACACCGATTTTTGACGGTGCAACAGAAGCGGAAGTTGCGGCTGAGTTGAAAGAAGCAGGTCTGCCAGATTGGGGACGTACATACCTATATAACGGTTTGTCGGGTGAGCAATTTGATCAGCCGGTAACAGTTGGTCTGATGTACATGATGAAGCTTGGTCACCTTGTTGACGATAAGATGCACGCGCGTTCTATCGGGCCATACTCACTTATTACGCAACAACCGTTGGGTGGTAAGGCGCAGTTTGGGGGTCAGCGTTTTGGAGAAATGGAAGTTTGGGCACTTGAAGCATTCGGTGCATCACATATCCTTCAGGAAATCCTGACTGTAAAATCTGATGACGTTGTTGGCCGTGCCAAAGCATACGAAGCGATCGTGAAAGGTGAAAACCTTCCGAAACCAAATATTCCGGAGTCATTCAACGTACTTGTTCACGAGCTTCGTGGATTAGCATTGGAGATCACGCTGGACTAATTTTTAGTCGTAAGGGGAGCGTTCCTTAAAAAATGCTCCCCTTAGAAATGAAATAAAAATTGAGTTTCGACTAACAGACAAACGACTTTTCATTATGTCTTTCAAAAAGAACAAAAAATTAAATAGTGATTTTTCCAGAATGACGATCAGTCTGGCATCACCGGAGTCAATACTTGAAAGCTCCTTTGGTGAAGTAACCCAGCCTGAAACCATCAATTACCGTACTTATAAGCCGGAAATGGGTGGGTTGTTCTGTGAGCGTATTTTCGGACCTGTGAAGGACTGGGAATGTCATTGTGGTAAATACAAACGTATCCGTTATAAAGGTATCATATGCGACCGTTGTGGTGTAGAAGTTACTGAGAAAAAGGTACGTCGTGAGCGTATGGGGCATATCGAATTGGTAGTTCCTGTAGCTCATATCTGGTACTTCCGCAGCTTGCCAAACAAAATTGGTTATTTGCTGGGATTGTCTACCAAAAAATTGGATCAGATTATTTATTACGAGCGGTATGCAGTTGTTCAGGCTGGTGTTAAGGAGGAAGATGGCGTAGGTTATCTTGATTTCCTGACCGAAGATGAATACCTGGATATCATCGACAAATTGCCTCGTGAAAACCAAATGCTTCCTGACACAGACCCAGGCAAATTTATTGCCAAAATGGGAGCTGATGCTCTGGAAATGCTTTTGAACCGTATCAATTTGGATGAACTTTCATACCAGCTTCGCCACCAGGCTGCTACTGATACTTCTCAGCAACGTAAAGCGGAAGCTTTGAAACGTCTGAAAGTAGTAGAAGCTTTCCGTGACGCGAATACACGTATCGAAAACCGTCCTGAATGGATGGTGATCCGTATGGTTCCGGTAATTCCACCAGAACTTCGTCCGCTTGTGCCTTTGGATGGTGGTCGTTTCGCGACCTCCGATTTGAATGATCTTTACCGTCGTGTTATTATCCGTAACAACCGTCTGAAAAGATTGATCGAGATCAAAGCTCCTGAGGTAATCTTGCGTAACGAAAAACGTATGTTGCAGGAAGCTGTGGATTCACTTTTCGATAACAGCCGTAAAGTAAACGCTGTACGTTCGGAAGGTAACCGTGCCTTGAAATCACTTTCAGATATGTTGAAAGGAAAGCAGGGTCGTTTCCGTCAGAACTTGCTTGGTAAGCGTGTCGATTATTCTGGTCGTTCGGTTATCGTGGTAGGTCCTGAATTGAAATTGCACGAATGTGGTTTGCCAAAGGATATGGCGGCTGAGCTTTTCAAGCCGTTTATTATCCGTAAGCTGATCGAGCGTGGAATTGTTAAGACTGTAAAATCAGCTAAGAAAATCGTAGATCGTAAAGATCCTGTGATTTGGGATATCTTGGAAAACGTTTTGAAAGGACACCCTGTTCTTCTAAACCGTGCTCCAACGCTTCACCGTTTAGGTATCCAGGCGTTCCAACCTAAGTTGATCGAAGGTAAAGCGATTCAGCTACACCCATTGGTTTGTACTGCATTCAACGCTGACTTTGACGGTGACCAGATGGCGGTACACGTACCACTAGGTCAAGAAGCCGTATTGGAAGCTTCGATGTTGATGCTTTCATCTCACAATATTTTGAACCCTGCCAACGGAGCACCGATCACGGTACCTTCACAAGACATGGTTTTGGGTCTTTACTACGTAACGAAAGGACGTGTAAGTACTCCTGAATATCCGATCGTTGGAGAAGGTAAGATTTTCTACGGTCCGGATGAGGTGATTATCGCGATCAACGAAGGCAAACTTTCGAAACATGCGAATATCAAATGCCGTCTGCGTGTTCGTAACGACGACGGAACATTTGAGATCAAGCAGGTTGAAACCGTTGCAGGACGTATTCTGTTTAACCAGGCTGTGCCGGAAGAAGTTGGATATATCAATGAATTGTTGACTAAGAAAAAGCTTCAGCAGATCATTGGATTGGTATTCAAAATGGCTGGTGTGGCTCGTACTGCTCAGTTCCTTGACGAAATCAAAGAACTTGGATTCCAAATGGCGTTCAAAGGTGGTTTGTCAATGGGATTGAACGACGTAATGGTTCCTGACGAGAAGGAAAAACTGATCGACCAGGCAAAAATAGATGTTGAAAACGTTTGGAGTAATTACCTGATGGGTCTTATTACCGAAAACGAACGATATAACCAGGTGATCGATATCTGGACACGTGTTAACTCGCGTATCACAGAAACATTGATGAAACAACTGGAAACAGATCAGGGTGGATTTAACTCAATCTATATGATGATGCACTCAGGAGCCCGTGGTTCCCGCGAGCAGATTCGTCAGTTGGGTGGTATGAGGGGTCTTATGGCCAAGCCTCAGAAAAACATCGCTGGTGGTGCTGGTGAGATCATCGAGAACCCGATTCTTTCTAACTTTAAAGAAGGTCTTGACGTTCTTGAGTACTTTATCTCAACACACGGTGCTCGTAAAGGTCTTGCCGATACAGCTCTTAAAACTGCGGATGCGGGTTACTTGACTCGTCGTTTGCATGACGTTGCTCAGGATGTTGTAGTTGTTGAGGAAGATTGCGGAACCCTTCGTGGTATTGCTACTTCGGCCTTGAAAGACAACGAAGATATCGTTGAGCCGTTATCTGAGCGTATCCTTGGTCGTGTGAGTGTACATGATATTTTCGATCCATTGAGCGGCGAGATGATCGTTGAATCAGGTGGCGAGATTACTGAGGAGATCGCTTTGTATATTGACGAAACCAGTATTGAGGTTGTTGAGATTCGCTCCGTACTTACTTGCGAAACGCGTAATGGTGTTTGTGCAAAATGTTACGGCCGAAGCCTTGCTTCTGCATATATGGTAAACATCGGTGAAGCTGTAGGTGTAATTGCATCTCAGTCAATCGGTGAGCCGGGTACGCAGTTGACACTTCGTACGTTCCACGTCGGTGGTACTGCATCCAACATTTCTGTTGATGCAAACATCAAAGCAAAATTCGACGGTTTGATCCAATTCGAAGATCTTCGTTTGGTACAATCTGTTAACTCGGAAGGAGATGATGTAACAGTGGTAATGGGTCGTTCAGGTGAGGTGAAAGTTGTTCACCCTGAAACGAAACAATTGCTGATCAGTAATAACGTACCTTATGGTGCTCACCTTTTGGTAAAAGAAGGCGATATCGTTTTCAAAGGCCAGGAATTGTGTACATGGGATCCATATCACGCAGTAATTCTTTCAGAATTCACAGGAACAGTTGTTTTTGATGCAATCGAAGAAGGTATTACTTACCGTGAAGAATTTGATGAGCAAACAGGCTTCCAGGAGTCAGTTATCATTGAAACACGTGATAAAACCAAAAACCCGGCAATCGTGGTGAAAGGTAAGAGTACGTTGTTGAAAGATCAGACTGAAAAAGGTTATAACCTTCCGGTTGGGGCTCGTTTGGTAGTTAAGAACAGCGCGGCAGTGAAAGCTGGTCAGCCGTTGGCGAAAATCCCTCGCGTTGTTGGTAAGACTCGTGATATTACAGGGGGTCTTCCTCGTGTAACGGAATTGTTCGAAGCGCGTAACCCATCTAACCCTGCAACCGTTACTGAAATCGACGGTGTGGTATCATATGGTGGAGTGAAACGTGGTAACCGTGAGATTCATATCGAATCAAAAGACGGAACACAACGTCGTTACATGGTAGCACTTTCGAAACACATCCTTGTTCAGGATGGTGACTTCGTAAGAGCTGGAGATCCACTTTCTGATGGAGCGATTACGCCAGCAGATATCCTTTCTATCAAAGGACCGACCGCTGTTCAGGAGTATCTTGTAAATGAAATTCAGGAAGTATACCGTCTGCAAGGCGTGAAAATCAATGATAAGCACATCGAATGTATCGTACGCCAGATGATGCAGAAAGTTGAAATTCTGGATGCAGGTGATACTAACTTCCTTGAAATGCAGGCTGTTGACAGAGTGGTATTCCGTGAAGAAAACGACAAGATTCTGGATATGAAAGTGGTTGAGGATTCCGGAGACTCGGAATCATTGAAACCAGGTATGATTATCTCGGTTCGTCGTCTTCGCGATGAAAATTCAAGTCTGAAACGCCGTGACCTTAAACTGGTTGTAGCGCGTGATGCACAAGCGGCTGTGGCGAAACCTACTTTGATGGGGATCACACAAGCTTCATTGGGTACTGAAAGTTTCGTTTCTGCGGCATCGTTCCAGGAAACAACGAAAGTATTGAGCGAAGCAGCGGTACGTGGAAAACGTGACGAACTGAAAGGTCTGAAGGAAAACGTGATCGTTGGTCACTTGATCCCGGCTGGTACGGGTATGCGTTTGTATGAAAATCTAATGGTTGGATCTCAGGATGAGTTTGATGCACTGAATGAATCACGCGAAAAACAAGCTCGTAAGAAGAAAGAACTTGTTTAGTTAGGTTTCGTAAAATATAAAAGAGCCGGTTCTGCGAGAGTGGAACCGGCTCTTTCTTTTGGTTGCTGGTTAATTTTAGTAAATTTCACCCTGAAAGACATTTATAGCCCTTTGAGAGGTAATTATCATAATCATCATGGAAGACAACAATAAAGAAAACGAACAACAGATCAACGTGGAGCTATCTGAGGAGATGGCGGAGGGTGTTTACTCAAATCTTGCCATGATTGCGCATTCCAACAGTGAGTTTATCCTTGATTTTATACGTTTGATGCCTGGCGTACCACGCGCCAAGGTTAAGGCAAGGGTTATTATCACCCCGGAACACGCCAAAAGGCTTATCGTGGCTTTGAAAGACAATATAGACAAATATGAGGAGCAATATGGCCCCATTCAGAATACTCAGGAAATAGAACCTACGTTCAATTTTCCGATCAGTTTTGGTGGACCGGGCGGAGAGGCATAGGCGGTTGCCGAGCTATCAGGAAATTCAAAAAGAAAGTGAGCGTTTCTCAATATGAGCCGCTCACTTTCTTGTTTTTCGACAATGAGTCAATGCCTGTTAACAGCACCAGTTTGAACCTAATATCATTTCTCCGTCGCTTTTCTTACCGCCGGAGCGATAACATTGCCCAGCAATTCGATCGCATGCAAAGTTTTACTATGAGAAACCTGAGGACCTCCAATCATCTGCATCAGGAACCGGGTATTGCCAAAAAGCTCATGCATCTTAAGAAGCTTGTCTATAATTTCCTGTGGGCTTCCGACCAGTAACGGCCCATATTCCCGACTATATTCAAACTGATCTCTGTTAATAGGCGACCATCCGCGTTCACGTCCGACGCGGTTCATCAATACTTCATATGGAGGAAAAAACTCGTCAGAAGCTTGCTGGCTCGTGTTCGCGGCGTAGAATTGGGCGTTGATTCCTAACTGAATGTTATTCACATCATGCCCTTCTTCTTTCGCAGACTTTCGATACAAATCCGTAAAAGGAACAAATCGGTCGGGGCTTCCTCCCAACATGGCCAATGTCATCGGCATATTGAGCTTTCCGGCGCGCACCGCCGAGCCAGGAGTACCGCCCACGGCCAGCCATATCGGAATAGACGGTTGCAAGGGACGAGGATATACGCCCTCATTTTTGAGTGACGCCCTATGTTTGCCACTCCAGGTAATTTTTTCGCTTTTGTTGATGGCTAAAAGGAGCTCGAGCTTTTCCGTAAAAAGAGCGTCATAATCTTTCAAATCATATCCAAAAAGTGGAAACGACTCAATAAAAGAGCCACGTCCTGCCATGATTTCGGCGCGACCATTTGATACAAGATCAAGAGAAGCAAAATTTTGAAAAGTCCTTACCGGGTCAGCAGAACTAAGCACAGTTACAGAACTTGAAAGCCTTATATTTTTTGTTAATGTGGCAGCCGCTGCCAATATTACTTCCGGTGCGGATATAATAAAGTCAGGGCGATGATGTTCGCCCAAAGCATAAACATCAAGTCCAACCTGATCTGCCAACTGAATCTCTTCCAATATTTGTTGCATGCGCTCGTGCGTACGTGTCGCATTTCCCGAAACGTGCTCCGGGACGATTTCTCCAAAACTACTAATGCCTATTTCCATAAAAGAATTTACTCAAAACAAGGGATATTAGTTCCAACACAATTTACCAGCCATTCCTTCAGCCCGAGTGATATATATTAGGAAAGGTACTATACGTGCGAGGTGAATACTAAGATTGACAAATGTTTTGCCACAAAGACACGAAAGCACAAAGAAGACTGACTTGAGATTACATGTTAACACCTTGTACCCTCGTTGCAAATAAAAGAGCACTCCTGTATCTCGACAAGAGTGCTCTTTTGATCAAAGTTAGGCTTAGATGATTCTGCCATAAAAGGCACTAAGAAACGAAGCAAGTTATTACTCCTGACGCCTCCGAGCCTTCTTGGCAAAATAAGATCAATTCAACAGATTAGGATTGACATCTGATTCCTGTTTAGGGATCGGGAACAGCAATTGTTTATCTGTGAAAGTTGCCCCGTAAACGGTGGTATGACCAATGAAGTCGTCCCAGTTGCCGGTCACGTCGTTGTGAACCTTTTGGGTTCTAAGCATGTCGAACCACATTTTATTCTCGAAGCACAATTCATAATATCGCTGGATCCAAACTTCTTTTTCAAATGCATCCTGACTTAAAGCACCGATTGGAGCAAGATTTGCTCTTTCACGAATCGCGTTTACATACGAAACAGCATCGCTGTTAGGTCCGCCGCCAGCGCGGTTAGAAGCTTCCGCGTACATCAGATAGACATCTGCCAAACGATACATGGTGTAGTTCAAATCCGATTTGGCAGTGCTTGTAACAGCCGTTGCATCAAACCATTTGTAGATATACTTATTCTTGAAAAAAACAGGCTGCCCAGTGGTGATACTTGGATAAGTCGAGTAAAAGAATTGCTTTTCTTCCACGCGCTTGTCGCCTTTCGGGAACGAAGCGATGAACTCGGCAGTCGGGAACACTGAACCATATTCATCCGAATACTTGGAAATACCCGAGTAGTTAGGAATGGTAAGGGCAGTAAGCGGATTGGTGGCAGGGACAGCCGCAGCGTATTGAATTTGGAAGATAAACTCACCAGTATTCTTATTCGCCGGGTTGATCATATCTGTATAGTTCGTGAACAAGGTATATCCACCATTTTGAATTACGTTCAGCGACCTTTTCGCAGATTCTGCATAGTTATTATCCCCACCTTTGATCGGCGCGCCTGCGTAAGTCAGATATACATCTGCTAGCAAAGATTCTACCATGCCCATCGAAACCAAACCTGTGTTGTCTTTCCAGGGTAAAGTGGATTTCTCCGCCAACAGAAGGTCTGGAATGATAATATTATCATAAATATCCTTTGCCGGAGTTCTTGACAAATTCAGGTTGAGATCCTTAGGTGGCTCGGTCACACTTGGAACCGCACCATACATTCTCACCAGATAGAAATAGTAAAGCGCTCTCAGGGTATGAGCTTCAGCCAGCATATTAGTTTTAGCTTCATCCGTTAAACCCGCTGCATTGATGCCCGGAATTGTCTGAATTGCAAGGTTACATGCACCGATTCCCTGATACATTTGTTGCCACCAGGTATCGAAATAGAAGGAAGTATTACTATATATAAGCTTCTGGAAATTTACAAATCCGGTTTGTCCCAAATCACTATTGGATTTTCCCGTCATAAATTCCATCAGATTCCATGTATTGCCACCATAGGAGCCCGATTGCCCACCGTTGAAACCGGTTGAAAGATTGATATAGCCTGAATTGGCATATGCTCTTGCCACTTTGATACTCGAAACATCCGAGTCAGGTGTAATAAAACCTGTTGGTTCTTCCTCCAGGAATTTTGTACACGAACTAATCGTCAGTGTGGCAACTGCCAGAATAATATATTTAAGTCGTTTCATGTCTTTTCTAGATTTCAATTAAAAGGTAAGGCTTAGACCAAGATTCCATACGCGTGGGCGTGGATTAGCAAAGAAGTCCAGGTTTTGCGAGAAGGAACTGTTAGCGCCGTAACTAGCGTTAAACGTATCAACCTCAGGATCATAACCAGTGTATTTCGTAATCACAAACAGGTTTTGAACACTTGCATAGATACGCAGCTTGCTTAGTTTTAGTTTTTCAAGCGCATTTTGTGATACGCTATAACCCAACGTTACATTCTGTGCACGAATGAAAGATCCGTTTTCAACCCACCAGGTATCGAAATGCGAATCCTGTGCGAATTTGTAATTACGGACCTGGCTGATCATTGTATTCTGATGATCCGGCGTCCATGCATCCAGTACGGTTGCAAGGCTGTTTGCGATCGTCTGACGGTCTTCCACTGAGTGTTTAAAGTTGGCTGCGGTGTTTATGCCTTCCACAAAACGGATATCAAAAGAAAAGTCAAATCCTTTGTATTTGAATGTACTGTTGAAGTTTCCAGTCCATTTGGGAGTAGTGCGACCAATGATGCTGTAATAGTTGCTGCCGTCAGCATTGTAGATATATTTTCTGTCGCCGGGTTTTAATCCATGCTCTGCTGCAAGTGCCGCTTCGTCGGTGCTGTAAGTTCCCAAACGCGTCATACCATATAACGATCCGATTGGCGATCCAACGCGAAGGACGTTGTTTTGCCCAAGGAAGTTTGGTCCCGGGAAGATATCCGCATTACCATTGTTCAGGGTCAGGATTTTATTGGTGTTAGCAGCAAATATGAAGCTGGTTGTCCACGTAAAATCTTTTTTCTGAATGTTTGTAGTATTCAAACTAACTTCAATCCCAGAATTCCTGACCGATCCAACGTTTTCATATACGTTTGAAGAACGCTGACCGGCGGACCATGGAATTGGTGCCTGAAGCAAAAGATCCTTAGTTGTACGATTGTAATAATCAACAGTCAGATCAATGTTTTCTCTGATACCCAATTCTACGCCTGCATCAAATTGCAGCGAACGCTCCCATTTCAGGTTAGGATTACCCAGGTAGTTGGGCGACAATACCGACTGCTGAGCTCCACCCAATACCACGGTGTTTGGCTGAATTTGCGCAATAGACTGATATTGACCAATTTCCTGGTTTCCGGATATACCGTAACTTGCCCGAAGTTTCAAATTGGTGATATTCTTGTTTCCTTTCAGAAAGTCTTCCTCAGAAACTCTCCAGGCAGCACCGACAGATGGGAAAAACGCGAATTTGTTGTTGGCTCCGAATTTGGATGATCCATCATAACGACCCGTCGCAGTGAACAAATACTTCTCATCCAGGTTATAAGTTAACCTCGCAAAGTACGAGTTCATAGACCACTGGTAGTCACTCGATGTCGAGCTGCTGCGAACAGAGCCCGAACCAAGCGTATGCCATGCGAAGATATCGTCAATGAAATTTTGCGTTTCCACAAAATCTGTTTCCTGATTGTAGCGCTGCCAGGAAGCTCCCAAGAGCGCAGTGAAGCGGTTTCTTTCATTGATCGTTTTGTTGTAAGTCAGATAGTTTTCAGACTGCCAGTAACTATTCAAATATCCTCTGATGTTCGCAACGCCACCCTGATCTTTTGATAAGTGGGCAAGATTTTGTGAAGAGAAATAGTTATTTTTCTGCGAATTCACATTGTACCCCAAGTCAGTTTTGAAGTCGAGCCCTTCGGCGATGTGGAACTGCATATAGGCATTCCCCAAGATCTGGAGGTTATTATTAATGGTATATCGGTTGTTTGCAATGTTTACCGGGTTCGGACCGCCTTCTAAGCCGGCGATGTCGTTGTTGCCGGCCCAGGTTCCATCCGGATATTTAACCGGTACGATTGGCACCTCCTCGGACACCATACGCGGAACATTCAAGCCTCCGTTTCCGTCGGATACCATCCTCTGCTTGCTCTTGATCAACGACAAGTTACCACCCACTTTCAGCCACTTGTTAATCTGATTATCGAGTGTAAATCTTACATTATATCTTTTGAACGCACTCGTGATCATGATACCATTCTGATCCAGATATCCCAGAGAAAGGCTATATTGGGTGGTTTTGTTACCACCCTGAAAGCTGAGATTATGACTGTTTGAAGTCGCAGGCTTATAAGTTTCTTTTTCCCAATTGGTATTGTAGAGTGGTTTATCGTTAGAATCAAACAACAATGGGAAATTTGTGTGGTTAAGAGCAGCTGGAGGTGCCCAAACACCACCGTTTGGATCGAACTTCGTTCCGTTGGCATATGCCTCGTTATATACCTTTACAAACTCATCTGAATTCAAGGTTTTTACGTGACGGTTCAAGTCGCTCACGTTCACATTTCCGTCATATGACACCTTCGTTCCGCCTTCTCTACCTCTTTTCGTAGATATCATGATTACGCCGTTTGCACCTCTTGCACCATAGATAGCAGTAGATGAGGCATCTTTCAATACCTCAAGAGAGGCGATATCGTTCGGGTTAATGCTGTTTGCATCGACACCAATCACACCATCGACTACATAAAGCGGATCAAGGCTTGAATTGATCGAACCCAAACCACGGACACGAACCTTTGCAGCGGCGCCCGGAGCGTTACTGTTCACGCTCACTTCAACCCCGGCAATTTTTCCCTGGAGCGCTTGTGATACGTTTGGAACCGGTTTGTCCATCAGCTGCTCTGCCTTGATAGTGGCAACAGCTCCCGTTAAATCAGATTTTTTAACCGTACCATAGCCGATTACAACCACCTCGCTCAGAACTTTTGTGTCGGCCTTTAATTGAACGTCAATCGTTGTTTTGTTTCCAACTAAAACCTCCTGAGTTTCAAATCCTACAAAGCTGAAAACCAGCGTCGCATTTTCTGGAGCATCGATTTCGTAACGGCCTTCCAAATCAGTAGATGCGCCGATGTTGGAGCCCTTAATTAACACATTCACGCCTGGCAATGACTGACCATTTCCAGCATCCGTTATTTTTCCTTTAACTGTAACATTCGCCTGTGCTGTAATGGAAATCAGCAGAGTCAAACAAAACAGAAACGCATTTGCGAGCCGGGCATTAGGCATGCCAGAACTTCTATATATTTTTTCCATTAGTTAGTAGATATTTGTTTTTCGAATTTTGGTATAAATAATTGTGAAACAGATATTTGAATTTTACAATTTGGAGGTCTGATGCAGTGCGAATATTTAAAACGCTTACTGACTAAAAATGTTAATTTCATTTTAATTTAATTTAGTGAATTTTAATCAGATTTTCTCGATTATAAACTTGTTTTGCTTGTCGTATATACAATTCCCAAACCCTTCCGACATTCATGTTGCTGATTGTATTGATCAATTCCATTTTCCGCAAACACATACTTGTAGACAGGTGGTCAGCTTGTAAATAACTTTTAAAACAGTATTTTTATATAGATTAAACCTTTTAGCTTGAATGAAAAATAACTTTGTTAGAATCCATGCTCACTAACAAAACCTGTGTTCTACAATAAACTACCCATTGTCGGGAAATCAGGAATTGATGTTTATCGGTGAAACTTGTCACAGATTGTATAGTAGTAGTTATTTCTTTAATATGATATTAATCTGATGATATGGTAGGTAATAGATAGTAAAATTGAATTCGTTAATTGTATTGGAAAAGTACAATTAGTTTTAGTTATGAGTTGCTTTTAAATTCAATCGGTCGGTTGATCTTCAATTTTCAGAGTTCGGAGTATGTGAACACGCATCATTTTTAGAATTCACAAATGTGACGATTGATGTCAAATGTATTATTTTACAAAAAATCGTAAACGAGATTTAATTTGTAATAAAGGAAGCTATATATATCGGAGGTCAATATAATGAACTGCGTTTGGGGGTAATTTTGGAATATTTATTGGCTGGGAATGGGTTGTTAAATTTTCGGTGAGACAGCGGAGGATATTTGTTACGCAGATTGAAGTACGGATCTTTAAACTACTTTCCGCCATCGCGCACGCCAGAAAGAAACCTTTCTATCAAGCGTCTGTCGGCAGTAATAATTTCAGCCGTACCTTTCAGACCATTTCGATATGTCAGATTTTTACCATATCTGGTTTGTAGCTGATGTGGTAATGCTACGTATCCCCAGTAGACAGTGTCTTTTCCTGGCGTTGAAGAAAGTCTAGACAAATTTCCTTCGACCATCCCAAACTCACGATAAGGGTAACCGTCTAGTTTTATCAAGATTGTTTGCCCTTCCTTTACCTTACCTAGATTTGCCTGGGGGATTTTTACCAAACCTTGAAACGTTCCTCCTGACGGTTCAACGGTGAGAAGTTCTTGTCCGACGGCTATATGTTGCTGTTCTTGCCATGGAGCTGCAAATGAAACACGCCCGGAAACTGGTGCTGTCAATACATACCGTTGTTCCCACAATTCTATACTGCTTCGGAGTGATTGTAGGGATTGAAGGAAACCATTTTTGTGCTCTGATATTGAGTTGTCTAGTTCCAGAATTTCCTTTTGTTTAGCAGTTTGAGTAGATCGGTTTTGAATCAATGCTGAGGACAAATTTTTGAGTGGCATTTCTCTTGCCAAAAGCTTTGCCTTTTCTCTTTTATATTCTAAGGGTGCTATAACTTTATCATTGTGCAATTTCTCTTGCACTTTAAATTCGTCCTGAGCGAGCGCAAAATCACGATTTTGTAGTTCGAGTTGTTCGGTGATATTTGCTTCCAAGGCCTGTAGGTCATCTATATCATCTAACAATAGCTTACGTTTCTGAAGATAATACCCGCCTCTTAAAAAGGTTTTCAATTCCGCTAGTTTTTGTGCGAAAGTCTGAAAATCATTTTGAGCCTCGCCGAGCTGGTTGTAAGAATTGACACGCAACTGATTAACATCTTCCCATCTGTCTTGCTGTATGGAAGCAGTGAATTTTTTAATATCTCTGTCTAATTGAAGAACTTGCTCATGATTTCCTGTACTTTCCCCGAAAGCCAATACCTGGCCGAGGGTAACCATCTGCCCATCTTTTACCAGCAACCGCTGAAGTTTCCCTTCCGACCGCACGATCACTGCTCTTGGCGCTTCGTTTGCTGTTAAAGTAAACGCTGCGGGAACAACATCAGGATATTTTATAAGCCAGCAACCAGCAAGAAGCACAATCAACAACACGAAAAAAAGTGTAATACCCCATTGTATCAGCCAGTGTGGCGGACGGCGGATAATCTCGTGGACTTCCTCGCTGTGGAGTTCCGGGAAGGGGGTGATGGGCTTCAGTGTATTCACTTAATTATTCGATATTTATTTCAAAACGTCTGGTTTTGGGAGAAACCGTACCGCTATTTATATCCTGCCTAACAACCGTGTATTTTAAAATTCCCGTTAATATGAATGGCTTTTTCCTGACAATAAGTGTTTGTTTCATAAGTATGTTTTCTCTAAATACCTTTGTATTCGTTTTAAGGGCGCGGTCATAGTAATTTGTTGCATTAAATGATTTTAATTTTGAAACCAGCTCAAATGATGAGTTTGCTTCAAGGAAAAGACTGGCAGGATCCACGTATTCCGTCGAATCTGAATCGGAGGCATAAACATACCAGTCATTATTAATTTTTCCGGCAAACTCTACTTGAATTGTATCTCCGATTTTTGCTTTTTTGACAGTGGCGATACTCCATTTTACAGGATGGGCATTCTGAGCAAATGTTGTGGCAACAGTGAAGAGTGCAATTGATATAAAAATATATTTTCGCATAAAATAGTAGTTTTAGGAGGCCGTCTCAGAAACAAATTTCGAAAATTTTATTCCGAAGCGGCCTCGTTTTGTTTAATTAAGTTCTGCTCAAAAACCTGAGTGAAGCATCCTAGTCAATAGTTCGCAGAACTATATTTGGCTGATTTTCATTTTATACAGCCTCAATGATTCTAACAGGTTCCGGCATTATAGGTGACACTCATAGCATAGTTGCCATACTGTTTGGTTTTATGCGCCATTCTCCACGCGGAATCCTTGCTAGTTGCGCAGAAAACTTGTTGATTCCCGTTGTTTTTGCTACTTCCTTGGCCGTTGTGAACCCAGACGTCATAGTGTGCAGGCATGCATTTTTCTGCGCCAACAACATTTTTCATTTCAGATCTTGTTAAAGCGAAGGCACTAAAATTTAGAAGACTCATTTTTGTAATTGTTTAATTTTGAAAGGTATAACATATGATTTTCGAAAATCCAAAATTTGAAAATATCAACCCTCCGCCAACTCAAGCTGATTACTTACTAGTTCAAAATATTTCCCTTTTGCGATAACCAGTTCAGCATGTGTTCCTGTTTCAACAATTTGACCCTTTTCCATTACGATAATCTGATCTGCATGTTTCACGGTACTGAGCCTATGTGCAACTACAACTACCGTTCGGCCTTTGAAGAATTCTTCCAAATTACTAATAATTACCGCTTCGTTATTTGCATCCAGTGCATTGGTAGCTTCGTCGAAAAGTAAAAGTTGCGGATTTTTATAAACCGAGCGCGCAATTAATATCCTTTGTTTTTGCCCCTGGCTGATACCATTTCCTTCTGCACCAATTTTTGTGTAATATCCTAACGGAAGCGATTCAATGAATTGATGAATATTGGCCATATGCGCGGCCTGATATAAACGGTTTTGGTCTATCACTTCATCACTTACAGCTATGTTGCGGGCAATGGTGTCTGAAAAAATAAAACTTTCCTGCATTACTACACCGCATTGTTGCCGCCATGCCCTGTGTGAGATATATTTCAGGTCGAGCTGACTTCCTAATGGCTGGACCATGGGTTTTGGTAAACTTTCAGCCCCAATTCTTTTAATGGTTTCAGTAGCTTTTAAAGAAATATTGCCGCTTTGAGGTTCGTAAAACCGGAGCAATAATTTTAGTAAGGTTGTTTTACCACTGCCACTTGTACCTACTATGGCAGTCGTTTTTCCATATGGTATCGTTAGATTTATTTTTTTTAATACAGGATCATTTCCTGCACCTGGATAGGTATACGTAAGATCATTAATAGTGATATGCTGATTTTCATCCCACTCTTTTCGCTTTTGTTCACCAGCGGGTTCTTCATCTGCAAGCTCGTGTACTTCATTTAATCTTTCCAGGCTTATCTGCGCATCCTGCCATGACTGTAAAAAGCCAATCATTTGCTCTATGGGGGCATTAAATTGTCCCAGGATATACTGCACAGACATCATGCCGCCCAACGAAAGTTGCCCATCGACCACAGCCTTGGCAGCTAAAAAAGTAATGAAAATATTCTTTCCGTTATTGATTAGTAATGCGCCTGCTTGCTGAAATTGAGAAAGCGACAGGCTCCGCACATTCCACTTAAAGAGTTTGGCTTGTGTCCGCTCCCATTGCCATCGTTTGGGCGTTTCCGCACCAGAAAGCTTGATATCCTGCATTCCCTGTATCAGCTGAACGATCTGGCTTTGGTTACGCGACGAAATATCAAATCGCTTAGTATCCAGTTTTCTGCGTTGTTTTAGAAAAAGGATTACCCAAAATGCATACAAAATGGAAGCCCCGACCGCAACAGCAAAGATGGAGAAATGATAATAAGCCAATATAAAACCAAAAACCACAAGATTGAAAAGTGAAAACAAAATGCTGAGTGTCTGTCCCGTTAAAAAAGATTCTATCCTGTGATGATCTCCAATCCGCTGCATGATATCGCCAAACTGTTTCACATCGAAAAAGGAAACGGGCAACCGCATCAATTTTGACAGGAACTCAGATAATATGGTGAGATTTAGCCTGGTACTGATATGCAACAAAATCCAGCTTCGCAAAAAATCTACGGCCGCCGTGCTGCACATCAACACCGTTTGGCCAATGAGCACCATATACATAAACGAAATATTCTGCGTGCCGATACCGACATCCACAACCGACTGGGTCAAAAATGGGAATCGAAGTGACAGTCCACTTCCAACTAGCATCCCCAGACCCAACTGAACAACAAGCTTTTTATATTGCCAAAGATATCCCAATAACTGCCCAAACCGTAGCCCATTGACTTTTTCCCCTTGTTCTTCGTAAAATCGGGCAGTAGGTTCTAGCAACAATGCAAGGCCTTCTTTTTTGTTATCGGTATTGCCCGCCAGCCAGTATTTTTCGAATTCTTCAGCGGTATAGGTGATCAAGCCTCTTGCAGGATCTGCTATATGAAAAACTTGATTACGAACTTTACCCTCAGTGGGTTTTATGTGCTGGGTTGGCTTGTTAGTTGAAATACCCGTATTTTTGAAAAAAACCGAATCTATGTCAACCGATGGCTTACGCCCACCCCAAATTTTAGCTAATGCCCCTCGTCCAACTGCCGACTGACTACTGCCGATGCCATAAAGCACTACAAAGTGATTGTGCCCCCAATGCAGTACACACGGAAGTGGAGCTTCTTCTATCAACTTTTCTAAAGTGACCTTCACGCCAATAGTACGAAAGCCAATTGCTTCAGCTGCCTCGGCAATACCAAGCAGGGAGACGCCTTCCCGGCTTACTTGGGCTTTTTCTCTTAGACTTTGTGCAGTATAATGTCGTCGGAAATGCTTTGCCACCATGCGTAAGCAGGTTGGGCCGCAGTCCATTTGGTCTAGTTGTTTATAGTGTGGGAAGGGTTTCATATTGCTTCCTCTTTTCTCTCTATTTTCCGAGCAAAAGCATCAAATTCAAGAGTTGTTTTCATTAAGCCAAGTTCAAGTAATTGTAGCGAATCGATGAATTTTACGGAACCTGAGTAAACAAATTTAATGTTAGGAGACTGTTCTAATGTTTTATTGAATATTTTATAATAGAATGCTCCTCCAAAGTGTTCTTCACGTTCACATTCTTCTTTCACTTCCGGTATAAAATCCTGAAGAAACTTCGTATGAAAGACCACTCCTTGTATGTCACTTACCTGAGAATTATTTATTGCGTGCATTCCTTGCACCAAATACCCCCGAGCATTGTTTTTAAAAAGTGAAATTTTTGAAAGTATTGAAGGTGGGTTGCTAATCCCAAAAATCCTATCGCGCATTCCTCCACTTAAAATCGATGTTGTGAACGATTTCATTGACTTTCTGTCGTAAAAAGTAAATAATTGAGAAAAGTACTCAGGATCGAAATATCTGAGAACTTCCAAAGGATTTTGGCCAGGAACATAATATGAATTATCAATTGAGCCTTCGGGATACATATCGAGTAGGAAGGAAGATACCGCTGTTTTGTTACAGGAATCCAAATATTCGATCAAAGTGGTTAATGATAGTTTTTTGGAATTTGGATATTCAAATAATTCATCAATATCAACTACTACGCACCAATGCCCTTTGCCATATCTATCCAGTAAATATTCCATCCATAACCAATGATCCTTGTATGGTTCCTCTGTGTAAAATAAGTGAGCCAGATCCTCCGACTGAACAATACTCATGGATAAATCGGTTGATCCATTGTCAAGAAAAAAAAAGCGATTAACTCCTATTTTCTTATAGTAGCTAATAAAATGAGGCAATCGTAGAGCCTCATTTCGCATAATGGCAAACAATCGAATTTCATCAAGTTTATTAGGAACTCTCTTTGTGTCTACTTTATGTATCTTCTTGGCAATTTTTTTACGAATTATAGAAAGATTTAATGTACTTTTATATCTAGCAATATACTCTTTAATATTTAACACTTTTTCCAAAATAAAGTATTTAAAGTTGGAATATTTCATGCGTTTCGATAAATTTATATAATGAATATTTTCATATGTATTTATAATTTGAATTCCCATGAAATTGAAGTGTGTATTGATAGTTAAGATTTATTAATTTGTTCAGTAATTAGTATTTTTTTCTAGTTTTATCAATAGATTTTCAGTTTCGGAATTTTCTGGGCGTGGAGCATTGCCATAAATCAACTTTCCTGTCTTGTCAAAAATCATATACCTCGGTATTTCTGATAGCTTATTTTTTGTAAAGAAGTCTGATGTTTTATAGTTCGTTATTAAATAGCTATGGTTTAGTTGAGTTAATCCCTCTTTCGAACTTGCATTCTGCCAAGCCATTATTTTATCATCAATTGACAGATACACGAAAGCAATATTTTTATCTTTTAGTTTTTTTCGTAGTTTATGTGACGCAATCATGGATTCTCTGCATGGTCCACACCAACTTGCCCAGAAATCGACATATACTATTTTTCCTTTATTAGCGTCCAATAATTTTTTAAATGTCAAATTTGTTTTCTTATCGTTAATCAGGTATAGGGAATCTTTTCCCTTGTATGTGCTATTGATAACTATGGGAAATTCTTGTCTTATTCTATTTGAAAGTAACGTGTCTTTAAAAGTATTGGAGAATTTTAATAGGTAAATATCTAAGTCTGACTCTGGAAATATATTCCCTATTTTTATTAAATATTGGTACAGAAGATGTTTTTTATAAAAATCGTTGATTTTGTTCCATTCTTTTGTTCGATCGTATACTTCTCTATAGTCGACTTCTTTACCATTTTTATATGGTATTGTCTTCGATGTTTTTACGTTGACACTATCAGATATAGATTCTAAAAATTCTAAAAAATAAGAGTAGGGTATTTTGGTATGAACTGACTTTTGTTCTTCGAGAATATTTTCAATTGTAGATTTACTAAGTTTATGTTGTTCGAAGTCTATTTTGGCAATTTGATAAAATAATTTGTCCAACAATAAATCGATTGTAGCTGACTCTTGGCTAAAAGATGTTTTTAATTTTATCAGATATTTTTGTTCATTTTTTAAGGAATCTATTACGGTTTGATACCACTTTGATTTTATTTTATTTTCTAAGAATAATTCTTCTATTTTATTGATTTCTAAGTACGTATTGGAATATATGTCGTATGCGGTCTTATGTTCAGGTCCTCCTTTTCTTAGGATTCTATAGTATTCGTAATTTAGTAAACTATCCAATTTGGTTGACCTACCAGACACATATGGAATACCATTTTTAAATTTAAAATTAATTACATCTCCGTTTCCAACTACATAATGGATTGGCTCCTTAGTTAACTTATATCGAAACTCGATGGCGATGTTTTTACTATTGGTGAAAAATACAATTGTGTCTTCTTTTAAGAATTTTGGATTGAAATTGTATTTGTTGAAATTATCGAAAATTGAAATTTGAGGGCGACTGTCTTTGATCTCAAATTTGGGAAATGGAGATATTCTTCTTTCATATATTGGGATGCTGTCAAACACCATAATTATTTTATTGTCTATTTCTTTAGTATAACTTTGGCAACAACAAGTGAGAGAAATAAATATCAATGATAAAAAGGAAATAAATTTCATAACTTTAGCTTAGTTGAATGTGTAAACTATGATTATTGATCTATAAATTATCTCGCCAGCTATAAAAAATTTAAAAGTCAGGTATATTTTTTGGATAAGCGACTAGATTGTTTATTTTATATCTTTTTATGGTGCGGTGTTTCCGTAATTTGAAGGAAAGCTCCAAGTGATTTGCTTGGAGCTCTGAACTGTTTTCCTAACATTATTTGAGGGAGACTGATTTCGATCCCTTTTAACTGAAGTTAGGCGTCATAATATCAATACCATGAAGCACTTGAACAAGAATTACAACACCAGTTCGCTCCGCTGTTGGAACCAATTTTTTTTGCGGTATTATAACTTGTACTATAGCATGTGACAGTTTTTGTTCCATTGGAGTTATATTCCCACTGAAGCGAATTGCAGCTATAAGGAATACCGCCGCCGCCACCACCACCACCACCACCGGAAGATGTAGTCCATGTTACCGCACAACTACCGCCCCCCAAAATATTCTTCATTTCTTCCCTTGTTAAGGCAAGGGCGCTAAAGCTTGATAGAGTCATAATTTCTAAATATTAAATGTTTAAAATATATTCATTGATTTTCGAAAATCCTTATGGAGTTGATTAGGTGTTATTTGCTTGATTTAGGGCCATTACAATACCGCCTAGTTCGTTTATTTGAAAGGCTCCTGGCAAGAGAACGCCATTAATAAATACAGTAGGGGTTGAGGTAATATTAGCGAGCTCACACCACCGTGCGTAAAGCCGGAATTGCTCTTGGTGGACCGGCGTTTGTTCAAATGGATATTGTCTTAACCATTTTTCGGTGTCCTGCCGGTTGTCATGATACCAAGAATTCATCAGAGTTTGTAACTGGCTGGCCGGTGCCTCTAAAAATTTATTTGCAACCCGCATAGCGTTGTTTGGCCCAAGAAAAATAAATTGGGTTTGGAACTGGTTATTTTTTTCAATCAGTTGGTTTATCTCAATGTGCATTTTGGCGCATGGACCACAGAGTGGATTCGTTACTACAGTTAATATGTGTGGAGCTTCAGGATTACCGAGTTGTACAGTATTCATATTTTTGAATATGGGTGGCATCTTGCGTTGGTTTTGAAACACCATTTGGACATATCCCTCACTGAACTTTAGCTTTTGTAGCTCTTTTCTTAAGCCAAACACCTGAGTCGCCTGTATCATAGGGGATTTGAGTAATACCCATATGAGAGATGGAAGGAGGAACGCTATTGCCAATAGTGCAATGGTTTGTGTACTAAATTTCGGGCTTATTTGTGAGTAATTGATAAACACCCAAATACCCTCCAACCAGAGTGTCACTTGAACGGCCATGCATAGTTTACACCACTGGTTGGCTATTACTTTTTGATAGTAAAGTGAGTACAATGTATATGGTAATGCCAGCGAACTTAGGACAGCAAGGATAAAGACTACACCGCTATCTTTGGCTAGGATACTTAGTTTAAGCCCCAGTAGTCCTCCAGAAAAGTAAATGTTACCTATATCCGACCATGATAGCCATGGAGTTAATTTGGCCGCATTAGATTGCAAGATACTGTTGCAATTATTGGAGTTTCCTATTTGGCAAAAGTTCTGCAAGAATGGATTTTGAGAATCGAGAGTCTGCCATAACAATAGACCGCTGAGTAATGACCCTACTAATTTAAGCCCTGATAGTAGAAGGAGGTTTGTATTTGGAGTGTAACCCCAAAATAGGCCAATCAGGATGGACAAAAAAAGCAGGGTGCCTCCAATGAGAAAAGGTTTCCGTGCCGTTGCACCCCATTGTTCCTTCTTCCTTTTGGCATAGTCAATCTCGCCTGATTGCTCATTCGGTTCGATTAATAGCGTAACTCCGTCCCATTTTTGTTGGAAGTTTTTCAGGCTTTCTGTTTGCCATCCCGCTTGGGTATCCAGCCAAGTGATGCTTTCATTTTTGACAGACTTGATGGGGGCTAGTAGCCCACCTTTAATTTTAAGGTATGCCAATGCGGGCAAGGGTATTTCTTTAATTTGGTCAGGATGTAATCGGGTAGCCAAATTATCTACATTCCAATCAGATAATGCATCGCTTACGGCTGCCATGCTTGGGAAATCGGGATGCAAGCAAAGCCCTTCGGTTACAGCTTTAGATGTAACTTTTACTTTGGCGGCCCAAAGTAAGTATTCTATGGCGTCTTTTGCGTTTTTCTCGGAGGGGTTTAAATTCATAAGTAGTCGGTTGATGGCTTAAAAACAGTTGCCAGTTTGCTAATGGGATACTTTGAGGCATAAGCGTTATTAAATACGGATATGTTGTTTTTGTATTTTTCATCGGCTAGCAGCTGAAACATTTTCCTTTTCATATCAACGCTCCGCTCAAACTGAAACACTCCCCTTAACCCAAGCCCATGATGTTCCACCTTCAACCCATTTCCGTTCTGATCATAATGCAGATCCAGTGGATACACCAACATAGGAACTCCATAATAAATACTTTCCTTTATCGATCCCAATCCGCCATGAGTCACAAACAAATCGGCATGTTTTAATACCTTTAACTGCGGAACACGGCTGAACATGTGGATGTACGCGGGTATTTTCCTTTGGTAATTGAGCGTTTCGATCACGAGTTTGTTTACTGAGAAAATCGCTTGCACATTTTCTAAACCTTCTATTGCGTCAAGTAATTTGTTCAAGAAATCTAGTAAAGCCTTGTCTGAACCTTGATAAAAGGTGCCAAAGGTGCAATAAATCAGTCGGGTATCTTTTCTTGTTTCCTCCTGAATTTTACCAAACCGCCTATCGAAAGACGTGTCCAGTTCTGTGTCTTGTCTATTTTCATTGATGCACAAACCCATATAATACTGGTTAGGCTTACGCACGTCTGCCGAAAATTCCAGCTCCAATGGGGCAAGGATAATTTCGGGTATATTATCAAAAAGCAATGCACTGGTTTTGTCTCTTGCTATCGGATGTTCCTTGGCAAATCCGTCGACATTTGTTAAGAACTGAACCTGTCGATCCAGTTCTTTTGATATCAAAGCATCAACCGGCCTGGATAGCCAGTATTTTAATGGGATACCTTTTTTCTTTTCTGGGATCTGAGGTTTTAACGTCTGTTCTGGCCAGTGCCCTTGTTCAACCGTTGGAAATCCATTGATGCGATAGGTGGACAGCATTGGATTTAAAAACACCAGTTTAGTGTCCTTGTATTTTGGGTAAAGAACTAGTATATCCGAGCTGTTGAAGATATCAATGAATACCACAGATGGTTTGATTCGATCAATAATCTGGCTCAATTCCTCTTGTCGAAATTGAAAAATTTCATTTTTTCTGATACTCTGAAGGACGTCCCATTTACTACGTCTCTTTTTCTTCTCATACACAAATTGCCCTTCCATTCCCAGGCAGACCCGAAAGCTACTAGTCAGGATCGCATTATACCCCTGTTTTACTACGATCTCCTCTAATACTTCCGTAGTTACAGCAAAATGAATGTCATACTCATCGGCCAATAAGTCTGCCAGATACAATGCCGGTATCACATGGCTGCGAATAGAGGCGGGTAGGAACAACAAGTTTTTCTCATGGCTAATCAGTCAACAGGCCAAAAGTAAATTTAATCTGGATTTAATGCTGTTTAAGAATTCGATCAATTGGCAATAAAAATTCGATCAAATTCTTTTTTGTTACCGGTGAGTAAATAAAGCTTGTGAGCTTTCAGTAGAAATTTTTCTTTTACTGTCTTATATACTTTTGATACTTCATACATCAACAAACTAGTCATGGAAATAGGAACTCTTTTACGCAAAATGCGTGACTCGAAAAGATTAACTACCCGAGAAATTGCAGATAGGGTTGGCGTAGGACATAGTACCTACATAGATTGGGAGAATGATAAGAGAACTCCAACTCTCAAGGTGTATGTTAAACTGGCTAAAGCATTTGACGTTTGCCCAATTGAACTCATGTCTTATCTGATCGGGGAGTCTGATCAACCTTATACAATGGAAGAGAAGAGTTCAGTATCAGAGCTTCGCGCGGTGGCTTCATATTTGCAGAAACACAACAATCTTTTGATGGAAAGTAATGAAGAGGTAATTAAAGAATTACGCGACCTTAAAGAACAAATTAAAAGAAGACTGTGAATTCCATATAAAATCAAAAAAGCCCGATCCTAAGATCGAGCTTTTTGTCGGGGAGACAGGATTCGAACCTGCGACCCTCTGGTCCCAAACCAGATGCGCTACCGGGCTGCGCCACTCCCCGAATTCACTTCCTTTGCTCGTCGAAACAACCCAAAGACCGTGCGTATCGGGGTGCAAATATAGAAAAGTAAATTTCAATATACCAAATAGGGGCGATAATTATTTCGAAATATTTTTCGGGTTATCGGTTCAAGTGTTTAAACGCAGAGTTAAGAGAGTATAGCGCAGAGTGGCGTGGAGTTTTTATTCACTGCGTAACTCTGCGCTATACTCCGTTAACTCTGCGTTTAATTTATATCTTAACACCTCTAACGACTAACAAATTAACTTTATTCCATAAACTCCCACGCACTATGATATCCTCCCGCGTTCTCAGCATATTCAACAAAACCTTTGTAAAAATCATAAATTGAAAGTGTGGCGCTGTCGCCGATGACTACAAGCTTTTTACGGGCGCGTGTCATGGCTACGTTCATTCTTCGTAAGTCTGAGAGGAAACCGATGGTTCCTTCCGTGTTGCTTCTGGTCATGCTAATCAAGACCAGATCGCGTTCTTGACCCTGGAAACTGTCGATGGTGTTGACGGATATATAAGCCAGATAAGGTTTAAGATCAGCTACATGATTTAATTGTTCTTTTAGCAGTTGGATTTGCTGCTTATAAGGAGATATGATGCCAATAGACGGGAAATTGGCCATCAATGAAGCTTCCGTGCTATGAGATGCCTTGAGATCTTCAACAAGCCGACTAAGGAAACGGTATAGGAACGCGGCTTCTTCCGGATTGGTTGAACTGGTGCCTTCCAGTTTTTCGTCAAAACCACAGCCTGCCGTATCTATGAACGTCAATGGCTGATCTCCGTCGAACAACACA
Organism: Dyadobacter sp. HNCC25DJ184; assembly: GCF_056895215.1. Taxonomy (NCBI): domain Bacteria; kingdom Pseudomonadati; phylum Bacteroidota; class Cytophagia; order Cytophagales; family Spirosomataceae; genus Dyadobacter; species Dyadobacter sp. HNCC25DJ184. The sequence continues at coordinate 117,622 of NZ_JBXHAQ010000004.1, read as the reverse complement.
TGTTTAGCGACAGAGGTATGCGCCCGGAGTTTGTTTTGATAAAATACCTTCGAAGAATAACCCATGATGGCCTCATTCATCCGATATTGTTCATCGAGCAATACAACGGCTTCTGGATGGGTTCCTATGCATTTTTCTAGCAACGTATATTCCAATCCGCCTTTGGCCGCTTCGACAGATTTGATGGTTGGAGGCAATTGAAATGGATCTCCGGCTAAAACCACCTTTTGCGCTTTCAGGATCGGAATCCAGCAGGCAGGTTCCAGGGCCTGACCTGCTTCGTCGATGACAACCGTATGATAGTCGAATTCACGAACGGAGTAATGATTTGCACCCACGAGCGTCGCCGTCACAACCTGCGTTTTGGTCATCAGATCGGCGATGATATATTCCTCGGTTTTGCCTACATCCTTCATTATCTTGTGCGCTTCATCGAAAAGAGCTTTGCGTTGTTCTCGCTCGGCTTTTCCAAAGTTGCGCTTGTACTTATGAGCCATATTTTTGAACTCATTCGCCCGCTTTTTCAAGGTTTTGATATCCTTCATGGCGGGATGATTGGCCATTTTTTGTTCCATTGTCAATGACTGGAGCTTTTCAGAAACCCTCGCCGGATTCCCAACCCGAAGTACATTCAAACCCGTTTCAGATATTTTTTCGCTCAGTAAATCCACAGCTGCGTTGCTGGGTGCGACAACCAATATTGGTTTGCTATCCGTTTTCGACAAAGCCTTAATTGCCTGCACAAGTGTGGTCGTTTTCCCAGTCCCCGGAGGACCGTGGACAATTGCCAACTCGTTCGCTGATATGATGCGGTTGACTGCCTCATTTTGAGACGGATTCAATGCAGAAGAGTTGAATATATAGGTTTCTGTTTGAAATGTAGGAGTGATTTCTCCTGTAAGAATATTTATCAGTCTCCCCTTTTTAGTATCTAGAGAAAGCTCACCTGCTTTTTTTAATGCACCTTCCATTTCGTCGTAGCTGTTGTCATCAAACAACAGATCGATACCCAATTTGCCGTTCTGAGCCCAATCCGGCAATTCGTCGGTGCGGAGCGTGATTTTCAGGCGATTTCCGTTTACATAGTTAACGACGCCTTCGGTACGGTCATTCTTGGCATCGTGATTTGAGAAAAGCACGGCTGGTATACCTGAACGCATTTGATGGATAATGTCATGGTGCGTAGTGCGTTCTAGTTCAACAGTCAGATAATCGCCGCGGCTCATTTCTGAACCTCTTATGGCAATTGGATACCAGGCGAGTCCATTGGCTCGCCGGTCTGAAACAGAGGAATTTTCAATTAATTTCAGATAGGACGTTCTATCTTCTTCACGCTCAATTTTTAGCAGACCCAGCAGCTTTTTAAAATAATCCATGCTGCAAAGGTACGGCGTTTGTTTTTAAACGCAGAGTTCATGGAGTGGCTCGCTGAGTTACGCTGAGTTTTTTCTTTTCGTGGAATTTAACCGCGATAGACGCAATGGGTTACGCAATGGACGCAATGGTTTTGATAAATGTAAACTTTGGAGACCAAAAAATATACGCTTTAAGGCAAGTTAATTGAAGGTCAAAATTCTCCTTTGCGCCCCTTGCGAAAACTGTCGCGTCCATTGCGGTTACAAAAACTTTACCCTTGAACAAACCAACGCAGCAGAGTTACGCTGGGTTATAACTTTCTGCGAAACTCAGCATAAAACTCCCTAGCCTCTGCGTTTAAGAATTTTACTTGAATTGAGCTGAGATTTTTCTTTTCATGGAATTTAACCTCGATAGGCGCAATGGGTTACGCAATGGACGCAATGGTTTCGATAATATATATTGGAGACTGGAATAGAGATACTATATTTCTTGATACGCTGATTTTTACCTTTCTGCGAAACTCAGCGTAAAACTCCTTAACCTCTGCGTTTAAGATTAATCGAAGGGCATAATTCTCCATTTGCGCCCCTTGCGAAAACTATCGCGTCCATTGCGGTTACAAAAACTCAGCGCAATACTCCGTAACCTCTGCGTTTAAATCTTTACCGCAGCTCCTCCAAAGTCACTTTCCCGGTCTTTCGGGTGAGCAGGTGAATGATGAGCCAGGCGACTAGATAGGTTAACCCGCAAATCGTGAACAGTATATTATACCCTTCCGATAACTTTCCGACAGCTTTGTAGCTATCCAGCAAACCACCGACTAACATCGGAAAAAGGATGCCGCCAACTGCCCCGGCCATACCCCCGATACCGACTACGGAACTCACGGCCTGTTTCGGAAACATATCTGAAGGCAGCGTGAATACGTTTGTTGCCCATGCCTGGTGCAGCGCCACCGCAAAACTGATCAACCCGACGGCAACCCAAACATCCGGAGCAAACTGGATCAATATCACACTCAATTCCAATACTGCAAAAACCAGCAATACCGCCTTTCTCGCCTTGACCGTTTCCCATCCTCTTTTGATCAAAATCGAAGAGAAATAACCGCCTGTGATACTACCTACCGTGGTAGCAGTATATATCAGCATCAGTTCCAAACTTGGTTTTTTAAGATCCAGACTAAAAGTTGAGGCGAAATAGGAGGGTAGCCAGAAAAGGAAAAACCAGTAGATCGGATCAATCAAACCCTTGCCGGTGATATAAGCCCAGGTTTGCCGAAAAGTAAAAAGCTTGATCCAGCTGACTACATTTTTTTCTTCTACAACGTTATCATCCTGACCAGCAATAATGTATTCATATTCTTCCTTCGAGAGCCGTTTTTGGTTGGCAGGGATATCATAGAGCCATATCCACAAAACCAGCCAGACAAATCCAAGTCCGCCGGTGATCCAGAAAACCTCCTGCCATCCGAAATGCGTTAATATCCAGGGGACAATCAGCAAGGCCACGACCACGCCAATACTTGTTCCAGCGTTGAAAAGTCCGGTTGCCAGCGCACGCTCTTTTTTGGGAAACCATTCTGCTACAGTCTTCACTGCCGCCGGATAATTTCCGGCTTCTCCCAAGCCCAATCCAACCCGCGCAATTCCGAATCCGAACGCGCTTCTCGCAAGTGCGTGCAGCATCCCCGCTATACTCCAGAACACTACCGTCAAAGAATATCCGACCTTGGTTCCTATTTTATCAATTAGCCAGCCAAAGAAGAGTAGACCGATGGCATATGCCGCAGTGAAGGCCATTACGATCCTGGCGAAATCCGTTTCCGTCCAGTTAAATTCTTTCTCCAAAATCGGTTTTAAAAGTCCGATAATCTGGCGGTCGAGGTAATTTATGGTCGTAGCGGCGAACAATAGGGCAACAATGATCCAGCGATAGTTCTTCATAAAAAGAAATGTTAATCCTCGAGGCGGGAGGTGAATTGCTGTATGTGGGCTTTTAACTCATCCCATTTTTTGTTTTTAATAAGCTCTTTATCAAATAATTGGCTTCCGATGCCAAAACCGTCCGCACCTGCCTTTTTGAAGTCCAGTAAATTATGTAAACTCACTCCCCCCGTTGGCAGCAGCTTGATATTATTCAAAGGAGCCTTCACGTCTTTGATATATTCGGGTCCAAGAGAAGTGGCAGGGTATATCTTAATCATCGGCGCGCCCAGCGACCACGCACGGTAAATTTCACTCGGAGTATAGGCTCCCGGGAAAATGGGAATTCCTTTTTTTACGCACGATTTGATTACTTTTTTATCAATAATGGGTGTCACAATAAATTGAGAACCTGCCTCAAGGGCCTCTTCCAGATCGGCTTTATTGCAGACTGTACCCGCTCCAATATTTAATTTTTCAAACTGTTGTTCAATTGCATCACGTATCATATCACTGGCCCCCGACGTGTTCATTGTAATTTCCACCGTAGTCAAACCGGCCTCAATGCAAAGGGGTAATATGGTTTTTACATCCTCTGCGTCCACATTTCTGATAATTCCTACGATGGGCATCTTTTGAAAAAGATCCCACGAAAAAGTATTTTTACTCATTGGTTATGTTTGATATGACTGATTTTAAATAAAGTGATTAGGATATACCAAATCTGAAAGCGATAGATTTCCATCAACTATACTTAGGCATGTAAGCGGTGATTTGTCGGGCAGTCTACTGTTTTGTGTAAAATTCATATTTAATATTCCACTTCGTCACCTCACCCGGTTTTACGGAAATTTTCACGTAAGGTTCGGGACAGGAAGTGGTGGAGCAAGACCAGTACACCAGTTTTTCAATTGGCTGGTCGCCAACGATACGGACCCCGGCGCCTGATTTGATATTCTCTATTTGTAGGTTGTAATCTTTCGATGAATTGGTCAATCCTTTAAGCCCACTACTAAAAACGTTCTCCCCATTTTCGAGTGCTCTGTTGTAGATAATGGACTGGTTTTTAATATCCGCAATCGTACCGAAACCTTTGCCTTCGGCAGCAACGCCAAACGGAAAAGTAGTGGTCATATTCGGACCGGTCGGCTCCTGATCGATTACGAAAAAGTTGTGGTTGTAAGTGCTTGTCTCAATTGCTTTTGCGCCGGTATTTTTCAGGCTATGCTCCAGGACAAGTACAGGCTTGCCTTTTTCGAGTCGGAGCGTTTTTTTGTATTCATAACTATATCCGGCGGCATCGTTGAGGATATGGGTAAATTCAATCCGGTCAGATTTTTTGCTGACACTCCATTTTCCACCATCTTTCAGGTCGTACAGCCGGGCGAAATTATATGGTTTATCATCCGGCTTGACCAATTTACCTACCCCGATTTTGACAAACTCGCTTCCAGCCGGTGCGTCGGTATATCCAAGGGCAACAAACTCTTCCACAGGTCCCATGATAGCGTCATGAAGTTTCGGCGTATTTTGAGCGTTCCATTGCCCGAAATACTGATGACCGTTGTATTCAAGACTATACACAACTCCGGCATGATCGAAACGCAGACCTTGATAGTAGCCGGTTTGCGCGTCGGGAAGATATAGTTTTGCGGTTATTTTTCCATTACTAATCTCAGCAGACGGATATTCGAAACGATAGGATGTTGTTACAAATATGGTAATCAGCAGGATGAGCGCGGGTATAAAAAGCTTCCTCATAAACTGTTCTGTAAAAGATGGATTGGATTACTTATGTAAAAGCAATATTCCTGCGGTTTATCATCCTTCCATCAGAAAAAACCGGCTGAAAGCCTTGGCGATGCGCTGCTCCGATATGCTGGCTGTCTAAACTTACACCGCAAATTGAGCGCTTACCAATTGTGGATTGACCCGTCGGGGCTTTTGAGATATGGATGTGGGTATTGGGTTCTTTCTTTGACCTCCATTACGAACATTGCCTTCTTAGGATCAAATTTTACACCCAGGCCAGGAGCAGGATTGAGGTATAGTTTGCCGTTTTTGAAATGAATATAATCTTCATTGAAGTAGGCAGGACGCTCAGGTTCTCCTCCTCCAAGTTCCATCAGACACCGCGAAGGACTACTGGAGCCAAGGACATGTACCAAAGCCGCCGTAGAAAGTGGTCCTGTAAAATGCGGGATCATTCCCACATAATGCGTTTCGCAGAGTGCGGCAATTTTTTTTAACTCGGCAAGGCCACCCGTGTTGGGAAGTGTAACACGCGTGTAGTCAATCCATCTGTTTTCGATCATTTCATTGATATCCCATCGATCACCAAATTGTTCACCGACGGCTATCGGAACTTTTGTCATCCCGCGTACTTCACGATAGGCTCCGGGATTCTCAGAGCGAATGATATCCTCGACAAAATATGGCTCCATATTTTCAAGAGCCGAGCATATTTTTAATCCGTCGGTCATATCAAATCGAGTATGCAGATCTATGGCCCATTTACCGCCGCCACCAACTGCGCTATCGATCCGTTTACAAAATTCGATCGTTTTCTTGGCGTTGTCATAGAAATCAAAAGGCTCCGTACCATTTCCACCGGTTGGCCCGATCCTGTAGCAGCGCAGCCCTGCGTCGATACAATCACGGGCACGGTCTTCTTCTGTGGTCGCTTTTGAAGCTTTGAAACCCGTTGCATAACACTCCACATAATCTCTCGAGGCACCGCCCATTAATTCATACACGGGAACGCCGAGTGCTTTTCCTTTGATATCCCAAAGAGCCATCTCAATGGCCCCGAGCGCGTGCAATTTTTCACGACCTGGCGGATAGAACATTCCGCGGTACAAGTATTGCCACAAATACTCGATTTTGAAGGGATCTTCACCGATCAGCATCTGGGCACATTGCTCGATCATGTCTTTTGAACCGCCCTCGCCGATGCCGATTATGCCACCGTCCGTTTCAACTTCGACAATACCCCGAGCCTGATTAAACAATGGCTTGTTGTAACCGGGCGCGGCGTAATATCTGATTTTTGTAATTTTAAGCTTGGAGGCCGCCTTCGCATCCTTGAATGGAAAGCTTGTCATTAAAGCGGCTGAGCCCCATAAGGCCGATTGCAGAAAATGTCTTCGCTCCATCAATTTTAAAGGTTTAGGAAAATATCAGTATAAAGTTAATCGATTAAGCAATTTTGTAAATTTTTAAATCGTCACAGTTTTCATTCTTGATGACTCTCTGGCAATCAATTGCGCTTCCATTAGTATTTGCCTCAATCCCTCCTCCGGGTTTTTCAATTTGTTAACTAACATTTCCACGGCGGTTTTACCTAACTGTTCCAGCGGCTGGTGCATGTAGGTAATCGGACAATAGTACAGATCAAAAACCTCTGCTTGTCCAAAACTGACGATCGCGAGATCGTCAGGTACTTTTATTTTTCGCTCGTTGAAATACTTTAATCCATTGATTGCCAGACCATATGTTGTAAATATCAAAGCGTCAGGCCGGGTTTCCATATTCATGATTTCATCAATGGCGACTTTCACTTCTTTTTCAATATGCTCGAACTTAACCTCTTTCAGCCACTCTTCTTTGAACGCTATTTTCCTGTCGCCCAAAGCCTGCTTATACCCTCTGATCCGCTCCTGCATATGCGACATATCCAGTTTATAGGCAATAATGGCAATTCGCGTATATCCTCTGTTGATTAAGTGACTACATGCGTCATAAGAGGCTTTATAGTTATTCGTCACCACAAAATCAGTCTGTATTTCCGGGAAGTGCCTGTCCAGCAACACAAACGGAATGTTTCGTTCTTTCAGATACTTTACCTGATCCTCAGAATTTTCCGAAGATACTATGATGAAACCGTCTAATTGTCTGTTCATCAATACACTAATCAAATCCGAGGACTTCGCTGCACTTTCGTCACAACTTCCAATGATGACAGTATATCCGTATCGCTTTGCTTCGTCCTCAACTACTCTCGCAATATTGGCAAAGAACGGGTTGGATATATCTGCGATGATTAATCCGACCGTAAAGGTTCTACCGCTTCTCAAACTTTTCGCCAGATGATTTGGCTGGTAGTTTAATTCCCTGGCAATCTGCTTGATTTTACTGGCTATATCTTGTCCAACCCTGCTCTCTTTTTCTTTGCCGTTCAGAACATATGACACCAAAGCTGTTGACACACCCGCCTGACGGGCGATATCCTTTAATGAAACCTTTTTTGTACTCATGCGGTGTCGTTAATAAAGGTTATCAAAAGTACATTTAAACGATTAAACAATCCAAACGTCAGTACTATAATTTTATATGTTTTTATAAAATAGTTACAAAAGTGGCTTTCACTTTTTCGTTTGCCCTGTTTGACATTCCTTATGAATCCTCTTTGAATCAGTATCTTAAGACTATCCGGTCGGTGTTTTTGCCTGAACCCGGACTTCTGGATTTGGAAAGATGTCGGTAACATCGGCGACATATGACGAATTGCCGACAGCTTACTAAATCCAATTTCAAACGGGAGACCCAAAGACGATAAGCTATATACGTAATGGTTGATATATTAAGACACTATCCCATATCAATATGTGTGTGAGCAATCGAGAAATTCAAGATTCGGAGGTGGCTATATCTGTTTCAGAATAGCTTTTCAGAGCACAATAATAACAGACATTCGGTAGTAAGTCACTTAGCTGGATAGTGAAATCGGAAATGTTTGTGTATATTTTCTAAAATAAGAAATATCACTTCATTAGACAAAAAATGCCCGCAGAACTTTAGTCCGCGGGCACCATGTTATGTCTGGTAAATCAATTTTGTGTTAAGAAATTCCTTTAAAAGCGTCCTGTTCTATGAAAGGTTGACTTCTTAGACGTTGTTTGGTTGCCTTATAAAATGCGTTTGCAACCGCAGCTCCGGTAGGTGGCAGGGCAGGCTCGCCTAATCCGGTTGGTGATATGCCATTATCGACAAAGTGCACCTCCACTTCGGGAATTTCATTCATTTTAATAAGACGGAAAGCGTTGAAATTGTTTTGATCGGGAACGCCCTCTTTGAAGGTAAGATTACCATACATTGCATGTCCCATACCATCCACTACACCTCCCCGGACCTGCTGTAACGATCCGCTTTTATTAATCACAATACCGCAGTCGACGGCTGCAATTATATTTTTGATCACCGGTTTTCCCTTTTCCAAAACTACTTCACCGACCTGAGCAACATAGGAACGATGCGAAAAATAAACGCTGAAACCCTGATGAACGCCTTTTTTCTTGCCCCAGTTGCTTTTTTCAGCAGCAAGTTTGGTCACGGCGATCAACCTGTCGACATCATATTTAAGTGCACCGACTGGCGACTTTTTTGCTTTTTCCAGTAATTCCAGACGGAATTGAATCGGATCTTTTCCGGCTGCTTCCGCCACCTCATCCAGAAATGCCTGCTCAGCATATGCGAGGAAATTGGTAATCGGAGCACGCCAGGGGCCAGTCGTGATAGCCGATTTATATTCTACCGAATCGATGAGCAAATTATCCACGGCAGAGGATGGGAAGTTGTCTTCGCGGGTTGAATTTCCTGAATTTAGTCCCACACCTCGTAGTTTATAACCTATCATCAGTCCGCTTGCATCTAGTGCTGCCTCAAAACGATATCTTACAGCCGGACGATATATACCTCCAGTCATATCATCTTCTCGAGTCCACATCACCTTGACCGGTGCTTTCACCAATTTGGAAACATGGGCTGCTTCAATTACATAATCAGCAGCTAACCTCCGGCCAAATCCACCGCCTTGCCGGGTGATTTCGACAGAAATTTTTTCTTTCGGAAACCCTGTGATCTTGGCCACCTCGTCTCTGGCCCGATCCGGAGTTTGTGTTGGCCCGATCAATTCCACGCCGTCTTCACGTACATGTGCGAAAAAATTCATGGGTTCCAGTGGGCTATGCGGCAGAAAAGGGCATTGGTATTCGGCTTTTACCGTTTTCGCCGCATTTTTGAATGCAGTTTCCACGTCGCCGTCCTTTCTTCTTACGGTGGCATCGCCGTTGTCGAGCAAATCTTTGAATATGCGATTGTGATCCGTGCTGCTTTCCAGATTGGTCGCATCTTCATACACAATTTTAAGAACTTCCCTTGCTTTCTTAACCTGCCAGGTCGATTTTCCGACCACGGCCACGCTGTTTTCAAATGTGACAACATCAACGATTCCGGGCATGGCCTTGGCCGCTGCTGAATCCACCGATTTAAGTTTCAATCCGAAAGCTTTTGGCCGTTGAACCTGAGCAAACAGCATTCCTTCGCGATAAAAATCGAGGCCGAAAAGAGGTTTCCCAGTTACTATATTATGATTATCGACGTTATTGACAAACTGGCCGATCAATTTGAAATCTTTTTCTTTCTTGAGTTGAACCTCTTTTGGAAGCGTGATTTTTGATGCTTCTTCGGCCAGCTCACCGTAATTAAGTGATTTGTTGGAAGCTTTGTGCCAAACCTTTCCGTTATCAGTAGAACATTCTGCTGCCGGAACTTTCCACCGCTCTGCTGCTGCGGCAACTAAAAGATATCTGGCAGATGCTCCTGCTTTGCGAAGGCGCTCCCACGAATGAGGCACCGCGCCACTTCCACCGGTAACCTGCCTTTCAAATTTGGAATTATCCAGATGGCCCTGAACGGTTTTCACCAGTTTCCAGTCCGCGTCGAGCTCTTCTGCAACGACCATCGGAAAGGCGGTTTTAATTCCCTGGCCAATTTCCGGGTTGGGTGACACGATCGTGATGATATTGTCAGTGCCGATTGAAAGGTAACTGTTAAAAGGAACAAGTCCTGCTGAGATATTAGCGGGATCAACAACTACAGAAATATCATCTTGTCCTGACCAGTTAAAACCCAAAAACAGTCCACCGGCTGCGAGAGAAGAGAATTTTAGAAACCCTCTTCTGGAAGTTTGATCTATATTTTGCATCATTTTTCAGATTTAGAGGCTGCTACTTTTACCGCTTCCCGAATTCTGTGGTAGGTTCCACACCGGCAAATATTCCCGCTCATGGCAGTTACTATCTCGCTTTCGGTTGGTTTTGGTTTTTCTTTTAAAAATGCAGCCGCAGTCATGATTTGTCCGGCCTGGCAATAACCACATTGAGCTACATCCACTTCCTCCCACGCCTTTTGTACAGGGTGGTCGCCTTTTTCAGATAAGCCCTCAATCGTTGTTACATTGGATTTTCCCACAGCCGAAACTGGTAATACGCATGATCTTACCGCACTTCCGTTTAAATGAACCGTGCAGGCACCACATTGAGCGATTCCGCAACCAAATTTGGTTCCGACCAACCCAAGATTGTCACGAAGAACCCATAGTAACGGAGTGTCTGCGGCAACGTCCGCCTCATATGTCCGTTTGTTAACTGAAAGCTTAAATAATGCCATGGTGATGAGTTGTATATTAACGTATTGATACAAAACTATTTACGAAGCTGTTCCACAATTCAAGTTACAAAACCAGTTTTCAAGACGCAACAATCTTTGAGATTTTGGTCGAATAGTATAGATCCTGCTCGCTTAACAAACGAGATATATGAACATTGAATTGTTTGGTAAAGTAAGCAGACATATATCCTGTCTTTACTCATGCATCAGGCTTAACTTGGATATAATTTTCACAAATCACATATGGGAAGCTCAAGACGCATGAAAAAAGTACTAATGATTGCCCTATTGGCAATGGGGAGTTACACGTTGAAAGCCCAGGTAACTGCAAATCAGGTTATTAATACCATCAAAAAAGAAGTCAATTGTCCGTGGAATGCAGTGACGGTCGACGAATTTAAAGCCGGAAACCCGAACACTAACGTTACAGGCATTGCTACTACATTTATGGCGACGTTGGAGGTGTTAAAACGGGCGAAATCACAAGGATTAAACCTTGTTATAACGCATGAACCTACTTTCTACGGCCATACGGACGACTTGAAAGCACATGAGTCAGATCCGATTCAGATTGAAAAACTGAAGTTTATTAAAGATAATGATATGGTCGTCTGGCGGTTTCATGATCACCTTCATCAGAATAAGCCGGATATGATATATGAAGGTTTTCTGGATCAAACCGGCTGGAAGAAGTATCAGCAATCCGATGCCCGGTTTTTAGAAATCCCGTCGGCTAGTTTGAGAACGATTGTGCAACATTTAGAAAAAACATTGGTTGCGAAAACGATGCGGATCGTCGGGAATCCTGATGCCAGGTTTAGCAAAGTTGGATTGGTATTGGGTGCTGCTGGCTCGGGAGCGCATTTTCAGACTTTAAGAAGCGATCAATGTGAACTGCTGATTGTGGGAGAAAGCAATGAGTGGGAGACAGTGCCCTATGTTCAGGATGCGATCAAAGAAGGAAAAAATAAGGCTTTAATTGTAATGGGGCATGCTGACTCCGAAGAACCGGGTATGGTGAATGTTGCGAAGTGGCTGAAGGGTTTTTATCCCAATTTGAAAATAGAATTTGTAAAGGCGGGAAATCCGTTCTGGCATTAACAAATTGGGCGGTCGCTTGGGGCCGCCCTTTTTAATATCACGCCAAAACTTTATCACATTCGACAATCCAATTTTTACCGAACCGGTCTGTTAGCGCTCCGATCAGTCCAAAGAACATTTCATGTATTGGCTGAGTCTTTACACCTCCCGCTGACAGCTTTTCGTAGCAATCCATCGTCTCAGCTTCATCTTTGAATACCAGGCACATATTCATTCCATTTCCATCAACAAGTTTAGTTGGGTTCATGTCACTGCCCATTATTTCCAGGGCGCCCGTGTTCAGTGTTGAATGCAGAATGGCATCTTTCATGGAAGCAGGCACCTGATCGGCAATCGGAGATTCGCCAACCGTTTGAAAATAAAGCTCACCACCCAATATGGATTGATAAAAATTCATTGCTTCGCGACAAGTTCCGTCGAAATTTAAGTATGGACTCAGTCTAGGTTTCATATCAGGTGGTTTTAAGTGAAAATCAATTGATTGTGTATTGCAAACTTAATTTCAAATCTAATTAATTACGCTGTTTGGTTAGGACAATTTAGAGGCAATTCAGGACAATGTTAGTGATGGGGAAGAAAATAAAAAAGACAAAAACCCGGTCAATTCGATTAGGTTTTTGTCTTTTAATTCGTCGGGATGACAAGATTCGAACTTGCGACCCCCAGCACCCCATGCTGGTACGCTACCGGGCTGCGCCACATCCCGTTCTTTAAATTATATGCTATACGGTCTCGCCCGATATGCACTTCAAGGGTTGCAAATCTAATAAGCTTTTATAAAAAATGTGCATTCAGAATCAGAAGAATTTCGGACCTGAATGCACACCTATATAGACTAACAAAAGCCTAGATACTCTCTTCCTGCCAGTTAGGATTCACAACTTCTGGTTCACTTTTTCTGAACCATTTGTCGCGGATTCTTTCGTTGGTATAGTACATACACGGCACGATTACCAGGGTAAGTATCGTAGAGAAAGTAAGTCCAAAGATGATCGTCCAGGCAAGGATATTCCAGAATACCGCACTCGGTCCGCCCACAATCAGGTGAGGTGAAAGATCTCTGAAAAGACCTACAAAATCGACGGTCAAACCAAACGCCAATGGGATAAGACCCAGAACCGCTGCCGAAGCTGTCAATAAAACAGGAGTCAAACGAATGGCACCGCCTTCTATAATTGCCTCACGCATCGGATATCCCCTTCCACGGAGTTCTTCAATAAACTCGATAAGGAGGATACCATTCTTCACCACAATACCGGCAAGGGCGATGATACCAACACCAGACATGATAATCGAGAAATCCTTGTTGAAAATGATAAATCCAAGTAATACCCCAATCAGTGAAAGAAGGATTGTGAAGAAGATAATGAACGGCTTAATTACAGAGTTAAACTGAGTTGCCAGAATTAGATAGATCAAGAGAATTGCAGCACCGAATGCTGTTCCCAAAAACGCCATCGACTCGTTTTGTTCTTCCTGCTCACCACCCATTTTGATAGTGTAGCCGTTCGGAACTTTCATGTCGCTAATCTCCTGTTCAATTTGCGCCACAATTTCGTTCGCGTTATATCCCGGCAAAACATCTGATCCCAATGTCACGATACGACTTTGATCCTTACGGTTAATCTGACTAAAAGTAGTTGAATAGCTTATATTGGCCACAGACGTAATAGGTACCTGGCGCAATGCTCCACCCATGTTCATATCACGATATACGATATTCAGACTGAGCAGTTTCTCAATATTTTCGCGATCGTTTTTATCAAGACGAACCATGATCGGATATTCATCTTTATCATCTCTGAATTTGGATACTTCCAATCCGAAAAGTGCAGTTCTTACCGAAAGCGCGATTTGAGACGAGCTAATACCTTCGCGTTGCGCTTTTTCACGGTCGATGTTGATTACAATCTCCGGTTTGTTGGTAACAAGATCGGATCTGAGTTGATCAATACCTTCAATTCCGGAAAGTGCAATTTTATTGAGCACATCTTTTTCCAGTTTTTGTAGTATTGAAAAGTCATCTCCCGAGATCTCCACCGATATAGGCTTTCCTGTCGGTGGTCCAACTGCCTCACGTTCAACCGATATTTCAGCGCCCGGAATTCCTGAAACAGCATCTCTAATCTTATTGAGAATTTCCATTGTCGACCTTCCGCCGCGTTCTGTTCCGTATACGAAAGCTACGGTAACTTTTGATTTATGAGGAGTGGCAGCTCGATCCGGATTATATGGATCACCGGCATTTTTACCAATGTTGGCAATAACGGAGTTCACAATGCCCATCGCATCTTCCTTTTGCAATACTTCAAAAACCTTTTTCTCGATGACTTTCGTTACGGAGTCGGTTACTCGGGCGTCGGTACCAATCGGCAGTTTGTTATAAACATATACGTAATCGGGATCACCACTTGGGAAGAACAATACCTGTGGTTTTACAATACCAGTCAACACGAAAGTAAATATGAATAATACAACCATTGCAAGAATCGCAAACACCGGACGCCATCCACGTAGCAACCAATCGATCAAATTACGATATCCGTTTTTGAGAGCGGGTAACAATCTGTCCTGAAAAGGGACAAGGATTCTCGGTGTTAATATATAGTGATTGAAAACGTACAAGATCAATAACATCACGAAGAAGTTTCCGAAACCACGGTCAAACACGTATCCAAGTGCTGCAGCGACTGCAAGAATGATCAGCGGTCGGCGAATCGCTTTGATGCTAGTATCGTGCGCTTCTTTCTCATCTTCATGGCGACCCATAAACGACACAGCGAAAACCGGGTTCATTACATATGCCACGAACAGAGACGCAAAGAGCGTGATGATGAGCGTGAGCGGCATGAATTTCATAAACTCCCCGACTATACCCGTCCAGAAAAGAAGCGGGAAGAAAGGTGCAATGGTAGTTAATGTACCTGATAATACCGGGATAAATACCTCACCAGCAGCAGCTTTCACGGCTTGTTGGATCGTCCAGTCGCGGTGCATATTGAAGAGACGGTGGGTGTTTTCGATAACCACAATCGCATCATCTACCACCAATCCGATACCGAGCAGAAATGCAAACAAAACGATCGTGTTCAAAGTAAACTCCGTACCTACCATCGGTCCGATGAGTGGCATCATTACGAATGCAACCAATGCGGAAAGCGGAACCGAAAGACCGACAAATATCGCATCACGGATACCCATGAAGAACATCAATACCATTACAACGAATATAAATCCAAGTACAACGGTGTTTATCAAATCATGAAGATCGGCGCGCGTTTGTACTGACTGGTCAGCTGTTATTTTGATATCCAGCCCCGCAGGGAAACGATCCGCTTTATATTGATCGATAAGTGCTTCAATTTTATCAGAAGCTTCTACCAGGTTTTCACCAGATCTTTTAATTACGTTCAGCGTGATTACAGACTTGTTATCCAACCTTGCAAAATCTTGCTGTTCTTCAAAGTTGTCCGTCACTTCTGCAATATCACCCAGCCTTACTACTGCGCCGGTACCAGTTCTGATTCTGATATTTGCCATTTGGGCTACATCCGAGTATTCACCTTTTACGCGTAATGTTCTTCTAACCCCTTTGACATTCAGTTCACCTCCCGAAACGTTGATGTTTTCGCCTTGAAGTGCAGTTTGAATATCATAAAAAGTAAGACCGGTAGACTGCATACGAGCGAGGTTAACGTTGATCTGTATCTCGCGATTCAACGCGCCAAGTATATCGACGCGGGTGATTTCGGGCAAGCCTTCTATACCATCCTGAAGATCTTCAGCATATTCTTTTAGTTGTTTCAGCGAGAAATTGCCCGCCATGTTCACGTTCATAATCGGGAATTCCGAGAAGTTCACGTCCTGAGCGGTTGGGCCTGAATCAAGATCCGTCGGCAAATCGGTTTTCGATTTGTCAATCGCATCTCTGACTCTCTGGAGAGCAACTTCAACCGGTACGTCCGGCGTGAATTCTACAAGAATTACCGAAACATCCTGCAATGCATTTGATTTTACTTTTTTTACACCGTTAAGCGACTTCAGCTGTTTTTCAATCGGTTTGTTAATCGTGTTTTCGATATCGGCCGGTGCTGTTCCGAAGTAGACCGTATTGATATAGATCTGCGGGATCTTAATATCCGGAAATTGTTCCTTCGGTAGATTGCTATATACCAGAAACCCCGCCAAAGTAATGATGAACGTAAAGATGTAGATCGTAGTCCTGTTCTCAACGCACCAGTTGGTAAAGCCTAAGGTTTTATATTCTTCAAATTTCATGAGAATTCTGAAAGTTAAATGTTGTGGGATGGCAGAGGGGTAAGGGCAGTGGGCATCAGGAGAACCCCGCAGCCTTCGCCCCATCCCCTATGCTCATTAAAATGATATTACCTGGCCGTCCGAAACGTCCTGATATCCTAGCGTAATCAACTGGTCGCCAGCGGAAAGTCCTTGCAAAATTTCCACTTTGCCATTGTAGCTCAAGCCAGTTTTAACCTCCTTAGCTTTTGCGATTTTCTTATTTCCTTCTGTTACCGCCACATATACCAGATGGCCATTCTCTGTGTTCTGCACATAGTTTTGATCAATCACCAGCGCATCTTTTTTAGTAACGTCGTTGATCTGAACCTGAGCCATCATATTCGGCTTCAGTGCAGGATCTGAAGGTAAATTAGCTTCAATTAAGAAAGTACGGGAAAGAGGATCGACGGCGGTACCAACGAAAGATACTCGTGCTTTAAATTCCTTCGACAGATCCGGGAATTTTACGATCACTTCATCGCCTTTTCTGACACTTGCAGAAAAAACATCCGAAACTTTGGCTATCACCTTCAGGTTGCTCAGGTTCACAATTCTCACAACGCCCATACCAGGTGAAGCCATCTCGCCCACTTTTACATTTACCTGATCAACTACCCCCGACATAGGAGACACGATCTTGTTTTGTGAAAGCTGGGTGTGGAGCGTAGTCAATTTTTTCTCCAATGCTTCCTTGTTATTTTTTGCTTGAAGGAATTGAATTTCAGTACCAATTTTTTGATCCCACAGGTTTTTCTGTTTCTCAAAAATTGTATTAGCCAGAGACAACTGCGTTTTTACTTCTTCGATAGATTCTGTCAAAATGCTGTCATCGATCTTTCCAATCACCGTGCCGACATTTACGCGATCGCCTTCGCGAACGTACATCGCCGTTACCGCTCCGCCTGATTTTGGGGTTACCAAGACGTTATTTTTCGCATCAACAGTTCCCTGAAGCTCAACAAAGTGTCTGAAAGTTTCAGGATTAAGCGCACCTACCGATACTACTTTTGCCTTTGTATTGTCCTTTTTTGGTTCAAGCTTGGCTATCTCCAACTCAAGTGCCTTGATCTTCTTTTCGGTCTCGGCCTGAGAAGTTTTAAGTTCGGCCAATTCTGCTTTTTTTCCTTCCACACCCGATTTTTTTTCACCACCACAAGCGAAAAAAAGTATTGAGAGGGTTGCTATGTATAGAATATTCTTTCTCATGTATGTAAATAGTAAATGTCTGTTATGGGTTTGATTTTTGGTTATTCCTGCAATTCAGTGTAAAGCTCTCCCTTGGCTTTTGTAAGGTCTACACGTGCAATGACAAGATCAAAAAGGGCAGTGAAATAGTTGGTTTGCGACTCTCTTAGCGAAGATTCAGCGTTGACTACTTCAATGTTGGTTCCTACACCTTCCTTATATTTGATTTTGGTAACACGTACCACTTCTTTCGCCAATGCAAGATTTTGTTCCTGCGTTTGTAATGCGGAGAACGCATTGTTCATCACAATCGAAGCTTGTTTTGCCTCAAGATCAATGGATTGCTCCAATAATTTTTGACCATTTGCAAGTTTGTCCAGAGCTACTTTTTTCTGTTGGATCTGATATTTCTTCGTGAAACCATCGAAAATCGGAATCGCCAGGTTGAGTGTCAAAGCCGAACTATTAAACCATTTCGTTGAAAACATGTTACCGAATACATCCTGACCATTGTTATGCCCGTAGCCGAGTGATGCGGATAGTACAGGCAGGTAGCCTGTCTTGATGCTCCTCAAATCAAGATCGGCCAATTTGGTCTGCGTGGACAAAATCGAATATTCAATCCTGTTGGAATAGGTCACCTGCGGATGGCTCATGTCGTTTTTCAATTTGGAAATATTGACATCCGAAATTTTGTTGGTTAGTTCTATCGGCGTTTCCAATGACATGCCCATCTGGAATTTCAAAAGAGCATAGCTTAACTCGATCAGGTTTTGCACCTTTTGCCTTTCCACCTTAAGATTGTTTACCTGTACCTCAAGGCGGTTTACGTCAAGAAGCTCCACAAAACCATTTTGATTCATGATCTTGGTTTCTGCAAGCAGTGAATCAAGACGTTCAATATTGCGATCAATTACTTTGGCATTTTCTTCTGCAACCTGTACAGAATAGTACGCCTTGGTTACAGATTCCGCAATACCTATTTTGGTTTGCTGCACGTTCTTTTGGGTCAACTCGCGATACGTTGCTGCTGCTTTCAGACCAACCAGGTAAGTGCCGTTAAAAAGTAACTGGTTCCAGGTTGCGGATGCCGATCCTTGGTAATGTACCCCAAACTTAACGGCAACCGGAGGCGAATCAGCAGCACCACCAGCAAAAGATCCGGGAAGAAAGAATCTTTGAATGATGATGTTATCTATAAAGCTTGCGTTTGCGGTGACCTGAGGTAGGCCGATCGCTTTCGTCTCGCCGATTTTTGCTTCTGCGGATGTAACGTCGAGTTCAGAATTTTTGACGTTCAGGTTATGGAGCAAGGCGTAATTGACGGCTTCTTTCACGGAGTATTGTGCGGGTTGAGCCCTTGATGGCAACACACACAATAGCACACAGAGCAACAATAATGTGCTTCGTATTATCTGTTCATTTTTCATGGGTGTTAATTTCAATTGGTAATTTGAATTGTTTGGAATTGTAATAGTTGTAACCTTTTTCTGTTAAAAGACCCCTCAGATAATGATGCACAAACTGAATCTGGATGTCCATCATATTATAGTTCTTCGGGGGGAAAATTGTCGGATCAAACGCAAGTTCAATCTGTTCCATTCTCAATGTTGCCAGGATATCCACATTCAAGTCTTTGTGATAATAGCCTCCTTCAATACCTCTGTAGAGATTATCCTTAAGGCTGTTCAGCACAAAGTCATTTTTGTAAGATGCGAACATCTGCCATGCTTTGGGGTAATACTTTTTCAGATCATACATTAGCACTGGATTCATATTGGCCAGGTAAGATTGCATTTGCTCGGAGGTCTGAAGCATCTCGTCGATAGGGTTCGATGTGGCTTCCTCCACTCTCTGAATTTCACATTTTTGAGTGGCTAGTTCATGACTGATCGCATGTTCCAGAATGGCTTCTTTATCAGGGAAATGCTGATAAATAGTCCTTTTGGATATGCCCTGATCATGAGCAATGTCATCCATCGTTATGCTTTTGATGCCGTATCTCCAAAACAAGGACAAAGCGGCTTGTATAATTCTCTCTTTCACGAAACAAAGCTGTACTTTTTCCATCAAAAAAACTAAGAAAACTTTAAAGTTCTTCAAAGTTTTTTGTGAACAATTATCGAACGGTTGGCTGTATAAACGTTTGTGACCGGTAAGATACTTTAAATAGTATTATTTCAATATTTAAAAGAACAAAACAGGCTGTTCACGGATTTGAATTTTACCGTGGAAATAAGCACTCAAAACCTGCGATTTTTAAGTAAATTGATGAACGAGCTAAATACCTGCTGAGGGAATAAAATAAGTACATGCTCCAACTTTGGCATGTTAAAGGTAAATGTGATAAGATGCTGAGAGCAAGGGAAAGAGTATCAACTATATGTTTTGTGATTTGAACGTCAGGATTTGGAGGATAAACGACTTTTTTGATGGAATGATTTATTAAAAACGGATGTTTGGAAAAGACGTGTTTTATATTGAATTTTCCGCCCCTTTTTACAAAACACCCGCAATTGAATGATTCAGGGTTTTTAATTGATAACTTTGGTAGTCAGGGGGCAACAAAGATTTAAAACCCCCGTTAATTTATACTCACGATTTTTAAATAGCAATCCGCGAAAATAAATAAATGAAAAGCTACATTGACCTGATTCAGCAGACGTTCGAGTTCCCAACGATGGAGTTTAATGTTGACAATAATGAATTGCTGTTCAACAATGTACCCCTGATGGATATCATCAAGGAGCACGGTACACCTTTGAAACTAAACTACCTTCCCAAGATTGGAGAGCATATTGAGAACGCCAATATGTTTTTCAGAAATGCTTTTAAAAGGCATAACTACAAGGGAAGCTATACCTACTGCTATTGTACAAAGTCGTCGCACTTCAGCTTTGTGCTGGAGGAAGCGCTGAAACATAACGTGCACCTGGAGACTTCTTCGTCTTTTGATATTCCGATCATCAGAGAGCTATATCGACGCGGTAAGTTGAATAAGAATATGTATATCCTGGCCAATGGATTCAAGCGTCCGCTGTACACACAATATCTGAGCGAATTGATCAACGAAGGCTTTAACTGCATTCCGATTCTCGATAACCTGAAGGAAATTGAGGCATATGAGAAGCTGGTAACTGCGGATTCGGTCAATCTGGGTATCCGGATTGCGACTGATGAAGAGCCAAACTTTGCTTTTTATACGTCGCGGTTGGGTATCAGATATAACGATGTGCAGGAGCTGTACAAAGAGAAGATTGCCACCAATCCGAAGTTCAAGCTGAAAATGCTTCACTTCTTCATTAATACTGGTATAAAGGATAGTGCATATTACTGGAGTGAGTTGACTCGCTTTATGTTTAAGTACTGTGAGATGAAGAAGATCTGTCCTGATCTGGATTCAATCGATATCGGGGGCGGTCTTCCGATTCAGACTTCGTTGCAATCAAACTACGATTATCAGCAAATGATTGACGAGATCGTTGAGAATATCCAGTGGATCTGTAATAAAAATATGGTACCGGTTCCGCATATCTTTACGGAATTCGGAAGTTATACTGTAGGAGAAAGTGGTGCAGTTATATATGAAGTGATCGATAAAAAGCTTCAAAATGATAAGGAGCTGTGGTATATGATCAATGGGTCGTTTATCACACAGCTACCTGATTCGTGGGGAATGAACCAGAAGTATATCATGCTTCCGATCAACAACTGGGACAATCCATATCAAAAGGTTAACCTTGGCGGTTTGACTTGCGACTCGCAGGATTTTTACAATACAGAGATGCACAGTGCGGATTTATATATGCCGATTTTTGAAGATAATGAACCTCAGTATATCGGATTTTTCCATACGGGCGCTTATCAGGAATCTTTGGGCGGATATGGCGGAATCCAGCATTGTTTGATTCCCGCTCCAAAGCATGTGCTGGTGGATAAGGACGAAGACGGTAAGATTATAACCAAAGTTTTTGCAAACGAACAAAATAGTGATTCAATGCTTCGTATCCTTGGTTTTAAAGATGAGTCCTACGTGGCACCACTTGATAAATCCAAGAAGGAAAACGGCCAGGCATTGGAAGAAGAGGAACTGGTAGAAACAAAAATTTGAAGAATTATATAAAGTTCTTTTAATGAGTTCGTTACTATATCGTAAAACGATTCTTGTTAAAAGAACTTTTTTAATAAATTTGTCCTATAATATAAATCTGAGGGTGAAGCGAGCGGATTTCTCAGGAAAAACTAACATAACGTAAGATGAAAAAATTGGCTTTACTTCTTGGAATCTGTGGCGTACTTGCATTTTCCTCATGTACAAAGCATGCTTGTCCCGCATATGGATCAGTACAAAAGGCAGCTCCAGCACCAGTAGCTGACAGAGCTTGATTACGATTGTTTAAGAATAATCTCGACTGCTGCCCGTAAACTTGCAGCCGAAAAATCGCCTGCAGATCTTTCCGTTTCAGGAATAATTTGAATGGTTCTCAATCCCATTTTCTTACCTGCCTGCATATCCCTCTCACGGTCACCTATCATCCAGGATAGTGCGGTGTCTATATTATATTTTGCCACAGCCTTTTCAAGCAAAAGAGAATCCGGTTTTCTGGATAATGATTCTCCGGAATGAGCAGGATGATCTGGAGAAAAGTATAAATCATCCAGCGCATTATCAGATACCTTCTGCATAATTTCGTGAATCTGATATACCGCGTGATCCGTATATAAACCCTTGGCAATTCCGGCCTGGTTGGTAATTACGATCAAGAGGTATCCTTCTGCTTTCAATATTTTCAAAGCTTCAGGCACGCCTTCGGGTATTACGAGATCTTCAGTTTTATAAAGGTAATCATTGAGATCCTCATTCAGAACGCCATCGCGGTCCAGAAAAATGCATTTTGACTTGGGCATTACTTATCTTTTAGTTGACGAATATTCTTTAACGGTTTCAATAAAGCAACGCACTTTATCAGGGTCGGTGTCAGGATATACACCGTGGCCAAGATTGGCGATATAAGAATGGCCGTCAAATTCGTCCACCATTTTCTTTACTTCTTTTCTGATCTGATCGTACGAAGCATACAATACGCAAGGATCCAGATTTCCCTGAAGTGTTTTATTCGGAATCAGTTTTTTCGATTCCGCGATATCCATATTCCAGTCCAAACCTACTACGGAACACGGCAGCTGGCCGATTTCTTCTCTTGCAAAAAAGGCACCTTTTGCGAAGACTGTCACCGGAACTTCTGTTATTGCATTGCAAATTTGCTTGATATACGGAAGCGAGAATTCGCGATATTGAGCCGGCGACAATATCCCGGCCCAGGAGTCAAATATCTGAAGGAGATCCGCACCGGCGACAGCCTGCGCTTTTAGATATGCGATTGTGCTATCTGTAATTTGTTGAAGCAAGGCGTGAGAGAACTCAGGATTTGCATACAAATGCTTTTTTGCAACAGAAAACGTTTTGGAACCTTTACCTTCTGTCATATAACAGAAAATGGTAAACGGTGCCCCAGCGAACCCGATCAGCGGAACGCGGCCGTTCAATTCTCTTTTTGTGATTCTTATCGCTTCAAGTACATATCCCAGATCATCCTCAGGTTGAGCAATATGAAGACTCTTCAAATCCTCAATCGTATGAACGGTCTTCGGAAAAACCGGACCTCTTTGCTCCACCATTTCGTATGGTAAACCCATACCTTCGGGTACCACAAGAATGTCAGAGAATATTATGGCTGCATCCACACCCAGCAGATCCACAGGTTGGATCGTAACTTCGGCCGCTAGTTCCGGCGTGGTGGCGAGTTGGATAAAACTTCCGGCTTTTTCTCGTACCGCACGATATTCTGCGAGTATTCTTCCAGCCTGGCGCATCATCCATACGGGCGTGCGTTCGGTCTTTTCTCCGCGAGCTGCCCTAAGCAAAAGGTCATTTTTCAAATTCATGCCGCAAAGGTAGGGCGAAATTTGTTGTTTGGAAGCTTTTAGCTGTCAGCTTTTAGCCATTAGTGTTGGAACTATGTTGATTATAATGCAATTATTGATTTTTTGCTACCTAATTGTCGAGATATCCGAATCTGCAATTATTCCTGACTTGCAGTTTTCCGGGTATTTTCTTTCTACTCGGCTCTGTTATAGATCAGGCCGGGGCCGTCGCATGCCTGCCAGGTGCTTTTGAGTTCATTCGTTCCACTAAAAACTAATTCTTCATCTAAGGTGGCCAAGCAATTGCCTATAAGGCTGGTTTCCGCCTCATGATGCAGAATTATATAATTAGTGGGGGTGCTGCTTCGAACAGAGTAAGTGCCATGTACTGTTTGAGATACACCCTTTCGATCTCGCGTTTTGGAGAAAGTACTGTCAGCGTTCAAAATGTAAAGCTCCTGGTAATCCATATCCTTACCTTTTGCTGGCGGGATATTCGCAACATTCCCCTTCATGGAAACAAGCACCCATTTCTGAGGGAATTGACTTTGAACGAATGTTTTAGCGAGGTTTTCCTGCTCTTGATAATCTTCTTTACATGAAGAGAAGATACAAAGGAATGTGATAAAGAGCAATGCAAGATTTTTCATGGCCGAAGGTTTTGGGATAAGGGATATATTATCCGATGGACACAAAAAAGTAGGTTTTAGTTGGAAGGCTTACCGCCGCCAAACTTGTCACGCTAACTTCGATTTGCAATCGAAGTTGTATGGTAAAGCGTTTGCAACGCGAATGATTTGTACAATAACTTCCTCGTAAAAGTCTCCAACTGCAAGTCTTATCACGTCTGGGAGTTTTTTGGCAAATTGAAGGAATTTTGCAAACGATTGATAATTAACAAATTATGTGTTTGTTGCGTTGCAAACGCTTAACCATTGCGAACCGATTACAAATCGGTTCGAGCCCCGCTCGAGTCCCATTCGAGCCGCCGTTTACAACATCGCAAGTTCTAAAAACGACCGCGCTAACTTCGATTTGCAATCGAAGTTGTATGGCAAAGCGTTTGCAACGCGAATGATTTGTACAACAACTTCCTCGTAAAGTCTCCGACTGCAAATCTTATCACGTCTGGGAGCTTTTTGGCAAATTGAAGGAATTTTGCAAACGATTGATAATTAACAAATTATGTGTTTGTTGCGTTGCAAACGCTTAACCATTGCGAACCGATTACAAATCGGTTCGAGCCCCGCTCGAGTCCCATTCGAGCCGCTGTTTACAAACATCGCAAGTTCTAAAAACGACCGCGCTAACTTCGATTTGCAATCGAAGTTGTATGGTAAAGCGTTTGCAACGCGAATGATTTTTACAATAACTTCTTTGAAGAAGTCTCCAACTACAAATCTTACCACGTTTGGGAGCTTTTTGGCAAATTGAAGGAATTTTGCAAACGATTGATAATTAACAAATTATGTGTTTGTTGCGTTGCAAACGCTTAACCATTGCGAACCGATTACAAATCGGTTCGAGCCACCGAAAGATTTCTTATAGCTTGAAATTTAGACCAATCAGAAAATTCCGCCCTGCTTGCGGAAAATAGAAGTTTTCCTGGGTCAAAGCGCCCCCGGCTATATATCCATAGGTATATCCATTTGACTCATATAGTTCATTCAGGATATTGTTGATCAATAAATTGAAAGTAATTTCCTTTACCCATTTAGGTTTTACAGTCCACGAGAAACGGATATCGTTTGTGAAATATGCATCCAGCCTTCTGGTTTCGTCAGAAGTATTGTCCAGATATTGCTTGCCAACATATTTACTAAGCAAAGCGATTTCGGTGCTAGCCGTCGGAGCGTAAGTAATCTGGCTTCCAATGATCACATTTGGTGAAAATGAAATATCCGACTTTCCATGGTTGATGGTCTGATAGCCACCGTTGTCGTAATCGACGATATATTCTATGAAATTATTGATCTTGTTTTGGCTAAAAGTCGCGTTAGCGTTCCATTTCAATTTCTTCGAAAATGCGACAGCTCCTTCCAGCTCGATTCCCGCGCGATAACTCTTCGGCACATTCACGCGGACAGAATTTCCAACATCATTGATTTGACCCGTCAACACCAGTTGATTTTTATATTTCATCAAATAATAATTGGCCGAAAATGCCCAGACACCTCTCTGCGTGCGAAATCCGGCTTCTATATTCTGCAGATTTTCAGGTTTTGGGAAAAGTCCGGCAGTTGAATTGGCGAAGTCGTCGCGGTTGGGTTCTTTATTGCCAATGCTATAGGATGCATATACAGAGCTTTGCTCGGCGATCTGGTAGTTAATACCGGCTTTTGGATTAAAAAAAGTATAATGCTGATCAAAATCTAATGGCACCTGATCATTGTCTGCCCCGTAAATTTTGTGTCTCACATCCCGTACCTGAATATCTCCGAACGCATTCAGTTTATCGGTAAACTGGTAATATACCTTAGCATACAGGTTGAAGTCGGTTTTCGTACCATTGTTGAAATAGTAACGATATTCGTTATCGATATTTCCTGCATTTCTTGCCCATACGATTTCTCCATAGTGGTCCCCGTCATATTTATTCCAGCCACCGCCGACGGTCGCTTTCAGCTTTTTAAAGTTGTTGTAATCAAGCGAAAAAGTGGTGCCATAAAAGTAGTTGTCCAGCCATCTTCTGCGTATAATATCGGAGCGAGTCAGCGTATCGCCGCCAATAATTACGTTTGGCAACTTGTAATTACTATACTTATCCTGATCACGATATTGCTCGTAATATCCTAAACCACGTACCAGAAATCCATTCAGATTCAAGGTGATTTTGTCGGTTAACGTATGTGAGGAAACCAGTTGATAATGATCCTGACGATAATTATCAACCTCATTTTTATAGGTATAATAATTATAAGTACGATCGTTGGAATTCAACAGATTTTGCGCATCCCGTTCGTTCAGCGAGTTTCGTTCAATATATGCGTTGATTCCTTCAATATCTCCGCGTACTTTGGCTTCCGGGCTTCCGTTCCATGATTGGTACGTCCTTTCTTTACCGCTAAATACATTCACCCTTACAAAACTTTTCTTGCCAAAATATCCGCCCGACAAATAATAAGAATGCAGGTTGGATGTAGCCCGATCCACAAATCCATCGGACGAAACTCTGGAAAGCCTGGCGTCAAAAGTAAATTTGTCTTTGATCAGACCTGTTCCCAGCTTCAGCGTATTCTTGAAAGTATTGAATGAACCTGCAGAGTTGTTGAGCTCAGCATAGGCTTCCGGCCGGAAAGTATTGGTATTGATATTTACGGTTGCTCCAAACGATCCCGCTCCGTTGGTGGAAGTTCCGACGCCGCGCTGGATTTGAATACTGCCGACAGAAGAAGCAAGATCGGGCATGTTTACCCAATATACACCCTGGCTTTCAGCATCGTTATAGGGAATTCCATTGACAGTCACATTGATACGCGTGGCGTCCGAACCACGGATTCTGATTCCGGTATATCCAACGCCGCCACCTGCATCGCTTGTTGACACGAGCGACGGAGTGAAGTTCAATAGGACAGGTAAATCCTGACCGAGATTTTGTTTGTTCAGAGTTTCCGCGGACACGTTGGTATATGCCATTGCGCTTTTGTCCGTAACGCGAGTCGCGTTGATAATCACTTCATCTGCCTGATATGTGCTTTTAATGAGATCTACATTTACCGGGCCCGATATATCCCGGACGTTCAGCTTAACGGTCTCATAACCAATATAGGAGATCTCGATAGACGGAGTGCTTTCAGCGATATTTTTCAGGGTAAAAGAACCCGAACCGTTGGTGGTGGTGCCACGGATATCGTTTGCTTTAATGGTTGCTCCGGAAAGCGGTTTATTGTCATCAGCATCGTGAACGGTGCCGGTAATTGTTCTTTGCGCCAAAACCGGAAAGGATATGGACAACAAAAGAAGTACTGTTTTCAGATAGGTCGTAACTTTTCGCATAGCGATAAAATTTGTTACGAGAGGCAAGGGGCCACCTATCGGGTTGTAAATTAATAAGTTAAAAAATTAAAACTCGCTTCAACATTTCAAATAAAACATAGGCCTCTGTTTTATTATGATCACGATTGAGCTTCTCTTCCTACGCCGGCATTACCCGGATCAGGTATTATGGGTATGATCTCAGCCCGTTTGGTAGGGCACCCCTTTGAGATTATGGTGCAAATATACGGAGAAAAATGGTTGAAACGATGGAATTATTGAGGGGGCCGTGTCAACACCTTTTGGCGTATTGGCTTAGTCCGAATCTGGAAACTGTATATTGTTTAAATTTTATATCAAATAGATTGAAAGAAGTCTCAATTTTACTATACCCGGATTCTCTCACATTTTCCGTATTTTTACTCTGATATCACGCTCATAGAAAACAGATTCCAATGCCTAGCCATACAGACACGAGCACAGTTAGTGCTGCCCAAAGTTCAATAGATCTCGAGTATCAATATGGTGCGCACAATTATAAACCGATGCCGGTTGTTCTCAAAAAGGGGCTTGGCGTACATGTTTGGGATGTGGAGGGAAAGCAATATCTGGATTTTCTGTCGGCCTATAGTGCAGTGAGTCAGGGACATTGCCATCCGCGTATTGTTGATGCGCTGATCCAACAGGCGCAGCAACTAACGCTTACGTCCAGAGCATTTTTCAACGATCGGCTAGGGGAATGCGAAAAATACATGGCTGAATATTTCGGTTATGATAAAGTATTGATGATGAATTCGGGTGTTGAAGGTGGCGAAACGGCACTGAAACTAACCCGGAAATGGGCATATAAAGTTAAAGGAATTGCTCCGAACCAAGCTAAAACGGTGTATGCTTCGGGGAATTTCTGGGGTCGAACACTGGCTGCTATTTCTTCTTCTACTGATCCTTCCAGTACCGGCGATTACGGGCCATTCTTGCCTGGATATGAAATTATCCCTTACGATGATCTGAATGCACTTGAGGATCTTTTCAAAAAAGATAAAAACATTGCGGGCTTTATGGTAGAGCCTATTCAGGGAGAAGCTGGGGTGGTTGTGCCACAGGCAGGATATTTGCAGGGAGTGCGGAAATTGTGTACAAAATATGATGTTCTTTTTATCGCTGACGAAGTGCAGACAGGAATTGGAAGGACAGGAAAAAGACTGGCTTGTGATTGGGAAGATGTGAAGCCGGATATTCTGGTTTTGGGAAAAGCACTTTCTGGAGGCACCATGCCGGTTTCAGCAGCCCTGGCCAACGATGAAGTGATGTTGACTATCGCCCCGGGAGAACACGGATCAACATATGGGGGAAACCCGCTGGCGTGTGCCGTCACCATAGCCGCCCTGCAAGTTGTGGAAGATGAAGATCTGGCTGGAAATGCTGAATCTATGGGTCTGTTATTTAGAAGAAGAATATCTGAGTTACAAAAACAATGTTCTCTGATTGAGCTCGTTAGGGGTAAGGGACTTTTGAATGCGATTGTAATTAACGACGATGAGGAAAGTGACACTGCGACAAAACTTTGTTATCAAATGATGGATAGAGGATTACTTTGCAAACCAACGCACGGCAATAAAATCCGTTTCGCACCTCCGCTTGTTATCAACGAAGCGCAGCTAAATCAGGCTTGTGATATTATTGAAGAAGTATTTCTTAACTATAAATAATAGAGGGGTGATTTGGAAGTTACCATCTCTATGGGAAAAGGTTGCAGGATTTCATTCATAAGAAAAAAAGCTATTCCTTGCGGCAATTCACTCATTCACACATTCTCTCATTGAATCTATATGAATCTAAAAGGACTTCTCGCGTTTTTGGTAATCGGTTTTATATTTCAAAGCTGTAAGGATAACCCCGTTGAACCAGATCCGGGCTCTGCGACTACCCTTACAACAAACAAGTGGATATATAGCGAAATGTCTTTCTGGTATTACTGGAAAGATGAAATGACCAAAAAACCCGATTATACTCTTAACTCTGAAGACTTCTTCGAATCGCTTCTATACAAATACGATGCAACCTTGCGCCCCGACGGCGACCGTTTTTCGTGGATTCAGGAAAGCGCAGAAGAGCTGACAGCCGGCCTAAGTGGAGAAGAAACCACCACAGGAATGGAATATAAATTGTCCATCTATCCAACAGGCACTAATAATATTGTCGGTGTTGTCATTTATACCTTGCCTGGTTCACCAGCTCAAAAAGCTGGATTCAAAAGAGGTGACGTCTTTACCGGAATCAACGGTCAACAACTGAACAGAAGTAATTATCAAGCGCTGGTCGCAGCAACTGGAACTATATCTTACTCGATGGGAAGTATTGATGCTCAGGGGGTTATTGCTGAAACAAATGTTAAGAAAAGTGTGACTACAGCCGTCGTTCAGGCAGATCCTGTCTTTTATGATACTCTTTTTCAATATGGGGCCAACAAAATTGGATATCTGGTCTATCATCAATTTATTCCTGAACCCTATAAGGCGGACAATCTTCAATATGACAAAGAATTGGAACAGGTCATTGGCTCGTTTAAGGATAATGGAGCAACTTCGGTTGTTCTTGATCTTAGATATAACCCGGGGGGTTACGTAAGTTCCGCTACTACTTTGGGAAGTTTACTCGGTAAAGTGACAGCTGACGATATTTTTTATTACAAAGAGTATAACGATACAGCGACTGTTGCTTTTAAGAAGAAATATGGCGACAGCTACTTCTATGACAAGTTTGACAACAAGAGCCAGAATATAGGATCACAGTTAAAAAATCTGATCATTCTGACCTCAAATCGAACGGCATCTGCCAGCGAATTATTGATAAATGGTTTGAAGCCATTCATGCCTGTGACATTGGTCGGGCTAACAACGGTGGGGAAAAATGTTGGTTCGGTTACTTTATCTAATCCTGACGCAGGTATTAAATATGGACTTCAGCCGATTGTTACCAAGTCATTTAATAGTTTGCGTAAATCGGACTATTCAGTAGGGTTTGTGCCGGATGTTGCTGTTTCTGAAGGAATGGTTTTATATCCCTATGGAGATCCGCGGGATCCGTTACTTGGTGAAGCACTTTTTCGTATTACTGGAACTCACGTCGTTCGAAAGGCAGCGGATGCGAATCTGAAAGTTGTTGGAGGCCAAGAGATTATGTCATCTTTGGATAAGAAAGCGGGGGGAGGAAATATGTTTTTTGATAAATAAATTACACACTTTTAACTGACAAGTAGAATGGGAATTATTTCGTGGATTATTGTTGGCCTCGTCGCAGGCGGTATTGCCAAAGCACTTCATCCGGGAAAAGATCCGGGAGGTTTTTTTGTTACCATTTTAATAGGAATAGCTGGCGCCGTTGTGGGCGGTTGGGTATCATCCCTGTTAGGTTTTGGCAGAGTTGACGGGTTCGATATCGGTAGTCTTTTTATTGCTATTTTAGGAGCGTTGTTGCTGTTATTTCTATATCGAAGATTTGGGCCAAAAGCCTGATTCATTGCAAAATATATGAATAGGGGAGGAGCCAAAAGCTTTTCCCCTGTTTTTTTTAAGGGCTATTTTCATAACTTTCAGGATCAAATTCTAAACCCGCAGTAGCAAATGAAGTTGGTGAATGATATGACGGTCTGGTTTCTGAAGCGACGCTTCGAAAGGATTGAACAGTTTATGAAAAATCCTGTTGAGACCCAGCAACGGATGTTTTTTGAATTGATGGAGACGGCCCGATATACCGAGTGGGGCATGAAGTACAACTATGGCCAGATAAAGTCAATAAAGGAATATCAGGAACGGGTACCCGTTTCTGCCTACGAAGATCTGTATCCTCAAATCGAACGGGTTTTGAAAGGTGAGCCAAACGTACTTTGGCCATCTCAAATTGAATGGTTTTCCAAATCGTCCGGCACTACGAACGCCAGAAGCAAGTTTTTGCCTGTCTCGCCCGAAGCGCTGGAAGAGTGCCACTACGAAGGCGGGAAGGATATGATGACGCTATTAATTCATAACCGGCCTGAAACAAAAGTTTTCGACGGAAAGGGATTGTCGATCGGCGGAACATTACATGCCAATCCTTTTGATGATTATACGCAGGTGGGCGATGTGTCGGCGGTGATTATGCAAAACCTTCCTGCATGGGGCCAGATCATGCGTACACCGCCGCTCGAGGTGGCATTAATGGATCATTGGGAGAGCAAGCTTGAAAAAATGGCCACGATCTGCTCTGAAGAAAATGTAACAAGTATCCTCGGAGTACCGACCTGGACTATTGTTTTGCTGGACCAGATTCTGGAAATGACAGGCAAAAAGAATATGCTGGAGGTATGGCCTGAATTTGAGGTTTTTGTCCACGGAGCCGTTTCTTTCGAGCCATATAGAGATTTGTTCAAACAAAAATATTTTCCAGGGGATCAGGTTACATATCTTGAAACCTACAGTGCTTCCGAAGGCTTTTTCGCTATTCAGGATGATCTCACCAAAGTTGGGGAAATGCTGCTAATGCTCGATTATGGAATTTTCTATGAATTTTTACCGCTTTCTGAAGTTGGAAAGAAGCACCCAAAGGCATTGCTATTAGATGAAATTGAAGTAGGCGAAAACTATGCTTTAGTGATATCAACGAATGCCGGCTTGTGGCGATATCTGATCGGGGATACTGTCAAATTTACGTCCAAATATCCCTTCCGACTAAAAGTGAGTGGTCGTACAAAACACTTTATCAATGCTTTTGGAGAAGAAGTTATCGTTGAAAACGCGGATTATGGGA
Organism: Dyadobacter sp. HNCC25DJ184; assembly: GCF_056895215.1. Taxonomy (NCBI): domain Bacteria; kingdom Pseudomonadati; phylum Bacteroidota; class Cytophagia; order Cytophagales; family Spirosomataceae; genus Dyadobacter; species Dyadobacter sp. HNCC25DJ184. The sequence goes on along the minus strand of NZ_JBXHAQ010000004.1, from coordinate 85,619 downwards.
TAAAAATGGCTGCTCAGAAAACTGGCGCGTTGGTGGCAAACTACACTGCGGGTCCAGTTTATATGGGCGACGGCTCACGAGGCCGACATGAATGGATCATTGAGTTTAGTAAGGAGCCAGATAATATCGACAGTTTTGTGAAGGCACTGGATGCAGCAATTCGGGAAGTGAATTCCGATTATGATGCCAAAAGATATAAAGATATGGCTCTTTTGGCTCCCCTTGTCAATGTGGTTCCCGAAGGTACCTTTTACAGCTGGATGGCCCGCCGAAACAAACTCGGTGGTCAAAACAAAGTGCCACGCCTGAGCAACGACCGCGAATATCTCGACGACCTGCTGACGGTCTCAGAAGTGTGAGGTATTTTTAGCGATTGGGTAGGTTCGTCAAACAGTTAGTTTCAAATCACCGTCGATGAGTGTTACGATTTAATTTTTCCAATAACTCGCAAACAGGTCTGGCTTCCCATCTGTTCATTTTCCCGCATGATTCCTGTATATCTTAAAATTAAGGGCCTTTATTCTTACCAAAAAGAACAAGAAATTAATTTCGAACCGCTTACGAGTGCCTCGCTCTTCGGGATATTCGGAGCTGTCGGCAGTGGCAAATCTTCTGTTTTAGAGGCCATTACTTTTGCACTTTATGGAGATACGGAACGCCTGAACAAATCGGGCGACGACCGTACATATAACATGATGAATCTTCGGTCAGACGATTTGCTGATCGATTTTGAATGCATAGCAGGAAGGAAAGGGGAGCACTACAAGTTTACAGTCAGAGGTAAGCGCAGCAGCAAGAATTTCAAAGAAGTAAAAACTTTTGAAAGAAGGGCATATATCAAAACTGACGGCGAGTGGGTGCCCGTGCCCGAGTCAGAATCCATCGAGAATATCATTGGACTGAGTTATGATAACTTTAGGAGATCGATAATCATTCCTCAAGGCCGTTTTCAGGAGTTTATTGAGCTGAAAGATGCCGAGCGAACCAAAATGATGAAGGAGCTTTTCCAGTTGGAAAAGTACGATTTGAGCGGCAAGGTAATTTCGTTGAACCGGCAAAATGACGTTGATATATCTAACGTTGAAGGCCAGCTCACAGCTGTCGGGGAAGTCAATTCGGACATGATTATAGCGGCTGAGGTTCAACGTACTGATATTCGCAATTCGATTCAACTGACAGAGGAAGATCTGCAGATTCAAACCAAAATTGAGACCGAACTGGCTCGCCAAAAGTTATTGGCTGAAAGGATATTAGCCTTAAAAACGCGGCTCACTCAATTGGATTTACGAAAAAATGAGATCGGCGAACGGACTGAATCACTACGTATTTTTGAGATCTGCTCTCTGCATTTTAAAGGATTGTTTGACCAAAAAAACAGGCTGTTAAAAAGTATTCAAATTTCGCAGACGGAATTTGACAAAAACGAAGCCCGAAGAAAGGAGCTTGGAACTACTCTGGCCGATCTTTATATACAACGAGAAGCTCAGCGTCCGGCATATGAAAATCGGGAGGAGTTGATCAGAAAAGCGGAGGAGCTCGAAAAATTAATCCAGATTCTGAGTAATAAAAAATTAATAGAGAAGACCAAAGCGTCGCTTGAACGCGGGGAACTGCGTTTAAAAGAAAAAGAAGCGGAAATAGCCGTTCTGAAAAAACAGAAAACAGATAAAGAGCAAGAATTAGAAGTATTAAAACTTCGCCTGCCAGATTTCAATGAAATTAGTAAAGTAAAGGCTTGGTTTGCCAAAGCTGCTGTACTGGCTTCTAACAAGGATGCGATCATAAAAGAGGGCCAAAAACTCAGCGCGACAAAAACTGAAAAGGAACAGAAAATCGCGCTTGCCAAAGTGGAAATGGTGCATAAGTTTAGTTTGGATATACCTTCAGATCTTACGCAGCAGGTTTTTAGCAGTGTAATTGCCAGTCGGTTTCTTTTGATTGAATCCAACCGCCAGGCACTCGATCAGGAAATTATAGATTTTAATACGCGCCATAGCCTGCGCCAATATGCTGCTGAATTGAAAGAGGGCGACCCATGTCCATTGTGTGGCGCGTTGCACCATCCTTTATTGGCGTCTCACGGAGCAGTACCCCCCCCAACTGCTGAAGAATTTAATATTCGCAAAAATAAGTTGACGATCGAGGAAAAGGATATTAGAACGGATAGTTTGGTAATCGACAGGCTCTTTCAGGAGGTTGCGATGTATGAAAGTCAAACCAAAGAATTACGTGAGAAATACAAGGTGGCCGCCGACAGCGAAAAGCTTCATGAGAAAGAATTCGTTTGGGAGCAATTCAATAAGGATAAGAGAGAAGAGTTTGAAAAGTTTGAAAAAGAGGTCGAGGCGCTTCAACTAAAATTAAAATCAGAAGAGTCTCTTTTAAAAAATATCACTCAAAATCTGGCAATGTCAGAGGAGGAGGTGAAGGACAAATTTGAAAAACCGTTGCAGACTTTACGCGATGATATCCTTGCCAAAGAATATATCAATCAAACCTTGTCAGGTCAGTTTTCGGTTATTAAACTTTCGGATTATGAGCAATCCGACGAATCCAATATCCTGGCGGAAGTTCAGCGTCTTAGACAACAATTTGAAGAAATCAAGAAGTCGTTTGAGATTGCTGAGGGTAAAATTGATGTTTTCGAGAAGGAAAATAATACGCTGGCCGGCAGCCAGAGCATGCTTGGCGTTTCCCTTGAAACCAATAAGAATGAGCTGGTTTCGTTGAATGAAGCCATTCATAATCAAATGGTTATTTATCAATTTGGCGCAGAAGCGGAGATTCAAAATGTGTTGTCGCAGCCGTTGAATATTGCAGAGGAAAGGAAAGTGATTGACGAATTTAATCTTGCCTTGAATAATGTTCAACGTGATCTGGAAAATTTGCAGACGGAAGGGCAGGCTCAGGCATATGACGCGATGGAGCATGCTGCTGTCCTTAACAAAAAAGAATTGCTCACCACCAAACTCAATGAAGACCGCAAGGAAGAAGGACGACTGGATGGACTTGTGAAAAAGTTGACAGACGATCTTCAAAGAAGAATTGCTTTGGTGAAAGAGCAAACCCAACTGACTTTGCGTAAACAACATTTGGCAGATTTGGCCAAGTTGTTCCGCTCTAGTGGTTTCGTTGACTATGCATCAAGCATATACCTCAAAAACCTCATTCAATCAGCAAATGTTCGCTTTCATCAAATGACCCACCAGCAACTTCATCTCGAACTTGGTGAAGGCAATAGTTTTTGGGTACGCGATCTGCTAAATGGTGGCCATGTGCGTCTGCTGAAAACGCTTTCGGGCGGACAGAAATTTCAGGCGGCATTGTCGTTGGCACTTGCACTGGCAGATCACCTGCATGTTCGAAATGAGTCAAAACATAACTTTTTCTTCCTGGATGAAGGCTTCGGCTCCCTTGATAAAAATGCGCTTCAGACTGTTTTTGAAACCTTAAAGTCTCTGCGAAAGGAAAACCGCATCGTAGGCATTATCAGCCACGTGGAGGATTTACAACAGGAAATCCAGACCTATCTGAAAATCGAAAATACCGAAGAAGGCAGCAAGATTGTCGAAAGCTGGAAGTAGCGGCGGTTGAGCTGGTTGCTATTCTTGATTTTGGAGTTCTCTAATTTCAGCATAACCGCCAAATTCGTAAATCTGACATGTTTTCATAATCTCTACTCCCTCTTCAAAGTCAACAACTTTCAGTAGCAAATAACCTCCAACAATTTCCCTGTCGTTTCTGTGAATTTCGTGTGAGACAATATCGCCCTTTCCTTTTATTAATCTCCGACTTAACGTTAAACCACTACCACCAGTTAGGCTACCTTTCTGCTCCCAATAAGAGGATCAATTTTTCCAATTTTCCTGATCTCGTCATCAGAATGTTTTAACGTTCTGCCATCAGGCTCTCTAGATAACACAATGAATTGTTTCATACTTTTTTTCATTTTGAATATACAATATCACGATTCGATAGGACAAATAAATTGCTATAAATCAATCAATTAAATTAATTTGACTGATAGTTTATCAGTCTGCCCATAGTGTTTCTTTCTACCGGTGAAAATAATTGGTCACATCGTAATAATGGCTTTGGGATTTCCTGATTGAATGAGGCGTAAAGTTGTTATCACGGCTTTCAAACATCTGTTTTGAAGAAGAGCGTCCGAATTTCAAATCAGGCTGAGCGGCGAGCGGTTTACCGGTAGAATCACATTGAAAACCGCACCGTTTTCAGAACTTCCATCGGCAGTTAATTCTCCCTGGTGATTCAACGCAATTTTTTTACACATTGCCAGTCCGATCCCAGTTCCTGCATATTCAGATTTTCGATGTAACCTTTGGAATATATTAAATATCTGATGGCCATATTCTGGCTTGAAGCCTATTCCGTTGTCCTTAAAAACGATTTTTTTGTAGTCAAAGGCGTGTTCCAGACCAAGCCTGGTTTTCTCACTTTCAGAAAAGTATTCAATGCTTATTTCAATCTTCAGATTTCTGTCGTCTCTGCTAAACTTGAGTGAATTGCCGATGATATTATAAAATAGCTGCGACATCTGCAGCGGAATGGCATCAATAACTGGCAATACCTGATAGCTAATGGAAGCCTGTTTTTGCTCAATGAGCAATTCATAATCGGTAATCGTGTTTTCTAATATGCTATTCAAATCCAGTTTTTCGAAAGCCACATACTCTTTCGACAGTTCCGAATATGCCAGTATATCCCTTATTAGCGTATTCATCCGGATTGCTGAATTGTTGATCTTTTCCAGATAAATTTTGGATTGATCGTCCAACCGTTCACTGGCTCGCTGATCCAGCATTTGCGTGAAAGTGCTGATCTTCCGAAGGGGTTCCTGCAAATCATGCGAAGCCACGTATGCAAACTGAGCCAGCTCACCGTTCGATTTTTCGAGATTTTTATTAGCCGTTTCCAGCTCCTGGGTACGTTCAGCCACTATTCCCTCGATTTCCAGCCGGGCTCGGACCTGCTCTGAAACGTCTAGGATAGTAGCCAAAATACCAAGTATATTTCCGTCGGGGTCACGATAAGGTTCATAGACGAAATTGTGATATACCTTTTCAGGCTCTCCGTTTCGTATGAGCTCAAGCATTCTCTCATTTCCCGTATAGGCCTGACCCGTCGAATAAACATGCTCTAAAAGCGGCTCGAGTCCCTGATTTTTTAGCTCTGGAAGTCCTTCGAATATAGACTTATTCATTATCTCGTTTACCGGCTTACCCCAAAGTTTGATGATGTAATCGTTGGCTATGGTCACGGTGTGTTCGGGGCCAAGCATAATACACATCGCAACTGGTGCCTGAACTATGATGTTTCTGAAATTTCGTTCACTTTGCTCTACCTGCTGCTTCGCAGTGTTAAGGTCCGTCACATCAGCTGCTGTGTTCATAACGCCATAAATTTCCCCACGAGAGTCGTATAACGGGGTGAAACTATAGTTGAAATAAAAAGGAGATAATTTATCATCTATCATCAACTCCACCAGCTGGTTTCTTTTATGACAGGGAATGCCGGTGATATATACTTCGTCAAGTTGAGCGAATATCTCCTGGTTTTCCAACTCTGGCAAAATTTCGGAATATTTTTTGCCGGTCACGTCATTCCCTTTACCCCATACGTCAAGAATTGCCTGGTTGGCAAGGTCGATCCGCATTTCCTTTCCTGTGTAGACACCTATGGGAAAAGGAGCACTTTCAATCAAACTCCGGATCATGGTCTCTTTTTCTTTGGATGTTTCTTCGGCAACTTTCCGTTGGGTAATATCAACGCACGAGTTGATGTAGCCACCAAAGGATCCGTCATGCATGGTCCGTACCTGTCTTTTGGCCAGAAGCCAGCAGTAGTCACCGTCTTTGTTGAGTACCCTGAATTCGCCTGAGAAAGACTTCCTGATTTCAGGTTCGGGCCGGAAAAGTTCAGTATAAAGACTCTTCTCTTGTGGGTGAATAAGATCGAGCATGCCTTCTTGCAGAAGTTGGTCTAGTTGCCTGCCTGTGAGGTGTATCCAGTTTTTATTGTAGTATGTCGGAACACCATTCGGATCTGTAACGGTAATGAATAAGTCTGCTCCTTCGGCCATGGTTCGAAACCGTTGCTCGCTTTCCTTCAAGGCATTTTGGGAAAGGATTTTCTCGGTAGTTTCATTACAAACTACCAGTACACCATCCACTTCTCCATCATTCCCGAAGATCGGGCTATACCCGAAGGTCCAGTATACATCCTCAATTTTGCCGTTTCGATAAATTGGTATAAGCTGGTCTTCACTCCATGTTGCTTTCGAAGTCGTTTGAACCTGGTGAATCAATGGCTCGATTGTATCCCAAATCTCAGGCCAGCAGTCTTTCCCTTTTTGGCCCAGTGCGAGAGGGTGCTTCCCTTCATTTCCTAAACTCGGTCGGTAGGCATCGTTGTAAAATTGTATCAAATCTTTGCCCCACCATAAAAACATTGGGAACCTGGAAGAGGTGATCATGGAAAGCGTCAGACGAAGATTCTCAGGCCACTGTTCCGGCGAGCCGACTGACGTTTTTGTCCAGTCAAAATCGCGGATCAGGTCGGCCATTTCGCCTTCTCCCAGTAGAAAATAAGGTTTCTTTTTTGGTATAATGTCTTTCATGCTTTAAGCATTTTTGAATGCAAGTTCCCGGCTGCTGATTTATACGCATGATCTCAAAGACAGGACCACTGAATCACCGTTGACTGAAAACGACTTATGGAAATTGCGACGATATCCTTAGCCACGTCTTTACAGTAAAAATATATGCCAATATTTATGAAGTCTGCATTTGCCAGGATTTTGGATATTAGGGAATTTACTTAATGTCAAGATATCCTCATTCCTGTAAAGCTGTACACGATAATCCCCATATTGATAGCCTCTGCGCGGTTTGACTGCATGTAATATATTCGTTTGTTTGATAAAAAGACGTTGGCCTATTGCTTACCCGCTTCGGTTTTATAACGAAACTATTGGTTGCAATTTCTTCTGATTTGACTAGGAAGAAGTGATTCTTTTCGTCAGATCTCTTTTGCTTTTTTGACAACACCTTCGGGTAATTTTGGATTGCGCTACTAAAAGAAAGAAGTCCATTAGCCATGTAAATCATCGCCGCAACAATGAATTTATATTACAAAAAAATTACCTTACTCGTCCTCCTTCTCTTTTTTATGGCGTCGAGGACGATCTCTGCGCAAAATACATCATCTTTTCTGGTTAAGGGGATAGTTACAGATTCAACATCGAAAAAAGCCATAGAATTTGCGACTATAAGCATTCTGGATCACGAAAAGAAAGTAGTGGCGCTTACCTATTCCAATGAAGACGGTGGGTTTAAATCGGCGGATGTCGCCTCGGGATCCTACTTTTTGAACCTATCAATTATAGGATATGCGCAGAAGAATTTGCCTTTTCAGATTTCCTTGCAAAAACCAGTGTTTGACTTCGGGTATATCATATTAAGTTCCGACGTCACACAGCTTAATGCCGTGACAGTTACAGGAAGTCGACAGCTTGTCGAGCAACAGCCAGGGATGCTGATCTATAATGCACAGAAGGATATCAGCAATAACGGGGGTACCGCCGCCGATGTACTTCGGAAGGCGCCTATCCTAAATGTTGACGCAGCGGGGAACGTATCGATGCGTGGAAGCTCGAACCTGCGCATTTTGATCAATGGAAAATATTCCGGTCAGATGGCGCGTAGTGCCGCTGACGCGCTGAATATGATGCCTGCTAATTCGATCAAATCTGTCGAGGTAATCACTAGTCCGTCAGCACGTTATGATGCAGAGGGAGCAGCCGGGGTAATTAATATCATTACCAAAAAAGGTCAGCAAAGTGTTAGTGGGAACATCGAGGTGGTGGCAGGAAATCTGGAGCAGGCGATCAACCCACGCGTTGGGATTAATAGGGATAAGTGGAATATCAGCAGTGCGCTTCACCTTCACAGGCTTCGCAATAAAGAGTTTAGCAATTTAGAACGACTAACCTTTGATAATGGATTACAGTCCGGTCAAATGCACCAGGATATCGAGCGAGACAATGTGAAACCACACTCGTCAGGCGATTTTCAGGTTGAGTTCACACCCGATTCTGCTAACGTTTTCAATTTTTCATTAAATGGTTGGATGGGTAATTGGCCTGATAATAATCTTCAGCATAATCAGATTTTCTCTAGCTCAGGAGCATTGACTCAGGAATATGATCAAAGCGTTACAACAAAGGCTCCAACCCGAGGTGTCGATTTGAACCTGGGATATACCCATAAATTCAAAAAAGTGGGCGAAGAGCTTTATGTAATGGGTCAGCATAACCGCTCCATCGACGACTACAGATACAACGCCCTTCAACGGGATGTAGATCAGATATTGATGTACAGGGAGTTGAATAATAACAGGAATTCTAGTCAGGAATGGACTGTACAAACAGACTATACATTGCCATTTGGCGGGTCGGGGAAACATGCATTGGAAACAGGAGCAAAGGCGATCTTGCGAAATAACAGCAGTAATTATCATGTGGAAACGGGCAGCAGCGACTATCCTGAAATTTTAGTTCCAGATGATGATCGCACCGACATATTTAAATACAATCAAAATGTGGTAGCTGCATATAGTCAGTTAAAATTTAAATGGAACAAAGGTTGGGCTTTGCATGCGGGAGCAAGAGTAGAAGGTACTTTTCTGGAAGGTAGTCAACAAAATGCAGGAACCGATTTCAGCAATAACTTTTGGAATTTTGTGCCGAGTGCTACGATTTTCAAAAAGCTGAATGCAAATAACAACCTTACATTGAGTTATACCAAAAGGATATCCCGTCCATCTATCTGGGATCTCAATCCGAACGTGGATAGTCAGGATCCCAGGAACATCATCATTGGAAATCCAGCACTGCGTCCAGAAGAAGTGAATCAGGTTGAATTTACATATGCCCTGCAAACCGACGCAGACCTCTTTATGAATTTCTCACTTTTCGGCAGAAAGACTGATCATTCAATTGAAAGTATTGTCAATATTGATCCGTCAGGAGTTGCTACTACAACCAAGCAGAATCTCGCTTCCAACACCCAATTTGGTCTCAACTTTTCAACTTCGCTGAACGTGCTGCCGGGTTGGAAAATCAACAGTAATGCCAATATTCGTCATGCCCGGTATGAAAGCTCGGCACTTCATATCAACAATAGCGGGATGGCCTGGGGAATTAACGTGAATAGCAGTTGGAAACTTCCCAATAATTTTAGCCTGCAGGCATATACCGATTATGACGTGCGTAGTGTTACCATGCAGGGATATGAAGGCTCGTGGTTTTATTACAGTTTTTCGGCCAAAAAGGAGTTGCCGGCTAAAAAGCTGACGGTCAACCTGACGGTAGTCAACCCATTCAGCATCGGTGCTTCCCAAACTGTAGTGACAAGGTCTGTCGATTTTGATTCGACACTCCGCAGCGAATATCTGATTCGCTCAGTCCGCCTTTCGCTGAACTGGGAATTTGGCAGTATATTCAAAGGTGCCAACAGCCGAAAAATCAGCAACGACGACCAGAAAAATGCGAAGTCGGGAGGCTAAGCTCAACCCGATTTGCAATCGGGTTGGCCTGGTTAAGCGTTTGTAACGCGATCTTGATACAATCGGGTTGGCCAGGTTAAGCGTTTGCACGCGATATTGATACAATCGGGTTGCGTTGTTAAAGCTTTGCAACGCGATCCTGAATCAATATTAAAATTTAAAAGCATGAACGGCGCCTTTCAAGCTCAACCCGATTGCAAATCCAAAGGAGCTTCCATCAATCTGCCTCCAAAGTGGCGTAATATTCATAATCGTTGATCACCTTTCTCAGAAAAACATGGGGTTCGTCCAGACTATTCACACCTATTAATTCTTCTATTTTGTGAACAGCGTCTTGTTGAAGTTGAGGGCTGTTCGAGGCAATCACCTTCCGCAAAATGCTGATATCCTTATCCGAAAGCTGGACGACATTGGGAAACGAGGGCTGGTAGTTTGGAGTCCATCCCGGTCGTATCAGGTTTTCAAGGCGAACGGTTGGCTTGGTCTTGATAACGGTAGTTCCAGCAGCCAGGTCACCGATCCGCTGACCTTTACCGGTTACAGCAATCGTAATTATAGCAACCAGACCAGAAAAAAGACCTATATCGACAAGCGATAAAAGCCATCTTAATAAGTAAGAACTCAACGTAGCTTTGCTGCCGTCAAGTCTGATCACTCGTATTTTCAGGGCGATTTTCCCCACTGTCTGCCCATCCAGAAAATATTCCGTTAGCAGTGGATATAGCAGAATGGGCAAACCAACAGCGCCAATCCAAATCCAGACTCCCGAGGCGCCTTGTTCGGCAACTTTACTGACAGCCAGTAATGCCGCCATTGCCATGAACCATCCAAAATAAACCATATAATCCAAAAGCTGCGCCAATATGCGGTCGCCGATGCTGGCAATTTCGTAGTCGACACCAACATTTTGGGCGGTTTCAATTTGGATACTCATTAATTTGTATGGGTTTGGGAAGATGAAAATTATTTTATCTTGCAGGAAAAATAAAGGAAAGCCAGTAATATTCCAATCCGGTTAATATGAGGGAAGCTCTTTTTGTAAAACGTAATTCAGAACGCTGGCAGACTTACGAAGAAAACCCCACCAACGATCCTGACGAGCTCACAGCCCGATTCATAACTCTGACGGACGATCTTTCTTGTGCGCGCACCTTTTATCCAGGTTCTTCAGTGCTCCAATATCTGAACGGCCTCACCGCTCATGTTCACGGGAAGTTATATAGGAATCGTAAAGAGGATGCGGGACGGATCAGAACATTTTGGGTTTATGAACTGCCGCTGGTTTTCTTCAACGCACGATTTCATTTGTTGTACTCATTTTTGTTTTTTCTGGTGGCATTTTTTATTGGCACCATATCGGCAGCAAATGATGAAACATTTGTGAGGCTCATTCTCGGAGATTCATACGTAAATCAAACCCTGGAAAATATAAGCAAAGGGGATCCGCTGGCTATCTATAAGTCGCAATCATCAGCAGATATGTTCCTAGGTATTACGATAAATAACATTGGTGTATCATTTAAGGCATTCGCTTTTGGGTTGATATATTCCGTAGGTACCATTTTTATTCTGATTCAAAACGGGATTATGTTAGGAGCATTTCAATATTTCTTTTTTGAAAAGGGACTTTTATTAGAATCCGTTTTAAAGATCTGGATACACGGAACACTGGAGATTTCAGCCATTGTCATTGCCGCAGCAGCGGGATTGGTAATGGGCAATAGTCTGTTGTTTCCCGGAACTTTCTCCAGAATCGAGTCTTTTAAAAGCGGAGCAAAGCAAGGGTTGAAAATGATCATCGGACTTGTTCCGGTATTCATTGCCGCAGGTTTCCTTGAAAGCTTCGTTACACGTCTTACACTGCCGATATGGGCGAGCGCAGGTATTATCGGAGTTTCTGCTGCTTTTATCGTCTGGTATTTTATTATATACCCAAGACAACGTTATGCAAGCTATCAGTAGTCCCTTTTAATTACCATCTAACCTTTTCGATAGCTAGCTACCGAAGGCCGAAGCCTTATAAACCACTTCCTTTTTCCATGAACAAAACCATTCCACTTCTACAACAACGCGACTTTGGCGCAAAAGTTAATGCTTCTTTCGAGTTTGCGAAACAGAATTTTGGCCCTCTCGTTAAAACACTTGTTTTTATAGCCGGACCGCCAGCGATATTCGCCGGGATCGGGCAGGGTATTATGCAATCCAATATTTTAGGAGTGGCACAAAATCCCAACATTTTTTCACAGTTCAATCAGTATTTTACCCCGGGTTTTGCCATTACGATGATTTTCTCGATCATCGCCTATTTTATGGCATATGCTTCTGTATGTGCTTTTATGACATTGTATGAGGAAAGAGGATCATCAGAAGGTATAACGCCGGGGGTAGTTTGGGAGAAAATAAGTGATAATTTATCCGCAAGCGTCGTCGCTATGATGCTCTCTTTTTTGGCAGCAATTGTGGGGCTTGCTTTTTTCATCATTCCCGGCATATATCTGAGCGTTGCGTTGCAATTTTTCATGATGATAACAATACGGGAAGGGTTGTCTGCCGGAGATTCTTTAACCCGGAGTCGAAAACTCATTCGAGACAAGTGGTGGTCGACTTTCGGGTTGGTTATTATCATGTCATTCATCGCCGGACTCATCTCGATCGTTTTTCAGATTCCCGTTTTGATTGGCACAATAATGACGACTTTAGGCATTATTAAAGATTTGAGTAATGCAAAAGCACTGGTGATAGGCGGGAGCATTCTCTCTATTTTCGGAAGTACAATTGTGCAGGGACTCATATGGGTATCATTGGGTTTTCAATATTATAATTTGGTGGAAAGAGCAGATGGCTCATCGTTGAAATCTGAAATTGATCAGCTGGGAAAGGGAGATTGGGAGAGGCCAAGGAGCGAGGAGTTCTGATTGATTGCCAAAACTCGTTTGAGGAATTTTAATTTACGGGGTCATAAAAGACCAAATTGTACTCAATGATTTTTATCGCCGGGAAAAGTAAGTTTTTAACTCATATCAAGCCAAAACCTCTACTGAAGGTTTTGATTTACTTCTTGTTTCTTGCAAGCCCATACGCGCATGTAAACGCACAGAAGGATAGTGTTGGAGTAGTAGTGTCTGATGCCAGCGTCATTGTCCCAAGATATCCTAAGGCTGAGCACATTGAAGAATTTCTCAATGATAGAGATTATCAGTACAGGGATGATCCCCAGCCGCCAACCAGCCCGTTTGAGAGGTGGTTCCAATGGTTTTGGAAGAAGCTCTCGGCACTTTTTGAAGGGAAATCCTATAAAAATTTCTGGCAATATGTGATCCTGGCTTCGATGGCGGCGCTGTTCATTTTCTTGCTCTACAAAGCAGGGATTCTTGAATTTGTCTTTGCATCAAAAGCCAATTCCGACCCTACTGATTACGTAGTTGGGGAGGAAAATATTCACGAGATCAATTTCGAAAAAGCGATTGAAGACGCACTCACATCTGGCGACTACCGCCTTGCAATCAGGCTGCAATATCTTCGTACACTCAAATTGCTTTCTTTGAAAGAGCTGATCAGCTGGAGGCCCAACAGAACTAATTATAGCTATGTACATGAGTTGGAAAAGTACCCATATCAACCTGATTTTGTGCAGATAACGCGTTATTTCGAATTTGCGTGGTATGGTGATTTCCGTGTGAGCAAATCGGAGTATGAAGAAATGGAGGCGTTTTCGGTATCATTCCACGGCAAATTGAACCAACGCGCCCATGTTTAGTCTCAATAGATACTGGTTTTTTCTGGGGATTATCGTGCTGGCATATGCAGCTTTCGAATACTATCGTCCCAAACCGTTAGATTGGACGTCCACCTATTCGAATAAGGATAATATACCTTTTGGCGCCGAAGCTATATATCAATTATTACCAGACCTGATCGGCAACCGGAAGGTAACAAGTCTCCGCATTCCACCATATAATCACCTGCATGAGGATTCATTGCTCCCGAGCCGAAGCAGCTACATATTTATCAACAACGAATGTCTGATTGACGATAACGACCAAAAGGCATTACTTGATTATGTAAAAAAGGGCAATACGGTATTCATATCAGCTTACGATTTTCCGGATTCATTGATGAAGGTTTTGGGAGTAAAGGCTATTCTTGATGCACCCTCAAAAACTGATACGGCTAAATATGTGAATTTCGTAAATCCACGACTGCGTGAGGAAAAAGGCCTTCTTTTTCCAAAGGATGACGGACGTAACCATCTCAAAATCATCAACTTCGAAAAAAATATCCTGCTGGCTTCCAATGAGAAAAATGAGCCGGTTTTTGTTCAGTCGGCATATGGTAAAGGAAAGGTTTATCTTCATAACCTACCTCTTGCCTTTACGAATTATTTTATTGTGGATACGCTGACTAACAAACACGCTTTCAAGGCGTTGTCTTACTTGCCTGAGCAGCCTGTTTTTTGGGATGAATATCAAAAGCAAGGAAGGTTTGGTGAAGAAGAAGGTTCTGTTTTTCGATATATTGTCAGTCAGCCGGGCCTCAAAAATGCATATTATTTGGGTCTGATACTGTTGCTTTTGTTTGCCATTTTTTATGGAAAAAGGCGGCAACGTGTTATACCGGTTATCAATCCGCCTAAAAACGTTTCGCTGGAATTCGTGACGACAATCGGCAACATGTACTATAGAAAGGGAGATCATGCGAATATTGCAGAGAAACTGAAACATCATTTCTGGATTTACGTCCGGGAAAGATTTGGAATCACCACTAGCCAGATGAAAGAAACAGACCTATTTTCTATTCTTGCACAAAAAAGCGGTTTCTCAGAATCAGAAATGCAACTACTTCAGGAAGAAATCGCTGACCAGCACGGCAAATGGACAGCTGATCGCCTGAAGGATTTGAATAGCCGGTTGGAAGATTTTTATGAAAGAACGAGGTAATGGAAGAAGGGGGAAAGGGAGGAACGAAGGAAGGGAAGAACAGGTTAACGGCGAAAGGAAAAACGCTGCGCAACTCTGCTGAAAACTCTTTGAACTCTGCGTTTAAATAACAACAACAAATAAAGAAATAATGGAATTTACGAATCGAATTGAACTGGCTGATTTACAGGAGGCCGTTAATAATATAAAAAAGGAAATCGGGCAAATCGTGGTTGGTCAGCACGCTACGGTTGAGTATATACTTGCTGCGTTGTTAGCCGACGGGCATATACTGCTTGAAGGGGTTCCTGGTGTAGCCAAAACCTTGCTGGCAAAAGTGCTTGCCAAGACGATCGATGTCGGCTTTGGGCGGGTTCAATTTACGCCGGATTTAATGCCGTCCGATGTGTTGGGGACTTCGGTATACAACAGCAAAAAGATGGAGTTTGAATTCAAGAGCGGTCCGGTTTTTTCAAATATTGTTTTGGTGGATGAGGTAAACCGGGCTCCCGCCAAAACGCAGTCGGCACTTTTTGAAGTCATGGAAGAGAGACAGGTTACCGTGGACGGCGTGACATATCCCATGACTGAACCATTCCTTATCCTTGCCACCCAAAATCCTGTTGAGCACGAAGGGACATACCGATTGCCGGAGGCGCAGTTAGATCGCTTTATTTTCAAGTTAAATGTGGGATATCCAACCTCGGCGGATGAGGTCGGCATATTGCAAGGCCATCACCAACGTCGCTCACTGCACGATGCGATCCTTGAGCTAAAACCGATTGTTAATGCAGAACAGCTGGCTGCGTTGCGTGAAAAGGTACGTCTCGTTCATGTAGAGGATAAATTGATGGAATATATAGTGTCGGTAGTCGCTTCCACACGCTCGCATCCTGCTCTGTTTCTGGGTGCATCTCCCAGAGCGTCGGTTGCGTTACTTAATAGCTGCAAAGCGCTGGCTGCATTGCGCGGAAGGGATTTCATAACCCCGGACGACGTCCAGGAGTTGGCATATCCAGTCCTTCGACACCGTATTATCCTCACTCCCGAACGAGAAATGGAAGGAGCGACGCAAGATGATATTATCAAATTGATTTTGGAAAAAACAGAAGTGCCGCGTTGAACTGCGCCTGATACCTATTTGAGAACAAATCAACACTAACTTCCACAATGCGTTTAATACGTTCCCTATATTTTTCGTTGATTTTCTGGATTGTCGGCGGCGTGTTGATGGCTGGGTTTGTTGTGGCATATGTCTTTCCGATTCTGCTTCCTGTTTTCAATTTGTTGTTGGTGGTAGCGCTGCTCCTTGTTGCAGGAGATATATCCGTTTTGTACCGTAGTAACAGCAGTTTTTTCGCCAGACGCAGCTCACCGGATCGCCTTTCAAATGGGGATGAAAACGGCATAACGATCTTTCTCGAAAGCCGTTACCCATTCAAAACAAGCGTTGAGGTCATTGATGAAATTCCACATCAGTTTCAACGCCGGGATGTGCTTTTTGAAATGAAAATGGAGCCACGCTCCGAAAAGCAGATTCATTATAACCTCAGACCTGTCAGTCGCGGGGTATATGAGTTCGGGCACATCAATGTTTTTGTCGGCACTCCATTAGGATTGGTAAAACGCAGATTCAAATTTGAAGTAAAAAACGACGTGGCGGTATATCCGTCTTTTCTGCAGATGCGACAATATGCATTGATGGCGATCGCCAACCGGCTCACGGAGGTTGGAATTCGCAAAATCAGGCGGGTTGGGCACTCCATGGAGTTTGATCAGGTGCGGAGTTATGTTCCGGGCGATGATCGTCGGTCAGTAAACTGGAAGGCTACAGCGCGGCGAGGTGACGTGATGGTGAACGCTTACCAAGATGAAAAACAGCAATCGGTATATTGCCTGATTGATAAAGGCCGGGTCATGCAGTCCCCTTTTGAAGGACTAACCTTACTGGATTATGCCATTAACGCTTCGCTTGTAATGAGCAATATTGCGTTGCTAAAAGAGGACAGAGCTGGGTTGATCACTTTCTCGGATACTATTGGGCAGATTGTGGCCGCTGACAAAAGGGCCGGACATTTACAAAAGTTGCTGGAAGTGCTTTACCGACAGAAAACCCGGTTTCTGGAATCTGATTTTGAAAGGTTAAGTGTAGCCGTCCGGACGCAAGTGCGTCAGAGAAGTCTGCTCCTTCTTTTTACAAATTTTGAAACTGTGGACGGGATGCAACGTCAATTGCCTTATCTAAGACGTCTTGCCAAAGATCATCTGCTGGTAGTGATTTTATTCGAAAATACCGAAACCAAACATCTCATCGAAACACCTGCAAAAAATGTGGAGGAGGTGTATCTGAAAACCATTGCACAACGGTTTTATTACGAAAAGAAGAGAATCACTTCGGAGTTGAGACAATACGGTATTCAAACGATTCTGACAGCTCCGCAGCATCTGTCGGCTAATACGATCAATAAATATCTGGAGTTAAAGGCGCGCGGGGCAATTTAGCGGGAAGGATTTGCTTGTGCTACAAATGGTTAAGTATGAGAAAGTTAATAGTCAAAGGGAGAAATGTTGACCGATGATGCTGGCTCTTAAATCACAATACTAAGTCTCTTCGGGGGTTTGTGAAAAATGAAAATAGGCAAAATAATATAGTCGCGTTGCAAACGCTGAACCATTGCGACCGGATTGCAAATCCGGTCGAGCTACGTCGAGCTTCTTCCAGCTCCGTTAACTCTTTCTCGGCAAGTTCCTTTTCGTTCCGCCTCCCTTTCCATGAAAATATTTGAAATAAATCAGCACCATCATAACCACCAGAACGATGGAGAACGCGAGATAGATTTTGGGCACATTTTCCCTCCCAAATCTTGGATGCTGAAATTCTTTATAAGCCATACACGCCATAAAAATCGCAGTGACCAGGACTCCGGCGTTGTATTTTAAAAACTTTAAGAACGATTTCATTTTAAGTCTTTTGATATTTCGTTGAGCAGATATCCTTTTGGATCACTGAAATACTCCCAAAAGAATATACCAGCCAGCTTATTCTTTTTGATATACTTACATTTTCCCTTTATCGATTTTTCGTCTTCGTACGTGATAAACACCTTTGATTCGGCATTGAAAAGGTAGGGAGCTTTTGCCTTTTTGTCGTAGTATTTTTTGTACCCATTCTGGTCAATCATCGTGTCCTTGATTTTGGTATAACCGCCTCCCTGCACAGCTTTTACCCTTTTCTGGCCCAATCCATTGTTAACTGCACTTTCGGCCTCCCAACCTTTACCATAAAAAGCAGCTCCCAGGCCAATTTTATAAGCAGGCAAACCGGCAGCTATAAAGTTCCTGACCGAGCGATCGGCGGACGACATATCAGGGTCTTTTTTGTCAGCATATAAATTGGTGTGATGCCCCACTGTTCCATTTCTCCCGCCGTAGTCATAGGTCATAATCAACACATAATCCATGTATTGCGCCAGCGCGCCCATATCTGTATGTTCAATAAAGGACTTTGACCCACCTACCGCAGCAGTTAGCAAATATTTCTTTCCCTTTTCCTGTGCCAGTTTATCCAGCTCTTCCCGAAAAGCCTTGAACATCAGCGTGAAATTCTCCTTGTCTTCCGGTCGGTAAATATTTCCCTCTTCACCTTTCATGCCCGGATATTCCCAGTCAATATCGACTCCGTCGAGGTCAAACTGCCGGATGATATCGACACCTGATTTCGCAAATTTTATCCTGGAACTTTCCGTCAAAACGGCGTCTGAAAAGTTTTCACTCCAAGCCCAGCCGCCAATGGAAATCAATATTTTAAGATCTGGATTGACACGTTTCAATTCATTCAGTTTCCGAAAGTTGGTAGAGTCCGTCGCAAGGTTGGTAAGTACAGCCAGGCTGTCTTGAACGTTCACAAAAGCGTAGTTGATATGCGTCAACTTGGATACATCGATCAACTCGGTATTCACCAGTCCCCTGAAGCCACCAACGTAACCGTTA
Organism: Dyadobacter sp. HNCC25DJ184; assembly: GCF_056895215.1. NCBI lineage: Bacteria > Pseudomonadati > Bacteroidota > Cytophagia > Cytophagales > Spirosomataceae > Dyadobacter > Dyadobacter sp. HNCC25DJ184. The sequence continues at coordinate 67,125 of NZ_JBXHAQ010000004.1, read as the reverse complement.
ACTATATACTTATGTTTTTTGGGTGTTTGGGCGAAAGAATCGGCTGTGTATAGGCCCAGGAATATCAGGATAAAAAAGCGAACGAGGCGAGTGTTCATATTCTGTCTGGTTAAGGGATCGATTAGTTCTGGAAATTACACAGGAAAATATCTGTGTGCAACCTGGAAGAAGTTGGCATAAGAAATAATACTGGCAGGAAAACTTACATCACGTCAGTTAAAGTCGCAAGAGTCCTATTCCTTTCAAAGTAAATCAACCGCAGGATACAAATTTATGTTTTACAAAAAGTATATTTTGGTTACTTATCCTTTTGTGTATTAAGATGTTATCAACGGTTTCTTATGAAAAAAATAATCATCCTCATTACGGCAATTGCGATGGTTTGCGGTGGATGGTATTATATGGCTCACCGTCGTCCATATGAGCAATGGTCAAAAACTTTACCCGGAATCGGAACATTTTCTTCGCCGCGGGCAGAAGACATAAATGGAGACGGCGTGATGGATATCATTATCGGCGCAGGTAAGGCCGAGTTTGAATTTAGCGATTCTGCAATGGTGGCTCTGGATGGCAAATCGGGAGATTTGATATGGGCTAAATCTGCAACGGATCAAATATTTGGATCCGCTGGGCTTTACGATATAAACGGAGACGGCGTTAAGGACGCATTTTTTGCAGGACGATCTGTTGAATTTCAAGCTCTTGACGGGAAAACAGGGAAAGCTATCTGGCATTTTGATTCCACGCTTTATTCGCAAAATGGGAAAAGGTGGTTTAATTTTTATGACCCCCAGTTCATTCAGGACGTCGACGGCGATGGACTTCAGGATATTCTTATTTCCAATGGAGGAGATATAAAAGTGCCTCCATTTAATCCAAACCGCGCTGCGGGCCGCCTAGTGATATTAAGCAGCGCAAATGGGAAGTTGCTGGCAGAAGCCGAAATGCCGGACGACAAAGAAATATATATGTCTGTCGCCGTGGATTTCAATAAGGAGGATCCGGGAAAATCTAAAATTATATTCGGAACAGGGGGAGAAACGGTTGGGGGGAACTTGTTTGTGGGAACGATCGAAATGGTACTGGACGGTGATTTGTCTAAAGCTCAAAAGCTGGCTGTCGGGGAGAAAAAAGGCTTCATATCTCCACCCGCATGGGTTGATATCAATGGAGATGGCGCGCTGGATATTGTGGCTAATAGTGTGGATGGGCGGATTTTGACATTCGATGGACTGAGCTTTAATCCCTTTTGGTCAGCCCGGTTGCCCCGCACAGAAGCTTACACGACCATGGCAGTTGGAAATTTTGATTCAGATGCTACGCCTGATTTTTTTATATCATTTGCCAAAGGTCAGTGGCCTTATCTCAAGTGGACCAAACAGGCGATGATCAGCGGGAAAGATGGTTCGATTCAATTTCTCGATTCGCTAAGCTATTATCAAACGAGCAGCCCGATCGTTGCCGACCTTAATGGGGATGATATCGACGAAGTGTTATTGAGTGTCGATTATCAAATTCTGGAAGGACAGGAAAAAGTTTTCAATACAGCCATATATACCATAGATTTCACAACGGATCGAATCAAGAGCCTTGTTGACCCGAAACCCGGACATAACCTTTCGTCAACACCATGGATCGGAGATCTGGATGGCGATGGGTATCTGGAAGTAATATATTGTAACAGCACCGACACGCAGAATTTACTTGCAAAATCCTTCGAAGGCATGCAAGTCCATCGAATCGAAACCTTCTCGTCCTCAAAAAAACAGGTTAAGTGGGGTTCCTATATGGGAAGCAATTATGACGGAGTATTTAAAATGGCTGATCCCGTGAATTGAAGGGCTTGCTGCAAGTGTTTCTCAAAATCAGATTGATTTCCAGCCGGAGAAGATATATCCTCTTTCAATTTTATTGGCAGATTCATACTATTTTTTCCTTCCAACGACGCCTAGTTTTGAGATATAAATTCTAAAAAATCTAGACGTTCGTGCTCCTATGGAAAAGACTTATACCCCTAATACCGACATCAGTTATTTCTTTATCGGTGTGCTGATCTGCAGCCTGATTGGCTTCCATTTCACGTATACGATGCAGTTCCCCACTTTTACGGGGCTGACGGCTGTCCATCATTTTCATGGTGCCATACTGATGTCGTGGTTTTTGATGTTAATTGTCCAACCGTTTTTAATCCGGTATAAAAAATATGCGTGGCATCGTCAGCTCGGGAAATTGTCCTATGCGCTGGTACCGCTGATTTTGCTTTCCATCTTTTTGGTAACCAAGGTTTCTTACCTAAAAAATATAACCCGTCAACCCACCGATGTTGCTATTGGCGGACTGGCGCTGGATATACCCGTTATCCTCATATTTGGCTTATTCTTTGCGCTCGCGATGGTCAACCGCAGAACTACGGCAGCCCATATGCGCTATATGGTGGGAACTTCTCTGCTGATGATCGGGCCGGGTCTGGGTCGGGCTTTGATCATTTTTGGGGGCATTCCATTTCCAGTCGCTGTGACGTATACGATGTTTGTTGCCGAGGCGATCGCCATCGTGTTTATCATCTACGACTATGCTAAAGGCAATTTTCTGAAACCTTATCTCACTGTTCTTATGGGTTTACTATTTTGCCATATCTGCTGGAGTTATCAAATGGCCGCGTGGTGGCAAGCATTTGGACGCTGGTTTGTAGAGGTCCTTTTTTAGGTTTGAGAACATGGAATGAGCAGCTGAGGCTTTATTCCCTGGATTAAGCTCTAATACCCTAAAAGCCAGAACGCTTTGCTTGAATAAATCTTTCCTTTGCGGTCTTCGAATTCAGGAGATCAAAGTTTGAGCCAGCAGAATCGAAAATGTTAATACATGCCCTTGAAAATTGCGCTTCATCAACCAAAAATGCACCTGGGTTTCTGTTCGTAAACTGATTGAAATATCGGATCATATGCATCTGGTCGTAGTATCCGCATTCGTGTGCAATGGATGTCCAGTTTTTGGTGGGGTGCATAAGTTTCATTTTTAGCGCCTTCTCAAAACGGAGCAGCTGCGTATATTGCTTGGGCGAAATCCCGAGCAGGCTGGTAAACTTTCTTTCGAAACTTCGCACACTCATATTACATATCGCAGCGTAAGTCGGGATACTTTCAAATTCAAGACAATTGTTCAACTTGTTGACCACGAAGCTTATGCCGTCTGCAAAATAATTTTTCTGCGTATGAGCATTTAAAGTGGTTAATAGAAATCCATCCGCAATTGCAGCCATTTGCTCCACGTTTTTTGCGTTATGCAATGTATCATTGAAGTTTTGGATCGTATAACCAAAAACATCTTCCGCCACAAGAATCCGGTCGGTGATCTCCGTTACCGGCAGCCGAAAAATTCTATTTAATCCGTCCGGTTTAAATTCTATAATAAAAGTATGATATAGGCCATCAAACCGGACCATGCCATTGTCATGCAGCACCGGTCCAACCAGGTAATTGTCGCTGCTTGATAAGGACGAGCTCGCATATTGAGTTTGATGTACCGGCCGGTCTGCCAGATAAAAAATCAATATCACCTCAAATGCGGCCGGCCATTGGCTGGCATACTTCACAGGTTTTCCTTCTGAAGTAGACAATATATATTGGTTAACGTAGGGGCTCAAAGCCGGACTGGGTGATATGCAATAGTTGGTAATCATCTGTGATTCAGGATGAGCTTTCTGGCATTTTGAGGCGAATCTGAGTAATAAGGTAAGGAGATTAACTGAGATATTTGTTAAATGGTTTTACTTGTTATTGTCTGGTTATCAAATACTTGGAAACTGGAACCGGATTTTTGTATTTTGTTAAAAATAGTTAATTAAATCCCATTTTGTATGTATAATAATATCATTTTACATACATTTAAATAATTAATACTACGATGAAAGGAACGAACCTTGGAGAATTTGAAGAACTGGTGTTGCTCACCGTCGCCACGTTGACGGGGGAGGCGTACAGCGTCTCCATATGCGACGACCTTTCCAATTATACAGGTCGTTCGATGAAATTAGGTGTGGTCCACGCGGTACTGCACCGTCTTGAAGAGAAAGGACTTGTGAAAAGTGAGCTGGGCGAGGCGACGAAGACGCGGGGTGGTAAACGCAAAAGATTTTATAAAATCACGGTGCCAGGGAAAACTGCATTGGTTCGTGCTAAGGAAATGCGTGACGACTTGTGGGAAAAGATACCGTCGCTTGTCTGGAGTAAATTGTAATATGAAAGATCAACACAACCATCATCCGCCCGCGTGGGCACAGCGATTTGTGGAATGGTATTGCAAACCGGGGCTCGTCGAGGACCTCATCGGGGATCTCAATGAATATTTTGAGCGGAATGTACGCTCTGTAGGGCCTCGCCGAGCGAAGCTGATATATATGATCGATGCCATTAAGTTTTTCAGAACATATACTGTAAGGAAACCAAAATTTGCTGACCTTTTTATCAATTGGATCATGATCGGAAGCTACTTCAAAACATCGGGACGCGGCTTATTGCGTAACAAATTGTTCTCATCCATCAATATCGTTGGCCTAGCCATCAGCATGTCAGTCGGCTTACTGCTGATCGCATTTGTGCTTGACCTGCGATCATACGATAAGTTCAACAGGAAAGGCGACAGGATATATCGCATTACTAACGTGGCGTCTTTCAAAGGCGAACGGGGTGGCAAGTACTCGTCAACTTCGATAAAGACCGGAAAATTGATCCGGGAGAAAGTAAAAGGTGTCGAAGAAGTGGCTATTCTAAAAAATGACTTTTTGCAGGATGCGAAGGTGGGCGATAAAATTCTACCCATCAAAGGCTTTTGGGCGGAGCCATCGGTCTTCCGGATATTCACATTTCCGATGTTGGAAGGTAATCCTGAAACGGCACTGGAAGAACCTTATTCGGTCGTTCTCACAGAAACGGCCGTGAAGAAACTATTTGGCGACGCACCCGCCCTGGGCAAGGCGGTCAAATTTGATACGCTCGACTACCAGGTGACAGGTATCATAAAAGACGTTCCTTTCTTCTCGCATATCAGTTTCGAAGCGCTTGTATCTCTGTCGACAGCCGAGCAGCTCAACAAGAATGACGTGAACTTTGGAAAATGGTCAAGTATGTATTCGAATTCCGTCTATCTTTTGTTGCCCGAAAATGCTGACCAAACAGCTATTCAGTCACAGCTCAATGCCATTGCAAAGGAGGAAAATCTTGCAGAAGAAAATACGAAGATTCAACTTGAACTTCTTCCTTTATACAATATCGTGGTTGGAGAGCAGCTTATATCCGGGTCAATGAGCGGATCTGTGGGGCCTCATACGCCGTCAATGGTGCTCTGGATACTAGGAGGGCTTGCTTTTGTTGTGATATTGTCTGCCTGTTTTAACTATACCAATCTTTCGATCGCACGGGGTATGCGTCGTTTCAAAGAAGTGGGTCTTCGTAAAGCAATCGGCGCGGGAAAGAGCCAGGTGCGACAACAGTTTCTCTCCGAATCAATCATGATTTCCCTGGCAGCCCTCTTTCTTTCATTCTTCCTGTTTCTCGTTTTACGGCCTCAGCTGATCAATATAGCCCCTGAGATGCAGCGCACTGTGAAACTGGATCTTACTCCCACTGTGGTCTTGGCCTTTATCGGCTTTTCGGTTACCGTCGGTATTATTGCCGGTATTATTCCGGCCATTTTCTTTTCAAAAACCAGCGCAATAAGTGCACTTCGGAATTCGACGAATGTGAGGTTTTTGAAACATGTTCCACTCAGACGCGCTCTGGCGGTGATTCAATATACGGTCACGCTGATTTTTATTACAACCACAGCCATTGGCTACGTTCAATATAAAAACATATTGGCATTCGACTTGGGATTTAATACCGAGAACATCCTGAACATCAATATGCAGGGTAATAAACCCGATGCACTTCTCAAGGAACTAAGCGAGATGCCGGAAGTAACGGATATATCCCGTTCCCTGATCGTAACCAGCGTTGGAAATGCGTGGGGTGGTTTTATGAAATACAAAGATTCGCAGGACTCAGTGCTGGTGATGACCAACCAGGTAGATGAGAATTATATGCCGCTTCATGGATATCAGCTCATTGCGGGCGGAAACTTTATTAAAAGACCCACCACAGGCGATGCCGTCAGTGAGCTGATTGTCAATGAGCAATTTTTGAAGCGATTCAATATCAGTGGGGGAGATCCGGGAAAGGCGATCGGAGAAGAGGTTTTATTCAGTAATTTCAGTGTAAACGGGCGCAAAATGGCGATCGTTGGTGTCATGAAGGACTTTCACTATGGCAAAGTTGATAATCTCATCGGACCGGTTGCGTTCATGCCCTGGACGCCCGGAGACGGCGCAATTATCAATGCTAAAATACAGAGCGCGGATATGCCAGCGACCATGGCAAAGATTGAGTCTACCTGGGAAAAGATCGACCGGGTTCATCCCTTTAAGGCTGAATTTTACGACCAGGCGATTGCAGATGCATATAGCGAGTTTTCCACCATGATCAAAATCATCGGTTTCCTTTCATTCCTTGCTATTTCCATTGCCTCAATAGGCTTATTCGGAATGGTCGTATTTACTACCGAAACCAGACTAAAAGAAATCGGTATCCGCAAAGTAATGGGCGCCACTTCGGGCAATCTGATATACTTGCTAAGCCGCGGTTTCCTATTGCTGCTGTCTATATCGGCACTCATCGCACTTCCAGTAACTTATCTTTTCTTTGAAAGATTTGTCCTCACCAATTTCCCTTATCACACACCCGTGCATTTCGTCGAACTGTTCATTGGCTTGCTGGCCGTATTACTGATCGCATTTGTCATGATCGGTTCGCAGACGTTGAAGGCGGCGAGGAGTAATCCGGTGGAGGTACTCAAGAGTGAATAGGGACAAGAAATTGCCTTAATGACTTAACAAGACGTGAAAATTATGGATCTTGTTACCTTTGGTGTTGTGAGTTCAATTGCTGACTTGTTTGATGAGAAACGGGTAAAGAAAACCTTTATCAACAAACGGTGAATTTCACGCAGCGTAAGTTTAGCATATCTAAAAGGTAAAATCTGCGAATGAGACAAAATGGCCTAATTTCAGTAAGAGGTAAGATAGTTCTTGCGTCAATTATCGTATTTGTAATTGCAGCAACCATATTCATATTCAGGAAAAATACCGCCTATGTTTCGGGCAATTACGGTATTGAAAGCGCTTTCAACGAACCGATACTCGCGATCTATGACCGCTCCCCGGTGTCAAGAGGCCAACTTTCCACTTCCGTAGAACACATTTCGATAGTGTTGGACAAATTCGCAACACGTGATTTCTTCGAGAATCTCGCAAACGGTCTGGAAGGTAAAGGACGGATTCTGCTTACGGTAAAATTATCAGGTAAAGCTGATGGCAGCCTATTGAAGGAAATCAGTTCGGGGGCGTTCGATAGTACATTCAAGCTTCTTTTTGAAACCTTGAAACAACATAAACCTTCCGTTTTAGTGCGGCTAAATCCTGAAATGGAGGTGCCCGTGAAAATTTATCCATGGCAATATCAGTCCTCGCGGGCTTATGCTGATGCGTTCCGCCATTTCGCCCGACTCTGCCGAATATCTGCGCCGACTGTAAGTATTGTATGGGGACCGGCCGGGTATCCGGGAACAGAGGAGTATTATCCTGGAGACGATTTCACAGATGTTGTCAGCATTACACTTGGGACTGAGGCCGAAAAGAAACTGGACGCCTATCCAGCTTACCCTAACATCCAAACAGAGGTAAAGAGGAAACTGCATCGGCTGCGATTCATGGATAAACCTGTGCTGATACTAGGTCAGAGGAAAATGGAGTCTTCGGCTGTCAGGGAAATTGAAAATGGACTTGAACAAATCCGCGCGGAATCCTCAATCATTTATTCGACTGCAAAGGTTGAAAGGGGAAAGAAAATTACCGGGAGAAAACATGACCCGGTCGTAGGCGTATATGACCCAAAGTTACTATTGACGAATTCAGCGTCCGTTAATGTCGAGCATATTTTCATTGACCTTGCCCATGTGCAGAATGGTACTTTCGAAAAGGATTTCAATGCGATAATCCGGCGCAAGCATTCACCTCTCGTCAGCTTCGAACCCTGGAGAGACCAGAAAATGAGGGGAGATACGAATGTGCTGTTAAATACCATCAATGGGGTGTATGACGAAGAATTTCGGGAGCTCAACCGAATTATGAAATCTTCCGGACAGACTGTTTACCTACGTTTTGCACACGAAATGGAGATTCCGATTCATCGATATGCGTGGCAGAGCCAGGATCCGGTGCTCTACATTAAAGCATTCAGATATTTTATGGAATTTGGCGGACGCGATAACAATATTAAACGAATCTGGGGACCAGCCGGAGATCGTGGCTCACTCGAATGGTGGCCAGGCGATGATGCAGTGGATTTCATCAGTATTGCGATTTACGGCCTCCCCGACAAGAACATAACCGATCCAAAAATGCAGGAATCGTTCAGCACAATATACGATCGCAAGTTTCATAGGGTTAGCCTGGTCGGTAAACCTATTTTTATAACCGAATTTGGGGTAAAAGGACCGGAAGATTACAAGCAACAATGGGTTGAAGACGCTGCGGAACTGATCAGAGATCATAACGAAATCGTCGGTGTCAGCTACTTCAACCTCGCTGACAATCCGAAGGCCTGGGGCGACATCCCGGCACCGGACTGGAGCATCAAGCGGGTAACATTTGACAAATTTATTAAAAAATTATCCGGTCAATAACCCGATTGGCTTGACTCAGCGGGTAAAGGGGTATTTAACGGCGACCGGACGATGGTTTTTACTGAATCTCCCTGAATAACATACAAATACAGTTTATGGTAGGATGCATTCTTCGGTATTTGAAGTTTTAGTGAAGGTTCGCTTCCCACATCATGAACTGCGACGGCATTTTCATTCTGGTCTGTCGTGACCAGTTTCCATTCGAAGTGATATAGATCCTTACTCGTGGATGCTAACGCCCACCTTCCATTCTTTCTGACCAATGCGTGATAAGAAAGGGTAATGTCGGGGAATGTTCCTGCTGCTGGTTTTAAGATTTTAATTGGTGCTGTGAAATCCGTGCTTTTATACCTTCCATCGAAATCTTTGATACCGTCGAAGCTGACTCTGTCTGACCAACTTTCGTCTTGCCAGTTCGAAATAAATACCGCATTTTCGGAGGTCCGCTGGTCGCGGCGATTTGCAGGCAGGTAACTGATAAAATAGGGAGCAGGTAATGTCTTTAATTGATTTGTAGATGGGATTTTATCACCGAAAATCAACCCAAACGCATCAATTTCAGGTATGACGTGATTGATTTTGCTCACAACAGAATTTATTTTATCAGAAAATTTTATATCAACTGTTACGGGTCGGCGGGAATCGACCTTTTTGATTTTTAAAATAATTTTCCGCAACCATACCAAGGCCGCCTCCTGTTGTAATGCTAACTCTGGCTGCCTGTAACGAATTGCCAGCGTTTGCATCACATCGTTTCCGAGGTTCCAGGAGACGATCTCTTTATTGTTCTTCAGATCCTGTACGGTATGTAAAATAGTTTCATTCAACTGGTCCAGCTGCTTTTTGTCCCTTTTAAAATCAAGATTATCTGGCAGCCAGAAACCATAATGAACCTGAAAGCCATGTTCTCTTGCAGCTTTCAACACATTGCGGTCGTAGATATTCGGGCCGTAGCGTTTGATCGCATGGATATGCATTGCCTTCATTTCTGCAAAGTCAGTTTCAAGTTCTGCTTTTGTGAAAACATTCAATTTCTTAGGCCAATCCTGTCCCTTCGAATAATTGACACCATTTACCCCTGCAAAAAAGAGGCGTTGTGGTTTGGCGTTTTTAACAATGTTTTCGGCAAAAGAACTATCGGACAGATGTTGTTTTGAAGCAGTACTGTTGAGTAACGTATCGGAGGCAGTTTCGTAAGTTTGGAAGGTTAAATGGTCGGCCCTTGATTCTTCTAAATCCGCCGTTTTTAAGTAAGCCAGAGTTGCAACAACAATCGTCGTGATCATCAATGCCATACTCCGAATGCCAGTATAAATGCGCCGCCTTAGTATCCAGAGACTCCCTTTCAATTCACCAATGAAGTTGGTCAGTTTTTCCAGCCAAAAATACCGACGCTTCCATCGGGCAAAATGTTGCTCTCTACTAGCGGCTATCACAAAAATCATGATGAGGCAGTTGACCGAGGCAAATCCGGCCATCGCAAGACTATAAGGGTTCCAGTCGGTCGATAAACCGAAAGCGATAGCTATCAGCGAAATCAGCAGGATCAGAATATTGGGAATATTCAGGATCCAGTTGTTGTCCTCTGTACCTTCCTTGGGTGTGGGGACATATGGTACCTTCTTTCTAAAAATGGTATAAATCAATCCGGTAAGAAAAACCCACCATGTGCCGATGGTCAATAGTCCGCCAACAGCGTGAAATCCGCGTTCGTCGTCTTCCATGACCCACCATTGTACAAAATGACGGATCAACAGGATCGCGACCATGAGCGGGAGCACGAGCAGCGCAAAGTCCGATATCCTGATATAGACAGGGCTTTTGTTAAAGAAAAGCGCGATCAGTGGAATCAAAAAGTTGATCAGGAAAATCAGTCCTGACGCATAATGAAGTGGTATAGCGGCGTAATGGAGCTTCTGTTTCCAGGTAAATTGGGTGAAAAGCTTAGGATAGGCCGTCACCAACAAATCAAAAACACCCCTAGACCATTTCAACTGCTGCTGATAATATGCTGAAAGGGTCGAAGGAACAAGTCCCCGCGCCAGCACCGTCGGTACATATACTGACTTCCAGTTTTTCGCATGAAGCTGCATGGAGGTATGCATGTCCTCCGCCAGGCCGGCCGCATGTCCGCCGATGGATTCCAGCGCCGTCCGGCGGAATGTACAATTTGCTCCAATCGCCTGCACTGTTCCATATTTATTCATACTCATCATCATGGGCCCATAAAACTGGTATGTTTGCTGGGCTGCACCTTTAGCAATCAGGCTTTCCCGTTGGTTACTATAGGCCTGTACAATCTGGACAAAACCGACTTCGGGGTTGTCGAAATGAGAGACGATCGGATCGAGAAATTCGGGGAAAGGTACATGGTCGGGATCCAGCACGACGCATAGCTCGCCAGTTGACTGACGCAATGCATTATTGATATTACCTGCCTTTGCATCAATTTTTTTTGTACGCGTCATGTGGTATACTCCCAGCCGTTCGCAGAAAGCTTTTAAATACGGGTCGTTGGCCTCGTCGCACAGGTAAGTCTTGTGAGGATAGGTGATGGCCTGAAGCGCAATCAAGGTTTCCTCAATCATTGCGTAGGGCTCACCCGCAACGAATGTGGTAAATATATCAACTGTATAGGTTTTGGTCGAAGCGGGAGTTTTGGGAACGGTAATGTAAAAATAATGTATCCACTCGTGCAATATCTTCAGGCAGGAGAAAACGAATGTGATCATCAAAAGATTATACAAAGGCCCGTTTCCACGGATTTCGGGAGAAAACATGGCCTTGAGAAAAAACCACATCGCCCACAATCCCAGGAAGATCATCAATCGGAGCGTCAGTAGTTCCAGTCTGGTAGGCGGTTTTACAGTGATCACTTTTTTCATTGTCCGACTACATAAAAAGGGGTATTGCAAGAAGCAAATGTGCCGTTATCGGCATAGACCGTGGCGAATAAACGATACGGGCCTTCTTCCTTCGGGGCTGTGATGGTGGCGAGTAGTCCGCCTTCAGAACTAACGACATTTGAAAGCGGGACTAGCCTCTTGGTACTGTTTATATTATCCTTTTTGTACCAGTCTTCGCGGTACATCTGCCACTTGATCTGACTGAATTTGCCTGCTGTTTCGGGTAAGACTATACGCGCACTGGTTACTTCATCAGGGTTGAGGAAAATGTTTTCTCGCGCCCCCTTCTCACTCAAAAGCATATAGCGTATTTCGGGGTACTGTATTTTCGGCATATTGCCTGTCCAGAGAAATTTCATGTTGCTTACAGCCTCGGAGGCTGCACCTGTTTCATCGAACAGACTGAACCAGGTTGGCGTTGTTTCCTGCTTGTTGCCCCAGAAAAAAACCGAGGCTCCCAGAAACCGCGGATCTTCCAGGGGCATAAATTTCTGATATCGTTCCCGCGAAATTTCAGCCTTTTTCCAGCTCGTATCTTCAATATAGGCAGACCATGCTGTTTGCTCAGTGCCATCCCACGGCCCATTAATTCCCCATTCCAGGAGCATATATGGCCCGTCCCAGAACCATGAAAAGTCTTTTAGCTCTTCCCTTAGATCCGGTAGCCGACCAAAAATGTTAAAGGAAATCAGATCGACGTCGCAACGAAGCGTGAGGTTGGCGATATATTTTTTGTTGAAATTTAAGACCGTGGTCGTGACAGGATGATCCGGGTCGTCGTGATGGATCATATCGGTCAGGTCATTAAAAGCATTGTAAAAAGGATGGTAGGCTATCCGGTATGGAAATGTAAGTTCGTTTCCGACGCACCACATCAGGATTGCCGGGTTGTTTTTGTGCTGATTGACCAGCTTCCTGAATGCTTCGAATTGCTGATTGACAAGTACCGGATTCTTGTAAAAATTGAGATCCTCACTATGACGGACAGGCAGCCCAACGATTACAGCTATATGATGGTCATTTGCACTGTCCAGAACAGTCTGTAAGCCTGTGGTATCCCAGATCCGGAGCGTATTGCCACCACAATCTTCCAATGTGCCGAAATGCGAATCTCCACTCGCGCCTTTCATATGAAATGGCTTTCCGTCCCGGTAGAGCGTATATTTTTGATCGTTCTTTTGAATTGAAACCTTTCCGCGCGAAACCTGGCTGTCCTTATCCTGACAGCCAACTAAACTTAAAAAAGCAAGAAATGCCGTGAAAAAGTATAAACGATTAAAAGCAATCACTGGCCGGTAGCAGAGTATTAGGTCTATTGGATGCTAAAAATAGATAGAAATTTTAATTTGACATATGGAAACTTGCAGAATTTATAATAGATATGGATAGAAGTAAATCGTAACCTTTCTCGATATAGCTGTAAATGCTTAGGCATAAAGTCATCCAATTACTTTATTGCGCCTCACTTAGAAGTGTTAAGTGGAATACTATTCGAGGATAATTCTCTTCACGTCAGTTTTTTGTTTTGAGCCATCGCTTGGTACGACGTACAGATAGTAAGTTCCGCGTGGTAGATCAGCTACATTTAATTGTGGTTTGACGCTTGCAGTTTGGACACTCATGTTTGATACCGAGCGAACCATTTTAGAGTTTTCGTTGTAAAGAAAAATCTCTTTTGCAAACACCTCTTTGTTAGAACTGGCATCAAAATCGAAGCTCACAACATCCTTTGCCGGGTTCGGGTAAATATTTACACCGGAATCAGTACATTCCCAGCGATAGTCAATCCTGTTGGACATCGGCGTAGTTCCGCAGGCGTTCGTTACTGTCGCTTGAATAAAATGGCTGTCACCGCAGCTTCCGCCATCCAGTTGCTTCAGGTAGTCTGCGCCGCTTGAGACAAGCTTTCCATCAAGATACCAGTTGTATTGACCATAAGGAACCTCTGTCACCGAGGCAGTTACCTCTCCGGTTGAGTTGGCTTGTCCTGTCAATGATATGGAAGGAAGACCTACGAAGATTTCTTTTGTGATCGTGATCGGCGTACCGCACATATCCATGTTGGCAGTGATTGTTACCAGGCCGATGCCGGATCCTATTCGTTGAGCGACGCCTGTCTGAGGGTTGATAGTTACCATGGACGTATTACTACTGGACCAGCTCACTGACGGCCCCATCAGGTTTGTTCGGAATGTAGTGGTAGAACAAATTGAAGAGTCACCTAATATCCTGAAATTATAATCCGCTGCAAGAAATACATTTTCGTTTGAACTGATATATTCATTGATTTCACCCTTTGAGAAATCGGAATAAACCAATGCTTTATTCAAGCCACTGCACATGAGCGAACTTGTTGTAGAGCCACATCCGGAAGCCGCGTCCTGCGGGTGAGAAGCATTCAGGTTGTGGCCGATTTCGTGCGCAGCCGTGGTATATTCTTTTGCGGTACTGGAGGTAAGGGAATAAGCCTTTGAAGGATTACCGACTGTCCCCTTGTATGCAATACCGAGCGTCAGGCCATCGAGGATTTTTCCTGTGAATAAATGAACTACATCCCTTTTGATATCAGAATGGTTTTTGTTCCAGTAGTTTCTTTCTTCACTTAACAGTGCAGAAGCATCCTCGGCTGTGTAAGGGTCGTTTTTGGTAGCAAAAACATGCTGGTAAGTAACAACGATACGAATGTTAAAAGTACTAAGATAAATGCCGGCGATAATGTTCATATCGTTCAAAATGCGGGCGTTGCTGTTGGCGCGATTTCCCAAATAATACTCGTAATCCGCATCCGTCGCAATTTCCAGGATCCGGCAACTCGCCGAAGCCGGAGCGTTTACTCTTGCATTGGTATTCGCTTTGGCAACTGCTATGCTGATCGGCTCGTTCATTCCGCAGCTTCCGTCGGCAGTATTGACGTCACTGGTATTGAAAACCACGTAACGGTTGTCTGCTTTTGTTTTGGTAAGGTCGGCTAAAGGCTCAATTGCATAGAAACTTCCTTTTCCGTCGCTCACAACTCCCTTGATCTCGGAATCGTCGATGTAAAGTCTCACAAACTGGTTTGGGTCGCCGTTCGCATAACCTGAATATGTATTGCAGGTCATGAGTGCCGTATCGGCCACAGTACCATTATCCGTCGTGATTGCAGCGGAATAGTCAGCGCTTCTTATTTCGTTTTGCTGGATGGTTAGATCCAGAGTGAGGTTATCTGAAACGGGAAGTTGCAATTTCGCACCAAATGGATTCTTTTTAACATACCGGTTGATCTTTGCCGGATCGACGTTTAATACCTTTGAGTTTTTGATCATACCGTTCAAGTGCTGTAACTCTTTCGTGGAGAGTTTCACATCGACAAAGTTCGGAGAGATCATTTGAGCGCAAACAGTGTTGCAAAAAATAACGAGGATAATTAATAAGTGTTTCATAATGCTGTTGACATATGATAGAGTAGGGTGGAAATAAACATTGTTAATTGAAGGACATATTTTTACTATTCAGCGGTTTTGCCCCTGTGTTACCTAAAAATTAAGTTCTTCTACAAATGCGGTTTTTTTTAAATAATTGGTGTGTTTTGTTCGATTCGAAAACAAGTAGCACAACAGAATTTAATTTCCAATGAATTTTTCGACTTTTTTTATCAAAATCTGTACAATTCTACCTCCTCGTAGAAGTATTTATCTTGCTGATAACTAGTCTTTTATGTGAGATACTTAAGGATAACTTCATACAACTAAGATGACGTACGAAAAGGTGCGTATTCTACACGATCGAGTCTGTAAACCACATAAAAACATCTGTTTTTTAAGGGTTTTTTCAATTAAAAGCAAAAAATATTGCTACCTATAAACGCTACCGCCAAATACTATTTGGATGGCCTTTTAATTACTCAGGAAATGCGTAGTTTGAAAAGTAATATCAATACTAAAACTTGTTGAACTTTAAGCTGTATACGTTTAAATCATTTCGTAAAAACCGACTCATACGGCAGCTATAATTTATCCGTAATATTTCACATTCCACGTTGATAATAGTTCTATGTTTTCTTGTAGGATTTCCTTAGGTGTGGGGCTTGTGCCGGGATTGGCTGAGTTTTTGGCAGGTTTTGAAGATAATATACCCCATCTGAAATTGAGAGTTTTTACAAAAATGGAAAGAAAGAGTTTTGATATTGATGAGTTGAGTTGCTCTTACCTTCGAGAAAAAGCAGCAGCTTGGACAGGGGCTTGACACGGGGAAGGAACAGAGAATGAGCCTGGGGGTATAGAAAAGGCCTCCAAATAGTTGGAAGCCTTTTCTGATTAATGTTCTCAAAGAATAATTTAAATCCACTCCTTCCTGTGTATTTAACACCAGAAATCGTGACGTTTTGCGCAGGGTCGGCTATACGGTCAGCCTCCGATATGCTTTTTCATTAATTTGCCCCTTATTTCGATAACTTTGAAATGGTTCCGGAGGCCATGAATGTTGAAAGTTGTTGTTCAAATTGCAGCATTCTCACTTTCAGTGACTCGGTTTCTGCTTTCATGGACGCCTCTGCTTGTTTCAGGTTTTTGTTCTCTGCTTTTAAAGCTTCCACTTCTTTGATTAAAGCCTGGATTGCAATCAGGTTTACGCCATCAAAATCAGCCTGATTAATAGACTTATCTTCTCCGATTACCCCCAATTCGTCATGACCGAAGGCTGAAAAAAAGTCCTGAGCCATTGGGCCGTAATGACGGTATCTTTTCACGTCCTGCCCCTTATAGTTCCAGCTTCCCAGGCGCATCCGGCTGATCTTTTTAAGAAACAGCGCCCCATCGGTAGTACGAAAGTTTTCTTTCCGTGCTGAGTCGGATATCACCGACCATGCATTGGCGTTGGGATCGAGCTGTACTCCGGATGGGAAGTTGTCCTGCCGACCGCTTCCGGTATACAAAAAATAGCCACCTGCAAAATGCATCATCATCTGGTTATTAGCTGTGGTACTGTAATAGGTACCCAAACTACTGCTGGCATCACCCAAAATAAATGAACCTATATGTTCTGCATAAACAGAAGAACCCATAGCCGTTGAATAATCCCCGCTTGCATTTGAATGAATACCGAAGGCAGTTGAAAAATCCCCGCTCGCTCGGGCGTAAAATCCCATAGCCGTTGAGTACTCCCCGCTTGCTTGCGTGTGATATCCCATAGCCGTTGAAAAGTCCTCGCTTGCTTGCGTGTAAAATCCCAGAGCAGTTGAAAACCCACCGCTTGCTTGCGTGGAGAATCCCATAGCCGTTGAATACCCACCGTTAGCTTTGGTATCAGCACCACTGGCAAAGGAATAAAGGCCAACGTTCGCTTTGTCCCAATTAGTATATGTGTTTGCGGTATTAGAGATCCCGCCGGCCCGAAAAGCACCGTTGCTTGCATACCAGATCATTTTTGGTGAAGTCCTCGGAGTCTCTGATTGTACACCTGCGGTATCGGCTCCAAATAGCACTGTTTTTCCGTCCAGAACGTTTAAAAAAGCTTTGGGTTCTGTTAAACCTATTCCTACCTGGGCATATAGACTGGTAGAAATCGCGATGAAAAGCGAGGAAAGTAGGGTTTGCTTCATAGTTTTTATCAAAAGTGAACGGATAAAGTTGTATATCCTGGATTGTTATTGTTACGAATGTCGGTGTTACCTTCTTACACTTACCCTTTGGCCAATTTTAATGCATAGCTACTAGCGGCCCAGCCTGCAGTGAAGTAAGGAGCAGCATGATCAATGCTGCCGGATGATTGAATGACTTAAGACGCATTTCAACCTGAAGATATGCTGTATCTAAATTTTCATTCACGAGTCAAGTTCAAATAAGTTATTGTTTGATCACTTTGACTGCTGCTGTGCTTCCATCGTTCAAAAGCAGTTGTACCACATATAGACCGGCAGAAAAATCTTTCATATTGATTTCTTTGGCCAGAGGTTTTTTGTGAAACTCTAAAAGCGTGTTTCCCTGCGCGCTTAAAAGTTTGACAGCAGCAATGTTTTCCCAGTGATCCATGCTGATCCTGAATTTCTCAACGGCGGGATTGGGATAAAGGGAAACCTGGTAAGATTGCTCAAAATAAAGCTCACGGATCGTGCTGTAAGCATACGACTGATTTCTGTCCACCATTTTTAACCGGTAGTAGTTAGCACCGCCTGATGGAGAATCATGCGGGAAGCCATAGTTTATCAAACCACTGCTTTGATAAGCGGCGGTTATCCTTGAAAGCGTGTTCCAGTCCCTGGCATTTTTACTATATTCCACATCAAAGTAATCGCTGTTAGATTCGGAGGTGGTTGACCAGTTCAGAATGGCAGCCGATCCTTCCTTTTTAACTGTAAATTTTAGCAGCGTGACTGGAAGAGCACCAGGCTGTGCTGCTGTTACGGCACTAAATGTAGCCGGACCTAGCAGATCACTGTAAATGTAATGCATGGTGGTATTGACCACACTGCCAGCTACGGTAACCGGTGCTGCGTTTTGGTAAACTACCTCCAGCATTGTTTCAGTGTTCCCATTAAGCTCTGAGGTACGATAAAACTGTCCGAGCCGGCCCACAAAAGTAATTGGTGAATCAAAAGTGTAGACACGTGCAATACTGGGAGGACTTCCCGGTAGAGCAGTTGGAGAGATTGTCAGGGTCTTGTTCTCGATATTGAAAGCGGCCGTTGGCCGGAATGTGAGCCCATCGATAGATACATCCGTACCTGCGGAAGTATAAAAGCCCTCTGTACCTGCGGTAAATTGGGCCTTGGCATTAAAAGAACATAACAAGGCCAGCTGGCATAAGAGTAAATAATGTTTCATAAACGTTGACTTAAATAACCATAATGATGGAGGGATACGTAAATAATACTAGGGGCTAAAGATATGACTTTATAGAAATGACTTTATGATTAAAAACAATTTCTGTTCTACACTTTACAAAATATTTGTTACCCGGTAAAATCTAAGCAGATACGCCGATTCCTTTATTCTCCCAATAATGCGGATCCAAACAAGTGATTGAATTGCTGGCAGTGGATTAGCGCATATTTGTATTTGCCAAAATCCGGAGTTCCGCTTATTGGATATACCTGCGTACCACTGATGGATCTTAATGAGCCAAGATCTATAAAATCTTTGGGAGTAGCTTCTTTTGACAGGTAAACGTGCAGGTCGGGGCCGTTGCTGGTCATGAAGTTGTCGAGTACCAGGCTGTATTTTCCTTCCAGCATTACGATTTTGGCATTTCCTGTAACCGATTCCCCCGCTGTGGATGAGAATTTACCTGTTCCGGTTATTACGGCCAGGCTATCTACTTTTTCGGTAATAGGTTCAACAGGTGTGTTTTCCTCCCGCTTGCAGGCAGCGATGATCATTGTGAACATCAGGACATAAACGAAGTTTTTCATGACTTTGGATTTTAAGAGTTGAAATTTAAAAGTGATAGGAAACGCCCAGTCCGAAATTGTTGGCCTTGTTTCTGAAACGGTCTATAACTGTGCCGTCTGGCGCCGTCTGTTCTACATTTCCAGAGGTATATTCTGTAAATAGAAACTGATAAATGGCTCGAACGCCCCATTTGTCGCCCAGCATGTATTTAATGAAAAACTCTGAATTCAACGAGCCCCGATCGTGATCGCCGGTAAGAAGCAGATTGAACGCCGTAGGTTTGGAAACGGGGTCAGTACTCGTCTGTCCATTGGTTTGGAATATCGAAGAAGACGTTCGCCCGAAAGATGCACCGATCAGATCGATATTAAACCCTGCACTTAACTTTGGAGTGAAATTATAGCCAAGGTTGATCGTGACATTCAGCGCGTTAACAAAAGGACGCTGGACAGTAAGCGTGTCCCAGTTTTCGGTCTTTTGGCCTGCAAAGAAAATTATAAATGGTGTGGTAAATGACCGCGTCAGACGCGCCGGACCCGCCGTTGTATAGGTTAGTTTAGTACCTGCCGCGCTGGTAAGCCGCGCACCAAGACCGGCCTCAATTTTTCTTTTCTTTCCGATACGCCAATTGTAAACATAAGACAGTGCTCCCGTTCCCTGTGATTTTCCGATGGTGCCAGCTAGGTCAATAAACTGGTTTGTCGTTGGATTTTTCGTTTGCTGCGCCTGCAGACTGCAAGCGGTGACAAGAAAACATATAAGGGAAATTACTTTCGTTTTCATAAATGTTGGTTTGTAAAGAATTTGCGAAAAGCACTTTTCTGTGAAGCATTAACTCTCAAAACCTGTCGCCGCTCCAACTTTTGAGAAGGAGAATCAGCCGGTTCTTTTCGAAAGTGACCAGAAAAACGCAGCATATGAAAACAATCAATGCATAAATAAAAAGCTGACCGTGATCGCCTTGTACTTCAATTCCAAGTATGGTCAGATGTGATATCAAAGCGCCTGATATTACGCCTAACGCAACCAACGCGCCTATACCTGTTGTATAAGGAACAAGAATGAGAATCGCGGCAATGAGTTCAACAATGCCGGATCCGATCCGCCCCCAGGGTTCTATTCCGAGTTTTGAAAATATATAAACCGATTCTTCCGCTGCCGTAAATTTGAAAAACAGGGTTTGAAGCAAGATAACCGCTGGCACTATACGCAGTAGCCAGAAGATTATTTTATTTGGTTTGTTTGACATATCATTTTTTGATTTTATATGAATTGATTCGAAGGGTCGGGAAGCTACCAGCCAATAGCATACAGCCCATTTCCGTTATGGTTTATCCTTTATTTCAAGCCAGTTTTTATCAGCTTTTTCAATGTATCCCGCCTGATCTTTATTCCATGCTGTCTGTACTTTCTTATTGTAATTGAAATAAAGCTTATGGTCTTTCACTGTCCATGTATCCGTTTCAGTGGGTGCCTTGTGGCCGTCCGCCGTTCCATAAGCGCAGTAACCGCCGTATTGTGGAGCATATCTTTCCGGATCTTTTTTGAAAAGATCCAGGTTTGCCTGATTTTCAAAAAGCCAGTTGGTATCCTTCCAGCGGTACGTGAAGTTTTCGATCCCCTTTATCGCCCTGGCGTCCGTATGAAAAGCGACCACATCGTATCCTCTGATAGCGGTCCCGTCTTTTTCGAATATTTCTGATTTTTGAGCGAATGCGGTTACAAGTGACCCGAATAGAAACAATGCGACCAAAATTGATTTTCTCATGATAAGGTCTCGGAATAGGTGAAATTGTTATTTTGATAGTTTTGTCCAGTTCGCATCCGCCTTCTTTTTCAGGCTGACCTCGTCTTTGTTCCAGGTTTTGAGCGTGTTGTTGAAGTACTTGTTATAGAAGAGATAAAGCTTGCCATTCAGTACCTTGAATGTCTCCGGATCAATTTCAACTTTCTCACCGCTTGCTCCCATGGCATAGGCACACCAGCCTCCATATTGGGGTTTGTACTTGGCAGGATCCGATTTAAATAAATCCCGGTTTTGAGCAGAAGAAAAATGATAAGTTACACCGGCGTCGGAAGCAGAAAACTCTTTTTTACCCTCAATGGCCTTACTGGCAGTAAAATAGGCTACCGGATCATATCCTTCAATGGCGAGACCGGATTTTGAAATATTCCCCAGCTTTCTGGTCGGGTCCTGTGCAAAAACGGTGGCGGATAGGATAGTGAAGAAAAGATTGACGATTAAGTTTTTCATTGTATTTAAATCAATTGGTACTTTTAAAGGTTTACTGGCGATAGGTTCAATTCAAAATTCAGCATCACCTTATCGGACATTCCGATCGTATTTCCGCCGAACTTCCAGTCCTTGCGGTTGATTTCAACATTTGCTTTGATGATGGCGTTTGAACCTGTTTTCGAAAAAGTAAAAGGTATTTTCACACTTTTTGTGATCGTTTTCAGTGTCAGATCAAATATTCCCGTATAACCTGAGGCAGTTTTTTCAATCTTCGTTGATTTCATAGTAATTCGCGGATATTTGGCGGCTTCAAAGAACTGATCTTTTTCTTTTAAGTGACGGTCTCTGAGGCTGTTGCCGGTAGTTACAGTTGCGGCATCCACGCTTCCTGAAATATTCGCACTTTCCGGATGGAGCGGATCGAAAATAACAGAGCCTTTAAACCCTTTGAATGTCCCGTCTACATCGGCTCCGAACATGCTGGCCTGGAAAGACATGTTGGTGGACTGCACATTCCATGTCTGTGCTTTTAGGGCGCCTGGGGCAAAAATCCAGATGGCAAAAAACAGGTACTTTATCATAGTTATTTAAATTTTGACATCCCAAAGGCGATTAGTGTCAGGCCGTTTGTTTGTGTTGTACAGTGGAATAAGCAACTCCGAAATTTTCCGATAACCGGATATGCCTGAAATCAACTTTGACGGCTATGGCCATAATAGCCATGTGATGCACCGCATGTTCTACATTGTAGAGTAGTTCCCTGTAAAAAGTAGTGGTTATCTTAACATCATTTTTTGCATCAGAAGAGTAGGATGCTTCCAGTTTCAGTACCATGTCTTCTTTCATCAAGCGCATCAGAACGATGAGCTCTTTCATCTTAGAAACAGCTTCGAGGGGGCTGTTTTCAAGTGCCATATTGCGGTCCCTTTTGTCGTAATTGAGTTTGCCGGTGCTGCCTGCCCGCACGGCCAGGTCATAGAATTCCAGGATGTGCCGCAGGTGCCGGCCAATTGAATTGTTTGATAACAGATCAAGTGACCTGGTATATTCTTCCTGCGAAAACTGGTCTGTCATTTCAATAAGCTGACCTAAAATTTCTATGGAAACATCTTGTAATTTCATAGCTCGAAAGTATGTTTTGAATTGCGTCTTATACTCATACCTACTTCAAACGATGTGCCCTCCAGCCAGACAGCTCTAAAATAGTCTCTGTGCACTGAAATCGAATAATTAGACCCTAAACGAGCGCTGAGCCTGAAATTGAAATTTCCGATATTTCGTAAATGTTCGGTTGTTTCGTAATTGAAGAAATAGAATTCTTTGAATCACCGACCGGTCTCAAACCAGAGAAGCTGCAATACCTGATTTAATCAGCAATATTTGCGCTTTATTGAACCTGATCATGGAAAGGAACAGATTTTGAGCATCTTACCTATCATTAAGTAGCTTACAAGCATAACCGTTTTTATGAGAATATTCCCAAGGTGTTTTTTAATATACATTTTCTTATCCGGTGTCCGTTTGGTCGTGTATGGCCAGGGAGTTGGCACGCCATTGATCCAGCATTTTAGCCCCAAAACATACCAGGGAC
The DNA here is from genome assembly GCF_056895215.1 of Dyadobacter sp. HNCC25DJ184. Taxonomy (NCBI): domain Bacteria; kingdom Pseudomonadati; phylum Bacteroidota; class Cytophagia; order Cytophagales; family Spirosomataceae; genus Dyadobacter; species Dyadobacter sp. HNCC25DJ184. Next base: position 44,250 of record NZ_JBXHAQ010000004.1, on the reverse strand, counting down.
ACCCGGAAAACTGGGCAATCGTCCAGGATAAGCGCGGCATCCTTTATGTTGGTAACGAAAATGGTGTGTTGGAATATGATGGTAGCACTTGGAAATTGATCGAGGTCCCTGGCAGTTCAGTCAAGGCACTGGCAGTTAGCAAAGAGGGGGTTATATATGTGGGTTCGTCTACTGATTTCGGTTATCTGTTTTCTAAACCGGGCGGACAAGTCCAGTATATATCGTTAAGCAAAAAACTGCCTGCTGCCGAGCGTAGTATTTTGCCTGTAAACCGGTTGTTCTCCGATTCAACGGGAATTTATTTTTGTACTGCCAAAAAAATTTACCGTTATCATGGGGGAAACAGCTTTAAAATCTGGAAGGCCGAAGACGCTTTTTTGTCGGCGAGTTTTATTCGGAATACTTTGTACGTTCAAAGGCAATCCGGGCAAATGATGCAGCTGGTTGATAATGAGTTTAAACCGGCGTTGAACGGAGACCAGTTTGTAAACCTGACAATTCTGTCACTTCTCGAATATTCTGAAAATCGCCTGCTCGCTGTGACTGAAAAGAACGGTTTGTTTGTTTATTCACCCACAACAGTTTCGGCTAAGTTACAGCCATTAAAAACGGCATCAGCCGAATGGCTCAAAAGTGCAGGGATCACCGGAGCAATATGCTCTTTCGACAAAGAATCAAAATCTTACCTGTTTTTTATTTCAAGTCGGTTTGGCGGCATTCGTATCCTGAATGAGAAGGGTAAAGAGCAAATCCAGCTGGATGCTTCCACCGGATTTAACCAGAATAGTATTGCTTCATTGTACCTGGACAAGCAACTCTCACTGTGGGCCATGACGGGCAGTGGCATTTGCCAGATCGGCTACAACCTGCCCGTGAGTAAATTTGGCGCCAGCCAGAATATCAACTCAACCGTCTGGAGCATCACCCGGCATGAGGGTCGGCTGTATGTGGGAACGGGTATCGGTCTTTTGGGCTGGAATAAAAGCCGACAGATTTTCGAACCAGTAGCGGCGATAAAATCGGCATGTCGCACTTTGCTTTCAGACGGCGCAGATCTGTATGCTGGCACTTCTGAAAATATTTTTCGCATCAGAAAAAATAGCGTTATACAGGTATTAAACACGGGTGGGGAACCTGTTTATGCGCTGCTGAGGCCAAAAAGCCATCCGAAGCTGCTTCTCGCGGCGCTTTCTAACGGCGTGTTTGTATATCAGCTGGAAAATAATTCATGGAGTTCCATCGGCAGAATAAAGAATCTCCATGCAGATTGCCGGTCTCTGGCTGAAGACGTGGATGGCTCTGTTTGGGTTGGAACAAATAAAAACGGATTTTTCAGGCTTAACCTGGAAACCGGATTCAAACTCGATATAGCATATAAGAATCTGGGCGCCGGCTTAAATGACCTTTCCTGGAATTACGTTTTTCCCACTGCCGGCGAACCGAAATTCACTTCCAAAAACCATGTTTACGAATTCAGCAGGGAAAAAGGAAAATTTGTTGAAATCCCGCGCTTTAACATTGTGCTCCATGACACAGCAAATAGCGCACCCTATTTTGTTGAAGACAGCGCCAGAAACTGGTGGTTTGCCAGCCCGCTTGGTATTCTCAGGCAAATGAAGGATGGAAGTACAGAGTGGGACAGCCTTAGTCTGATGCCGATCCAACGTAAAGGGTATTGTATTTATCCGGAAAAAACAGGGATTGTTTGGGTGGGGAATGACGAAGGCTTGTACCGGTATGACGGTATCCAAATGGCCATGCACCCATCGTATCCTGTGCTGATCCGTGAAGTGAAACTTCTGCTAAATGATTCATTATTAAATATTTCGGACCAAAAGGTAAACCAATCAGGAGTACTTAAAACGCCATTATCTTACAATTTCCGTGATGTTTCTTTTCGTTTTGCTGCTACGAGTTATGTAGGGGAAACGGGAAACGAATTTCGCTACAAGCTGATTGGGGACGGTGTAATGGCGACTGATCTGGAGTGGTCGCGCTGGTCAAAAGAAAGCTGGAAGGATTATACCAATTTACCTGCCGGGCATTATGTTTTTCATGTCATGGCCAGAAATCCGTACCGTGAGCTTAGCCAGGAAAGTAGCTTTTCGTTTGATATACTCGATCCATGGTTTCGGACCTGGTGGGCATATTTGCTTTATGCTGTGGCAGGTTTTCTGATTGTTTGTCTGGTGATCTGGTTATACACACGCCGCTTGAAAAATGAAAAGGATAAGCTGGAAAATCTGGTCCATAGCCGTACCGCTGAGGTGGTTCTGCAAAAAGAGGAGCTTGTCGAGCAGGCTGCACGGTTGCAATTGGCCAAAGACGTCGCTGAAAAGGCGAACCACGCAAAAAGTGAATTCCTGGCCAATATGAGCCATGAACTTAGAACACCTCTCAACGGAATTCTGGGTTTCGCTCAGGTTCTTCAGCGCGAGCCAGCGCTGACGGCAAGCCAGGAAAAGGGGTTGACCGTGATCCGGAAAAGTGGCGAACATTTATTGAACCTGATTAATGAGGTGCTGGATATTTCAAAAATTGAGGCGCAAAAACTGGAAATTCAAAACGCCACATTTAGTCTTTCTGGTCTCCTTGAAGACGCAGCTAGTCTGTTCCAATCCCGGGCAGAGGAAAAGGGGCTTACTTTCAGCATGATAGCAGACGAGCATCTGCCGGTTGTTGTTGCAGGCGACGAAAAGCGGATTATGCAGGTGCTTAATAACTTACTGGGTAATGCGATCAAATTCACCGAAAGAGGTGGCATTGTTTTTCAGATCACAAGCAAGAAATTAAATTCCGATTTCCATAACGTGAAATTTGATGTAAAGGATACGGGTATAGGGATTTCAAAGGAGGATTTAAGCGAAATATTTATCCCTTTTCATCAGGTTAAAGATCAACGGCTGTTCTCGGAGGGAACTGGCCTTGGACTGGCTATTGCCAATAATCTGGTAGAGTTAATGAACGGTTCGCTGGAAGTTGAAAGTGAGATGGGGAAGGGAAGTGTTTTTACCTTAAATCTGGTGCTTAGACAGGTGGCTGAGGAATCGGAGGTTGCATCATCGCAACTCGGAATTACAGGCTATGCCGGCGAACAAAAAACGATTTTAATCGTAGATGACCACGCTGAAAACAGGGAAGTTGTGATTCAATTGTTAGCTTCGATCGGCTTTTTTGTGCTGGAAGCGTCGGACGGAAAAGAAGCGGTAGAACTTGCTTCGACATCCATTCCGGATCTCGTCATTATGGATTTAGTGATGCCTCATTTAACTGGATTTGAGGCGGTCAGAATCATGAAAAAGAATCAGGAATTGTCACAAACCAAAATGATTGCTTTCTCAGCAAATGTTTTCGAAGCCAATCAAGATCGTACTCTTATTGAGGGTTTTGACGATTTTGTAGCCAAGCCAATAGATGTGTCGGCACTGTTGTGCTCCATAGGAAGGCTGCTGGATCTGGAATGGACTTATGTAATCCAGCATAAGCCGGTCAATTCTTTGGAAACAGCTGACAATTCAGAATCCAGTGATAAGCTTCCACCCGTAGCCGAACTGCAAGCAATGCATGAATATGCTTTGAGGGGTGATATTCAGGGGATTCTGGATAAACTGGATCAGATTGAGTCAGAGTATCCAGAGTCGATTGGGTTTGTTAAGCAAATCAGAAAATGGGCAGGGGAGTTTGATATGGGTAGGATAAGGGAGTTGTTGGAAAATAGTATCTCAGCTCAAACGTCGATCAATCAAGATTTAAACGAATAAATGATTTCGTCGTAAAAGAATTTGCAGCACCTATTTGATATTGATCCAGAAGTATTTGAATAAAGCAAATACGTTGAAAGACTAGAATTGAAGAATAATTGTTAAGTATTTAAATACTATTTCTTTTTGGATGATTTGGCTTTACTGTTGAAATCCAGACACAGATTTATCCAGTAATCAAAGTCTGTTTGCTTTTTAAGCGAATCTTGCTCAACCAATATATAGCCTATCATCAGGCGGTTGGAGAAGTCCATGGTACGGCATCCCGGTTTTTCGACAAGCTGTTCGTGCAACTCCGGATCGATACGGCACATCAATTCGTCGTGGAAAACCCCCATACACATTTTGTCGTGATACATAAAAGTTAATCCACCCATCATTTTTTTCTCTTTCAGGTTTGGGAGATGGGTGAGTCTTTCCCTGATGCGGTCTGCCAAATTTGTATCGTAAGCCATTATTATGCTGGTCTGGACGATAATTTTATAACATGTATTTACAAAATGCAAATAGTAGATCATTGAATTTTTGATCGCAAATTCCAGGTTTCGGGAAGAGGTACACTAATATGTCAGGAAGTAGAAAAAGTGGATGGCCATTAGTCATTTTGATATCCCTATTGTCGTATTTAGAACCTGTTCCAAAACCGCATCCCGAATCAAATCCGGTTGTTTCCAGGGAATAAAGTGGTTCATTTCAGGGATCATCTCAACTTTCACTGGTGCGTTAACCAACATACGCCTGGCGAAATCGGCGTTGCCGGGAGGAACAAGATCATCTACTTCGCCCTGGATTACAGTCACGGCGACATGGATATTAGACCACAACGGAAGCATTTGTATTAATTCACCTTTCAAAGGCCTGATCTCCCGGTTACTTACGTCGAGATCAACCGGTAAGAGATAGCGGATCGGAAATGAGCCTATTACTGGGCGGAACCATTCTTTCTTTTCAAGATCGGGGTCAATTGAGCCGGCTACGATGATCAGGCTCCGAACCTTTTCGGGATAATCCATGGCGGTTCTTGCAATGACAGGCCCACCCAGCGAATGCCCTACCAATATGGCACTCGAATTTGGTGCAGAGGCCTTTATCACATCTGAAATGGACTGCGCTTGTTTCTGCATGGAGGATTCCACTTTTCCAAGCCCGGATTTGCCAAAGCCAAGCCGGTCCACGGAAACTAAATGAGCATGGTTATATAGAGCTGAATCTTTGAAAAAATCGATAAAAGCCGTCCAGGAGCCTGGGGAGCCATGAACAAAAACGACGAGGGGCAATGAATCTGGTCCAATTTCGGAATAGTGAATGATTTTGTTGCCGGTTTTAATGGAATGAAAGGAAGGTTTTAGAGCAGAATCCTGAAAATATTCATCAATCTCTTTATCTGATTTTCTGAATGAAATGCATTGTGATAACAACACCAAACTAAGAACCGCCACTACACCGGTTGCTGATCCCGAATATATTTTCTGATTGATTCGGTTTATTTGAGCCATCTTTTAAGACAAAAAAACAGGATATTCCTTAGGCTCCAAAACCGGTATTACAAGGCTATTTACGATATCTCTGGCGACTTCTTTTTTGTCTTTTAACTCAAAACTTCTGATCAATTTGTCGCGATTTAGAATGGTAATCCGGTTGGTATCGTAGCCAAATCCAGCGCCCGGATCCTGTAACGAATTCAGCACGATCATATCGAGATTTTTAGCATATAGTTTTTTTGTAGCGTTCTCGAGTCCATTTTCGGTTTCCAGTGCAAAGCCGATGATCAGTTGTCCGGGCTGTTTTTTTGAACCCAATTCTGCCGCAATATCCACGGTCTTAACCAATTCAATACTGAACTGGGTATCCTTTTTTTTGATTTTCTGATTCGACACATACTTTGGCGTATAGTCGGCAACGGCAGCAGAAAGTACGATGATGTCGCTTTCTGCAAAGTGTTGGCAGCAAGCCTCATACATTTGTGCAGCGCTTGTTACAGATACCACCCGGATCGCAGGATTTTCGGTTGTTACCTGGACAGGTCCGCTGATGAGTGTGACTTCCGCGCCGTGATCGCAAAATTCTTCCGCCAATGCATATCCCATCTTGCCAGTGGAATGGTTGCTAATAAACCTTACCGGATCAATCGCCTCGCGTGTAGGCCCTGCTGTAATCAGCACTTTGATGCCTGCAAAAGAACTTATATCTGTGGTTGATAACATGTTGATTTAATAAATGTATTGGTTTTAAATGGTTGCTTGCGATCACTCACAGGCCTGGATCATATCCAAAGCGAAATAAACTGGCAAGCAGCGAGAAATAGAAAGAGCGAACCGATCATACGATCCATCCGGTGCTGATGAACCGCTACCAAGCGGCTTAAAAAACGGCTGCCGTAGATAAAAGGGAGCAAACCGGCAATGGTGCCAAGTGAAATGCCAAGTACGTAAATGATGATCAGTCCGTTGCCGGAAAGGCCAACAAGTCCCTTCCCTTGTAAAAGTGTGGTATACAAGATCCAGAATGGAAACGCAACGACATTGAGAACACTTAGCAAAGTTCCCAGATAAAAAGACGACACCGTTTTTTGTTTGGTTTTTGTCAGACTGTTTTGCTTCCGGATATAATACATGCCCATAGCCAGTAAGATTATTGTGGCAAGGACTTCCGTAATTGGTTTTAAAGCAGGGAACTCAATGATCGACCGGCTAAGCTGCACGGAAATGTAACTGTAAACAAATTCAACCAAAGCGCACGCCAGGGCAAAACGTAATGCATCGTTTATTCCTTTTCTGAGCGAGACATCCATGATCGTAATATTAAGAACACCCAGCGGTAGTGTGCCTAAAAAACTGACGAGCAGTCCGATAAAAAAGTTTAAATATAAGGTTGGCACCATGATCAAAGTTGTTTGTCTTTTCGGATGCGTTTATAAATGGTTTTTGCTTCCCTGAAGGTCATGTAATCAACGCCGTTTTTGTGATTGTAACTGCTGATTTTATAGAGTATGTGCCAGTGATGCAAAAGCACTTTCCAGCCTTCCAGAATGGAGAAACCTGGATCGTAAATATGGGCGGGTTCTGCTCCGGCGCCGTTTAACTCCATGATTTTTATATTTTTTCCCTGATCAAGATCTTTCAGGTTTGTGCATCTGAGATCATATCTCCCAAAATAAAAGCCATCAATTTTCGTGCTGATATGGTCGAAAACAGCCGTGAGTTCTGGAGTGATTAGATGGTTTGCATTCAGGAATTTGGTGCCCAGGCAATGGTTTCCGATCGATACCAGTGTCATTTTTTCTTTGTCTGGCAATACAGACCGCAACAACGCTGCGTATTTTAATTTCAATACATCCCATTGCAGGACAGCGCGGTCATTCGCCAAAATGAGATCTGCAAGGCTATCATACCCGTTTCCTGTCACGGAGAGAAATTCTTTTTGCACAATGGAAGATATGGTACCCTTTTGCTGATCAGGCATACGATAGTAGAAAACGCCCAGTTCAAGAGGATAATCCACAAATTCCTGGATAAGGTAATCTATTGGACTTGTTTTGTTGTACGCTTCCAAAGCTTCCATGTCCTCGATTTTTTCAACTCTCCAGCCCCGTTCGCCAGCGTTGGGTTTGGCAATCACTGGAAAATTCATTCCTGCAAAGTTAAGCTTGTCCCATAGCAGGTCGGGATCTGATCCGCGTTTAACAAATGCCGTTACAGGCTTGTATGCGTTATCGATCAGATCGAGAATGTCAATTTTAGATTCGCCAAGCAGACCTCCCGACTCAATGGAGGGATTGGACGCGGAGAAAAAGAAGAATGATCGAGCCTTGACCGAAAGCCACAGCCAATAGATAAAAACTGGAATATAAACAACCGAAAAGGGCCAGTATTCCCAGCTTTTCAGCCTTATTAAACGGGAGCTTTTAGCAGGTTTAACACTTTTCATTTCACCAGCTGAAACCTCCCTTTTTTTTGTTTCAGAGGCAGTTAATTCAATTGGATACATAAGCGTCGGATAGTTTTTGGTGGGTCAGTTTGGAATGAATAAGGTCTTCGTAAATCATTTCCACCTGATTTTCCGAGCACACAACACTTGTGAGGCTTACAGTTGCATACTGATTGTTTCGCCGCATGAGCAGAGCGTTTTCAGGATCCCCGGCCCCAGCTGTCTTGTGAAAATTACGGATGCTTTCCAGGGATAAATCCTCGGGAGTGTTGAGCCATTGCCTGAACCAAACTTGTCTTGCCAGGATGATTTCCGGCGAATAAAGCGTCGCAGACGACCAGATTTGTGGTTGAGAGGCATCCAGTTCTTTTGAAAAGAGCTTGGTGCCATCCCAGCGCAAGACTAACAATTCCCCGATTTCGACCAAAAGGAGCGTAAAAGGCTCCAGTCCTGTGAAATCGTACGCAGATGCGAAATTTTGGAGTGTAAAATAGTCGAAGGCATGCAGTACCACGAGTCCACGGCTGTGCTTGTAAGGTGGCTTGGGTTGGTGTGCTGTAAAAGCCCCGTTGAGCAGGCACACGGTCCGGGTTTTTGAAGTGGCGATCCAGCTCCCCTGACCTTGTGGATCTTTCGGAAATGTTACCTCGTGATCGTGAATGATAAAAGGTCCTGAAAGTTTGGCGGCAGGACGGGCAATTTTCTCATCCCTGCTTGAGGTAAGAATAAAACCGCTTTGGCCTGGAAGATAGCTGACTGTACACATATTGATTACCTTTTTTGATAAAGTGTATCAATTGCTGTACCTCTGATTGTTAATAAGTCAAATATTTTATAATCAGTGAGTTATATCTTGATTTGAAGTTGTTGGGCTTGGTTAAATTTACGATATTTCGTAATAATCTTTTTAAAGCGTGACCTGGTCAGGTTTTTTGATGCCGAGTTTTCGCATTCTGGAGTCAAGTGTCGTGGGTATCATATCAAGAATTTGTGCCGCCCCGTTTTTCCCACTGACCTTCCAAAGTGTTTTTTCAAGTACATACAGAATGTGTTCCCTTTCACATTCTTCCATCGTCATTATAGATCCTTTGGCCGATGGAACAGGCTTCCGTGGCGTCCAGTCATCGAGTATCAAGGTACTGCCAGGCGACATGATGATGGATCGCTCTACCACATTTTCCAGTTCACGGATGTTACCTGGCCAATTATAGGAGGAAAGCAAGTCAATGGCTTTTTGGGGAATTTGATTAATTACTTTGCCCTGCGCCGATCCATGTTTCTGGCAGAAGTGCTTAACAAGAAGCGGAATGTCTTCCTTTCTGTCGCGTAGCGGAATAGAGAAAACAGGAAATACGTTCAGGCGGTAATAGAGATCTTCCCGAAAGCGTTGCTCGGTAATTTCCTTTTCCAGGTCTCGGTTCGTAGCGGCGATCACACGGACATTTACCTTTAAGGTTTTTGTGCTTCCTACGCGTTCAAATTCACCTTCCTGCAAGACCCGGAGTAACTTAGCCTGCAATTCAATCGGCATTTCACCAATTTCGTCAAGAAATATAGTTCCCCCATCTGCAAGTTCAAACCGTCCGGATTTCTGCGCAGTTGCACCGGTGAATGATCCTTTTTCATGTCCGAATAACTCACTTTCTATCAGGCTAGCTGGCAAAGCCGCACAATTGACCTTAATGAAAGGACGATTCTTCCGACCACTAAGATTATGGACGGCCCTGGCAAGTAATTCTTTTCCCGTACCGGATTCCCCTGTGATCAGAACAGTACTGTTAGTAGGGGCCACTTGTCTGATTTTATTCAAAACTTTCTCAAAAATCTTGCTTTGGCTGATAATATCATCCGGATTTTTGGACTGCTTGATTTCTTCCTTGAGATAAACGTTTTCCGCTTGCAACTGATCTTTGAGTTGTTCCACCTCCGTAAGTGCCTTATTCAGGTCAGCGGTTCGTTCGGTCACCAGTTGTTCCAGTTTTTGTCTGAGGTTTGCCAATGCCAGGTGTGTTCCTATACGGGACTGGACTTCGTGAATTTCAAAAGGCTTGGTAATGTAATCCACCGCACCCATATTGAAACCGTTAATCTTGTTTACGGTCTCAGTGAGAGCCGTCATAAAAATGACCGGAATTGGCTCTGTAGCAGCATGGGTCTTCAATTGCCTGCATGTCTCAAATCCACTCATTCCGGGCATCATCACATCTAGAAGAATAAGATCTGGTAAAGCGTATTTCGCCTGCTCAATGGCACTTTTCCCATCAGTAGCTACCAAAACCTTGTAATCCGCTTTTGAGAGTACATCGAACAAGATGCTGATGTTGGCGGGCGTGTCGTCAACGATCAGAATGGTGTTTTTTGATTTTTCGGGTGAGATTTTCATAAAATTTTAATGGAATTAGAATTTGTATGCTTTACGATCAAATTTGACTTAGTGGCAGATGTTATTTAAACTGTGAAATTGCCGACACCCAGTATAGACATTGCGACACATAAGTCAGTCATTTGATATAGAAAATCTATTTTTGGGAAACATCAATGAGCGGATTGCTTGGGCTAATTTACATCAAATGGAGTAAGAAAGTCAAAAAGCCTAATCCGAATCGGACTTCTAACTTCTGCATCAATCAGTTGTAAATGGTAGATAATTCTCTCGGAAGCAGGTATATGATTGAAAAATTCGGTGTATCAGCCCAGCTGATTGCGAAGCAGATTGTGGCCACAAGTCATATTGTGAAATCTTCGAAGCAACTCATTGGTAAAAAAGAGATAGGGTGGTCAACTTGCCCGAAATGAGCTGATTAGCCTTAAACGGAATTGGCAAACAGCTACCTGTATGAGATAACATACAAAGCTAAAAGTAAACAGTCTTTTTCTGTGGGCTTCAAGAATGACCGACGGGGTTATGAACTGAGAAACGGACTAGGCTTTAAAGGAGTGAAAACCGAAAACGGAATTTCAACTTTCGAACTCAATACGGAGTCAGTGGCGATTTTCGAAGGCTTTTTTGATTTTCTATCAGCAATGCAGTATTACGGCAGGGGAAAACCCATATATACCTCGATAGTCCTCAATACCTGCAACAATATATCCCAAGCATTACCACTACTCGCTAACCGTAAGACTATTCATTGCTTTCTGGATAATGATGAATCAGGCCGAAAAACGCTGCAAAAGCTGAAAAACGCGGATTTGAATGTGATAGATTGGTCTTCCAAACTGTATCCTAACTGTAAGGATTTTAACGACTTTTTGATCAAGAACGGTAAGACATAAGTAACAAAACGCAAATTACGGCAAAGGGGGATTAATGGAGGGATTTTAGGGGGGATTTGATACCCATTTCAGGGGGGATTTTAAACTAAAAAAAAAGACAAACTGGTACATAAAAAGAAATGCGCGGTTTGCGCCAAAAAATTCGAATCGGTAAGATCCGACAAAAAATATTGTTCTAATGCATGTAAACAAAAGGCACACGTCTCTCGGATTAAAACAGCTCCCGAAATCGCCGAAAGGGTCTTTTACCTTGAAGAATATACGTATCTCAATGAAAAGTGGGGCACTGATAGCGAAGCATTCCCACTTATCTATTTTTGCTTCCTGCGTTCAGGGCTTGCAAATATTGTAAGCAGGAAAACTCTAGATTCTTACTTCTATGGTCTTGACGTTTTTAATAATATTTATGATTTGATGCGTTCAAATGCTTATAGAACCTTTGAACATGAATTTCTATCTGGAAAAAGGGGACTGATAGTCGAAAAGCCATCAATGTGACATATTTTCGAAACCAAAGTAAACTAAATCAACAATGGCAAATGTCAATGGAAAATCAAAGGCATTTGGCATTATTGTTGATTTCAAATATTTAATGCGCCGGCCTTTGCGTCTTACTTCTAAAATAGTCCATAAAGAAAGACCCCATTATTCATTTAAAAATAGCGTCAATTTTTCAATAAACTGTCCTATATCATTTACCGCCTGCCAGATATGCGGGTAACGGTTTGGGGCTTTGCGATGGTGGGGCAATCGAAAAACATCAGATGATGATTGCACCAAAGCTCAATAGTAGTACAAATGTTGAGCCTATGACTTTCAGCACCACTATTGCAAAATCCTGGTTGCCTGCTGGCTTTTTTTGTTAGGTTATGTTTAGTTTATCAAACAATACTCTGTTTCTTTCTCGTGAGTCATTGAGGATTTTGTCAAAACTCATAATCTCAACGTACATATTGTAGTTGTCATTGAAAAAGAAAAAACCGTCACCGCTTGGCAATGGTCTAAAACCGCTGTCCTTTGCATATGCTTTTAATTTTTTCGTTAGGTCGCAAATTATGTAAGCATATATTGGCGTGTTTTTTCTAAAATCAAATTCTCTTTCGTGCTTATCTTTCGCTTCGCCCTCAATGATTTCCCTTGCGTATCTGTTTATTTGTTGAATTGGGTTTTTCGTCATCTGCATAGTCGTCTCTCATTGGTCGTTTGAACTCAATCAGAACAATGGATTCATAAGGTTTATTGTCATTTGAAAATGCAAAGGGTCTATTGAAAACTATAATGTCTGGTCTTTCGTCTGACGTTGAATTTGTAGGCTCAATTTTTTTAAATTTCTTATCAGAAGCTAAATATTTATGGTACGAAAGTTTGTCGTCTATCATCCAAAGATTGTGGTCTTCAAAACCAATCTCGTCAGAAAGTGTTTGTAATGGGAATATTAGGTTGTGTACTGCTTTTTCTGTTGCCTTTTCATTTAATAGTTTTTGAAACAAGTCTAAAACTAACTTTCTATGAATTACATATTCCGATAATTTAGAGTTCCCAACTTCTATTATTTTGTGATATAGTTCTTGGTGGTCTTGACTGAATTTCTCCCGGTCTTCTTTGCTGTCAATAAACTTTAAAACTGCCGTTGCTTCTTTTTTTACTTCTAACTCTAATGATTGTTGTATTTTAAAAAGTTCCAATTCCATCTTTTCGTCTGATAGAGTAGAAGGTATCCTTTTTAATTCGTTGGATTTATATTTTAAAAGTTGTCTGTATCGTGGATGTTGATTTATAAATTCTTTCACTTTCGCAACTCTCGTAATTGAAAGTTGTTCAATTTGTTCAGTAAATTCAGAGTAGATTTTTTCTGTGATTGCTTTCCTTAATTCCTCTTGTGTGGTTTGGTCTGGATAATTAATGTCGTCTTTGGAGAATGTAATCGTAGTTCTTTCGTCATTTACATTTTTGTCTAAAAACTCTCCTTCAACATATATCGCTATTGAAAAAGATTTTCCTTCATTGTCATAAAGGAAATTGTCAAGTTCTGGAATATCAATGGAAATTTTGTCATCTAAAACTTCTCTTGTGTTTGCACAATAATGTATTTTGTTATCTAACTTATTGCTGTAAAGTTTTACAATATTTAATTTGAATTCGTTTTGTCTGACAGAAAGTTTTTTTGTTCTTACTTGTCCCTTTGTAAATAGATTAAATAAGTCATTTACAACGATTTGATTTCCAAAATCATTTATTAAAATTCTAGGACAATTTTTATTTAGAAAGTAGACAAAACAATGCTCAATTATTTTCAATGCAATGTCTTCAGCATTATTGTTGCACCATTTTTTATACTCTTCTTTTAATCCTTTAAGTTTTACAATTGTATATCTTTCGGCTTTACCATTTACTTTGTCAAGGTTGTGTTTTTCAATTCCCGCTTTGGTTAACTCAAAATTGAACTTTCGTAAATGCCAACCGTCATTTTCAAAAAAACGACTTTCAATTTCTGCTTTATTGAATGCCCTTAGCCACGTAAATCTACCAATCCCTTTCCCTCCTTTACTGAACTTATATGTTGAATGTGCAAAATTGAAAGATTCGTAATTTTTTTCGTTGAAACCAATGCCGTTGTCTTTGATTTGAAAGTCAACTATTTCAGGTAAAACATCTGTCTTTCCAAAGTCAATTTCTTTTTGGTTGGAACGAATAATATCAATTTCAATAATGCCTGTCTTTGTCGCACTATCTTCCTCAATTGCTTGAATAGAGTTTACAATTGCTTCGTATAATGGAAGCAACGTGTTGTTGAATGAAAGTCGTTTTTCGTTAATCTTTCCTTTTATGTCTATTTGCATATCATTGGTCTATTGTGGTCGGTAGTAAGCTTGCAGGTAACGGTTTACGTATTGGCGATGGTGGGGTATTTTGAAAACGTCAGCCCAACATTTGCACAAATGCCCAATAAAGCACAAATGTTGAGTTTATTACTGTCAGCCCCACTATTGCCAATACGATGTTGGCAATAGGTTTATTCATTGGTCTTTACAAGTTTTTTAAATGATTTCTGCTCAATTCTTACTAATTCATTTGTCTCTGGATGAACATAAAATTTTTTTGTTTCTGGTTGTGTTTTTAGTTTTGTGTAATGAACTGATTCAATTTTTTCCCCTGTCCAAATAAATTGTTGTGATTTTTTATTCCAAGGTCGTCCGTCTATCAATTCGACTTTGTCTGCAACAAACCAAAATATCATTTCTTTGTAGTCAAGAAGTTTGGTCGGAATTCTACTTATTATTTCAGAGTAAATGTCGTCCCAATTATTGCCAACTTGTCCACGTAGAAATCTTACAAGAAGTCCATAATTGATTTTTCCGTTATAAAATTTTTGAGTTGTCTTGATACTTTCGTGACTTGGTAAGTCGGCAAAATCAGTATTCTTTCGTAAGGGTCTTTCGTCTGCATAACTGCCATTCACCAAATAGTTCCTTTTGCTACCTGACGTTTTAAGTTTGCTTATTAACCATCTTTTGTTGTCTTCTCTCATTTGTGTAAAGTGTCTTAAAACTTACTGCCAACTCATTGCTTTACGCACCTTTTGTTGGGTAAAGCAATTTGGAATTAGTTTTGAGTATGATATAGTATTTATATAACAACTTGAAATTTAGCAACATTTATTTAAGATACCTGCCGCTTCCGACTGACATCAATACACAATCCGCACTTGCGCTTGTTAAGTAAAACAATACAAAATGCGTACTTTCTTAATCTATGTTATCCAGTTGGTTTTATTGTTTCGAATTCTTTCATGGGTATAATGCTAAGCTGTCATAAGATGGGTATGACTTAGCAGCTCCTTGACAACCCGTTTATCTGTTCTGCTTTACAACAAGTGTGTTGGGTAGCCAATTGCGTTAAATAACGATTTACAAAACATAAATGCAAACAATCACGAATGAAAGGCATTTTCAACTATGGCTCTAACCCATGTTGTATCAAGCCAAAGTTCGGTGCACACAAAGTGTATACACGAAAAAACCCGCTTTACATGCTGTAAAGCGGGTTTTTTAAATTTCTGTGGTCTCGTAGGGACTCGAACCTATTTAACTTTCTTTTAGGATACAATATTTAAAATTGCTGATAATGAAGTATTTGTGATTTTGAATGGTTAAGTTAGGTAAGGAGAAATAAGGTTAGATTAATAAAAAGTGTCCCCCAAACTGTCCACACGAAGAGAATCTGTTTATCTTTGCCCTGTTCGATTCATAACTATTTACATCATGGCAAAGATTAACTTTTACCTCCGCGATAAGGAGGCTGAGACGGCCACACCGATACAATTGTTTATCAGTTATAACGGTGAACGACTCACGAAGTACCCAACAGGTGAAACCATACAGCCAGAATATTGGGATGCCAAAAACCAGCGCGTTCGGCAAACGAAGAAATTTCCCACCTTTCCAGAATTTAACGCTCGTCTCTCAAATATTGAGTCGATAGCCGAAAATGTATTGCGTCAATACATGAATGATAATGACCAGCAGATTCCCAACGTTACCACCTATCGGGCATTGCTGGATAATGCGCTGCAACGGAAACCAAAAGAAGAGCCTGAGACACCACAGGATTTAGTTGGTTTCATAGACGCGTTATTGAAAGAATACGAAACTAAGATTTTTGAAAAAACAGGACGACCAATAACAGCTGGCAGTCTGAGAGCCTACAAACAGACCTCTCGTATTCTAAAAGAATTTAGGGAGAGTAATTATAAGAAACGAGAGTTTAGTTTTGATCAGGTAGATTATTATTTCTATTCGCAGTTTCAACAGTTCATGGTGAAAGGTAATTTTTCAACTAATACCATCGGGAAACATATAAAAACACTAAAAACCTTCTTTCTGGAGGCCAAAGAGCGTGGTTTGATGCCGGGTTTCAGCCCGAAAAAGTTTAAAGTGATTTCTGAACAATCCGATTCTATCTACCTGAGTGAGGGTGAAATAACTAGATTGTTCAATCTGGATTTGAGCCAACAACGACGATTGGAGAACGTTAGAGACCTATTTTTAGTTGGTTGCTGGACTGGTCTTCGGTTTTCGGATTTCACGCGTATTGGCAAAGGAAATATAGACGGCGAATTTATTGAGATCACAACGCAAAAGACAGGCGAAACGGTGGTGATACCTATTCATAGCCAAGTAAAGGCAATAATGGAACGTTATAGTGGTATTACAGCCAACAGTCTACCAGTCCCCATTAGCAACCAAAAGATGAACGATTACTTAAAGGAATTAGGAGTATTGGCCAAACTCAATGAAATCGTCTCAGAGACATTTACAAAAGGAGGAGTGAGGCAAACCGTCAACTCGCCAAAACACGCTTTGATGACGACACATGCGGCGCGCCGTTCCTTCGCGACAAATGCATATCTAGCCGGATTTCCAACGCTATCCATTATGAAAATAACAGGCCACCGATCGGAGGCTACGTTTATGAGGTATATCAAAGTTACTCCCCGTGACACGGCGAATAACTTACGTGAACTTTGGAAAAGGGGCGAGCTAGCGACCAATGAAACTACTTTACGCATTGCCACGTAGCAACAGATTAATAAAGAAAGGAATTTTGAGAAATTAGACAGCGTTCGATTAAAGATGATGGATTTTAATAATGAAAATGAAAGATATACGAATCAGGCGAAGGCTTTTTTTGATCGGTTTATTGAGGAGAAGGAAACTGGTGAGTTGGAATTGAGAGGTTATCTCGAAGTAAAGGAAACAATTGAATTTTTAGTCCCTGATCTATATCCAGACCCTGAGCGGCTCTCCGAGGAAATCAAAGGCAACGTGGGGATTTCGATCGACAGAAAAAAGTATATGGATAAATTAAGGGTAAATTTCCGATTAATCTTTGACGGGACTCTACTCACGGCGATCAAACAACTAGTGAATAAAAGAGAGTATCAGTTATCAGTCTTAAATCGAATTAGTCATTTTAGGCACGCCAAACGAACTGGGGACGTAGGGAAATTTCATTTTGAAAAGAAAGATAATACTCGATTGGACAACAATTCAGATTTCTATTTTGGCATGATAAGGTTCATTTCGGAGAAGTATAACCGGGATTATCATAAGGTATTAATGGAGTGCGAGAACCATTCTGATGAGGAAAATATCGACGGTAAGTTCGAGTATGTTAATAGCTTACATTCTCAGGAGTACAGTATTAATAGTAGGGAGACATTAACTCTTCACAGACTCGAGAGCCTTGCGGACGTACTTGTGAATACATTCAACGAATTGGCATTTCTCTATCCCTCTGATTTATCCAAAGAGGTAAAAGATATAACTTCGGGAGTCAAACTGAAATTGGGAGCAAAGAAAGGTAATAAAGTGGCACTTTACTATGTATTACGACAACTTTATAATGAAGAGATAATTTCTAACTCATGGGCTGAAATAGCCGATTTTCTAATTGCGAACGTGACAGGATTCGAGAATAACAATTCAAAGAATTTATCTGCCGAATTAATGAGGGAGGTTGACCCTATGCCTCATAGGCGCGTTGAAGTGTCAAAGGTTTTATCTGAGTTTTTATCTGTGCTGAACGAAGAATCCACAGTGAAACACACAGTGTAGATTATTCAATTTGGAGTTGCATTGTTTTACGGCAGATTTAAACAAAAACCGTAAAATGATGCAACAGTATATCACTATTCAATGCACACTAGATGATCTACGCAGCTTAATAGCTGACGCAGTGGACGGAACTATTCGGCCAATCATCCAAGAGGCGGTGACTCCTCCCCAAAATCACAAACTTCATACAAGGATCGAAACAGCTCGTTATCTCGGGATCTCGCTCCCTACGTTAAATGAGTGGACAAAAACGGGCAAGATCATAGCGAACCGTATTGGAAGTCGGGTGCGATACTACGACACTGATGTTAAGGCAGCACTGAAACAAATCAATTCGGGGGAGGCGAAACAGAGATGAGAGCTGATTACCGTAAACTTCATTTTGAGCGAAATCCAGAAACTCGCTATTATCAGAGGCTGCCTGAATTAGTACCGTTTTCAAAAGTACCCGAAGAGTTAATGGTTGAGGAAACCCATGTGGAGAAAATAAGACGGAACGGAGCGGAATACATTATACGGGGTCGAGTCGTCAAAGGGAAATACCTATTCTTTACCGGGCTGATCCCATCAAAAACAAGAGGAAATTGGTTTTTTGGAAACCATGTGTCCTGTAAAAACGGGAACAAGACTGCCTCATTCATCCTTTTCAAGTTCTCTCCGGACTTCAAAGAAATGACCTTGTACTTTTTTAATGGGTATAAGATTTACCCAACGGCGCAACAGAAATTTTTAGACGATTTTATAGCTGGAATGAGGCGATAGCAAACAAAATAGGGCGCGAAATCATCCGTGCCCTATTCTAAATATCGTTCGATTAATAACCATTCACAGTTACGCGAATGATTGATTTTGTAAAGATAGCTATAAATGATCTGGAGTTGTGCGCCCGGCTATTAAATGACCCGGTTTTGACATTCTCACAAGTACGAGGCAAAAGGGTGTCCAATAAATACAAAGATTTATTATTCGAGGTCTACGACTCTGGAAGGGTTGCGATTGAGGGGAGTTTGCATAAGTATTTTAACGGAGGAGTTCACAACTGGAATGATTTTACCCGTGTTGATCTATGGGATACCGTTCACGGAATATCTGAATGGCTCCAAATTCACCCGTCACGGGTTGAAATTCACAATATAGAGTATGGCGTTAATATAAGAACCTCAACGCGCCCCAGAGAACTTTTAAAACAGTTAGTGGGGTACAAAAACAAGTCGTTTAAACAACCACCGATAAAAGGACAAGGCAGCTATAAACATGTTCAAGTGTTCGATTATATCCTAAAATGCTATGATAAAGGGACTCAATTTGGGCTTTCTGAGCATTTGCTAAGGTTTGAGGTTAAAGTAATCAAAATGCGTTGCCTCCGCGAAGTAGGTATTAAGACGCTGGAAGATTTACAGAACGTGAGGAAACTATCAGGTTTGGGTGATTTACTTTTGAATACATGGGACAATATTGTTCTCAATGAAGACCTTTCACATGACAGACTTTCTATAAAAGAAAAGAACATTGTCGAGGCCGCTACAAACGTCAATAAATATGAAGATTTGAACCCGAAGAGGAGGAGCAAGGTACTGTCAGGCTATACCCGAATTGTTTTAACGTATATGGGTGAGAAAAGTCAAAAGGCAAAGGTCAGGCAGCTATTAAAAACCAAGTGGGAAGAGCTACAAAATGGGGATGTTTGCACCGACTTGCACGACAGGAAAGAGGCCAATTTTAACTCATTGAACGTGGCAAAAAGTGGGGACGTTTGCACCGACTTGCAAGGCCGTGAAGATTTGACGAAAAAGGGACGTTTGCACCGTTCAAGTATACAGTGCAATTGTTCCCCATTAGTAGAGGATAAAGAATTAAAAATCACTCCAGAAAACACCTGCAAAATAACCGGGATCAATATTGGAAATCAGAGACCAGGTAGCAGGTTTGTAAGTGAAAGGACTTTGAGGGAAAATGGGGAGGTTACAAATCAATTATTGAACTTTCCTCAACGCCAAAACCGAAGGAAACACAATCATCCTGAATCGTACTATTTGGCTCATAATATCCGGAATAAAGACAGTAACGCGCGGAATAACTTAAAGAGACGGATTGACCGGGCTACAAACGGTTCTTTTCTTTTTGACCAAAGAGAATTTGTCAGGCTCTCAAGTGAGCAGACAGAAGTATTAAAATCATCCTTGAACATTCAGCGAACGAGCAAAATTTAACACTGTTAAGTCAATTTCATACTCATTTAGACACACTTTTAATTACTCAACCGATGGGATACGATTTCAAAACTGCAATGAGGGTTCAGGCGTACCGTAACAGCTTGGTAGCTCCAATCTGCCAGAATTGCACGTTAATGGAACTACAAAACAAATCGACTCTGGACAACGCAGTAATGCGCTTGAGATGCGGTAAAGGACGTTTCTTTGTGAAACCTATCGGAACATGCAATGAATTCCGGCCAAAGAATTACGATAGAAATTCAAAATTTGCCTCATCTAAGGAGCATTACGACAAAAAGGAACCATAGATCATGGCCTGAGCCTTATTTTTGTTTAACCACTATACACACACTTAGCAAAGTATCAATTATGGCAGCACCTAAAAGAAATCAGTTTTGGAAGTTAAGAAGTAAACACGGCAGGGAGAGGCTATTTTCGTCGCCTGACGATCTTTGGAGCGCAGCATGTGAATACTTTAATCATTGCGAGCAAAATCCTTTGATAGAGGTTGATTTTATGGGTAAAGAGGCGATGAGGGTTGAGAAACCGAAAATGAGACCGTTCACGATGCAAGGACTTTGTTTGTATTTGAGATGTAATACCGGGTATTTTTCCGATTTCAAGGAGAGTTTAAGAATGAAACATGATTTGACCAGCGAAGATTTTTCCGAGGTCATTACGCGCATAGAGGAAACCATTTACGATCAAAAGTTTACCGGTGCGGCGGCTGGCCTCTTCAATGCAAACATCATTGCCCGTGATCTAGGGTTGATGGACAAAAGAGAATTGGCTATGCAAAAGGATATAACGGTAGAATTTTTTGATGGTAGTAAGGAATAACCTAATTGCCTAACTAAAAAACGGTTAACCACTGTTCGAGCGGATGGTTAGGCAGGCAATTAGGTTAAGGTGGTTTGCGGGTTACTTTTGGAAACGTAATGCGTTACAGGCTTTACAACCGAATGACTATCAGAATTTTACAAAATGGGTTTTGCCATTTTTTCTGGATTTTTTTAAGAACTGTTTTAAATATGCGGGCAAAAATCTGCTAAAATGATATGTTTTAAATTCATTTTGATTAGAACGCTCTTTCAAATTTTGAGAACGCATTTGATAATGCAATGACAAGGCAGAGCGAATTAATTTTAAGAATGTTTAGGGATGTTTGGATAATAATTCAACCACGACTACTTTTGAGATGCCTAAGTATTACAATGGAGCAGCGATGCCCTTACAATCTCGGTCTTTCGAGACTCAAAACAATATGTATGCCCGAATACGGGCTGTTTCATCCGGAAGGTTTGAAAACCTTCAGTACTCCATTGGATACTTAGGCACGGAAAGGAACAGCCCGTATTTGATTGTTTCACTACATAAATGCCTAAAATCCAATGTCTGCACAAAACAACAATCATGTGACAGGTTCACCCAAACCACTGAATGAGTTTTTTTTATCCTACTTAACAAAGGATGTTTCTGATGTTCTGGAACTAAAAAGTGATTTAGCTGATGTTTTCACGTTCTACTTTGCAAGGGAGGACGGTTCGAATTTTAATTCCAGTCGATTAGATAGTTTGCACTGCCTTCATAGGGCATTACAGGAGGTTGTGGACGAGGTGGCTAAATTCAATTTAAAATCAAAATAGAAATTGAGCGAATGCTGATATTGTTAATCCCTCATATGGAAGTATGAGGGATTTTGTTTTGGGTGAGCTCTGTTAAATTACTGGGATATGTTTGATGGAAGTGAAGATGACAATTGTTAGAAATTTTGTCTTGCCAAAAATGGTAGGTATCGTGGCCGGTTCAGGGGTAAGTGAAGTTTGCTTAACCGAAAAAAGGTCAGGCATAGGGTCAGGCACGGTTCGAGTAAAGGGTTTGATATTTACAGTGCTTGAAATGGCAAATGCACTGTCAAAAAACACATTTGGTAACGAATTGACAATGCTCTGGATAATTTGGGAGAAAGGATACAATTTTGAACTATTTTATCAATTACCACGTACGCTATACGTAAGTGTTTTGATTATTAGAAGGTTGCATCAAAGTTTACAAAACCGAATGATGGGAGATATTGTACTAACGCGGGAGGAGTTAAAGAGTCATCTTGACGAGCAACTGGCATTTCTGCAAATTTCATGTGATGCATTTGACAATGGAGTTACCATTGAATTCAAGAGAATAGCATCAACATTACGATTAATGTTTCGGAGTACTAGAAGGTCGAAATCTTTGATTGACCTTTTAGGAATTGGAAATTGGGAAATAGTTAGTACTGCTATTCCGCTGGAGGAAGGTATGTTCGACGCCTACAATGGAATTACAACGATCTCTTTTGACGGTGGTGAATTTGTTTATTTTGCGCCATTGGATGAGGTTCCATGTTTGAGAACTATGACAATAAACGACTGGTGGCAAGAGGTGATAATCGACGATAGAGTCAGTGTGCCTCTAACTAGGGATCAACTCGTTGGGAAAGTTGCTGACAAGGATGGTGGGGCTCATGTTGATCCAACTATTGAGCAAAATTACGATGATATCCGTACAGGAAAGTCATTGGGGTTACTGGCTGGAGATGAGAATGATATGAAACCATTGACTGATGCTCATATATATGCAATACGCCAAATTGGGCATGAGGTGTTAAAATGTTTCATACCAAATTACACAAAAGTGAGCGGTAGAGGCGGTAGTGATGGGGTGTTTTTTGGAGGATTTTCTCTTGTACAGGATAGAATAGTTGATAAATCAGCGAAAATAAAGTAGAAGAGCTATGAAGTTTCCTAGGAAAGAATAGCTAATCGTGTCGTGACTGAATAAGATTTAAAGATTTTGGTGTTTTGTGAATATTTTGGATTTGGTCTGCTACCGGAGGTTATATTAGGTTTAATTGTCAGTGCCACAGTGGAATTGGGAAAAACTAAAATAACTTTTATGAATAAGAAAACAATGAATTCGGTAGTTAAGTTAATCGTTATGGCGTCCCTTCCGTGGTTAGTCTGGCATCCTAAACACTATAACAATTGGAAGCGATCTTTCTGAATTTTTGCAATTAGACACCGGGGGAAGGAGGGGGTTCGAATCCCCCTAACCACGCCATACTTGTTCTCAATAGTTTGGTAAGTCAATTCCTGTCAAGGTAATTTGGCAAAAACAGAAACTCTTTGTCAGGATGCCATTCATTTAATGGATCTCCCTCTCCCATAATGGCATATTTGATACCAAGGATTAAATTCTTGTTTAGTGAGTGAAATGTAACGTTAGTTGTCGGGATCGCCCCATTAAACTTTATAAAATCATTTGGAGCCGGGAATCTTCCTGGTGGAGAGAGGAAAAACTCCAAATAAAGTCGGTGGTTGAGGTGGTTTGGACTGAATTGTAGAACTTTTGTATATGTATTACTCTTTCGGGGGTTGGAAATAGTGCGATCATAATGTTTTAAAGTACGACAGATGATCGTGAGAAACCTTACGGGCTCATTGATCTCTTCTTTTACCCTCCATTTATTTCTTATCGAGTGTTTCGCGTTATCGCTTCCAGAAAAGTCCTTATAATGCATAATGCCACTTTCATGATATGAATATTTGCCATGTGTCTTGGGCAGTTGATCGATGTCTTCAGGAATACTTATTAGAGTTTCCAGTCCATTGTAATTTGAAGGCTCGGCAGCAGCACTTGGATAGGAAGAGCCCCAGTAAAAATCATTATTTTTCATTTCAAACCAATAAAATTTATTGTATGAAACTCCATCGGAAGTAAGTAAAAGGCGAAGTTTGATATGATTTGGTATTTCGTTAACGTCCATAATAAGTTCCTACCAACAGGGTTGTTGTATTGCGTTAAGATTGGAGAGTCCTTAACTTGCTAAATTTAGAAGTTAATAGGTTTACAAATGCACTACAAGTGACCAGCATAAAGACTGCCTCTTCCTGACTTACTTCAGATTTTTCGAACATTCCGTGCCTACTACCGTTGCTATTAGTATATCCGTAAATACTTGAAAATGAACTTTTTAATGCTCCGTCAATCTCGAACATTTTACAAACTGTTCCGAATGCTTCACCAAAATCGGCCTTAGGTTTGTTGGCGATAATTTTCAGAGCGGATTCGACTGCTGAGATTGACTCTTTGATTGAATTTCTGTAATCTCCAATTGGTTTAGTAGAGAGGAGTTCCAAAGAAGTTATTAAATGAGTATTGGCTCCGCTAAACTTTGCATTCGAGGTTTCGTCGATTGCTTCTTCTATCGAATTAATTTCTGGTAGACTAACCACAGGGATAATATTGCCTTTGACAAGTCGATAGGCAGACAAATGTTGTTCGAGAAATTGATTTATTCGCGTATCAAAGGCCTCGTGGATTTCTTTCATCCAGTAATTTCGCATGTCGCTTTCCGCAAAATCCGCGAGATCCTTGGATATTTCTTCTATCAACTCATATACCTGATACCATGGACAGGAAAAAAAAAATTTGTGTATAAAATGAAATTTACCGTTGAGGTCGAGTGGTAAATCATTTATTTTCCTTTCAAAAAAATGCCACCATAGCCTACTAAATTGGTCATCCAAATATTTCATCAATTCACTTTTCCCTTGTTGTCTATACATTGTCTCACCTAACAAAATGTAATAAACGTTCCATAAGGAATTTTTTAATTGAGCATCTATTTGGTCTATTTGAATGACTTCTTTGACCTTGGTAATTCCGATTCTTTCCGAAAATCTCATTCTTTACAATTTTTGTTGTTACTTTTTGCTGTTCCCAAGTTATGACTTCTTCAATCTCGCAATTATTCTTCATTTGACCAATGCAATCCCAATTTTAAGAGCGAGTAAATGACGTTTTTGCTCGACTTTACGTTTACTTAACCAAAAGTTGCGAAATCTATCCTTAGAGTAGTCTATTATGAAGGTCTTTATCAGTTGGTCAGAACAAAGAAGTAGAGAATGTGCAATTCATATTAAGGGATTATTGTCACGTATGCTCCAGGAAACCGATCCTTTTATGTCAAGTCTTGATATTGATAGTGGTGAGCAGTGGGCGCGGAAGGTTCAAAACGTATTAGGTGCGAGTAATGTAGGAATTGTTTGTTTGACTCCCGAAAATAAGGATAATCCATGGATTTTGTTCGAGTCGGGAGCTCTTGCTAAGGGGCTTTCTGATAATCGAGTTCATGTAATCCTGTTTGACTTGACCAACACCGAGGTTAAAGGACCACTTGCTCAATTTCAGCTAAACGAGTATTCCAAGAAAAGTATGTTAAACATTCTAAGATCGATAAATGGCAGTTTGTTAAAACCTTTACAGGATGATGTTTTTTCCGACATTTTCTCAAGGGAATGGGAAGTATTCAATAACTCCATCACGAAAATTGTAAATTCAAGGCCTCAGACATTGAAAGTCGAAACTCGTGATGTAGATGATGTCACCTCCGAAATTTTGGGGCTATTACGAGTTATGGATAGGCGACTTAGTCAACTTGAGCAAATGGGGACTAATAAATATACTTCGAACTTCATAACAAAAGTCCAGACTTCGACACGCGATGAGGCGATAATGAGCATCAGAAGACTGCAGGACAAGGAAAGATTAGTTGGACTGAGTGAATCTGAGCTTCAGGAATATCTAAATTTAACTCGATCTATGAAATATTCCGATGAGGTCGCGATTGCGTCACTTAACAAGACTAAAAGTCTTGTTAATGATGTAGAAATTACCAGCCATGGTACAATTATCCCAAAACTTAAAAAAGATAGTCTCTAACGGCAGTCAGTTTAGTAATTAACAAAAACTGTCCCCCAAACTGTCCCCGTGGAAATAAAAAACCCGCTAATTAATTGATAATTAGCGGGTTAGTTTGTGTTAGTGTGGTCTCGTAGGGATTCGAACCCCAAACCTCCTGATCCGTAGTCAGGTGCTCTATCCAATTGAGCTACGAAACCGTTTATTTTCGTTCAACTCATTTCTGAATTGGACTGCAAAGATAGGTAGTCGGATTTTATTGTCCAAACGTAGGGTTTAAAAAATGTTGATATTTTTTACTTTCCTGTAAAATGTGGTTTTGTTTTAGTGAGAAATGATTTGACACCTTCTTGGAAATCAGCCGTTTCGCTTAAATTTTGCTGCTCTGTTGCTTCGTTGTTTAATATGGATTTAAGATCAGATTCCAATGACTGGTTGATCAATTTCTTCATGGCAGCAATCGCTTTGGTGGGGGCCTGACGATAATATTGTACTACTTCGGCTACTTTTTCGTCGAGTTTGTCTGCTGGTACGGAATGGGTTATCAGGCCGATTTCCTTTGCTTCGGGGGCATATATCTTTCGTCCGGTGCTCGCCAGTTCAAAAGCTCTTGCAGTACCTACCAATCTCGGTAAAAACCAATTCGCTCCTGCGTCGGGCATGAGGCCGAGTTGTACAAATAAGAAAGCGAAATAAGCTGTATCCGGCGCGATGACCATATCGCAGCTCAGCGACAAAGACGCACCAGCTCCTGCGGCCAGTCCGTTGAGTCGGCATATTACTGGCTTCGGGATATTGCGGATGGCCGTTACCATGGGGTTATAGTATGTCACCAGGGTATTTTTTACGTTGAGTTTGGAGTCAGCAAAAGCCTTGAGGTCGGCCCCGGAGCAAAACGCAGTATACCCTTCGGCGGTGAGGAGTACCACTCTGATGGTATCGTCTTTCCAGGCATCGTGGATCGCGGCGGTGATTTCGGATATGAGTTCCGGGTGCAGTGCGTGATATACCTCCGGTCTGTTGAGACTGATTCTGGCTACGCCGTCGGTTTTGTTGTAGATGAGAAACATGGATGGCTATTAGCGGTTAGGTATCGGCTTTTAGTTTTCTAAGTTACTGGCTTAAACGCAGAGTTTAAGGGGGTTTTTGCGCGGAGTTTCGCTGAGGTATTTCTGCGCAACTCGACGTGTTACTCTGCTAACTCTGCGTTTAAAACAAAAGCACTAATAGCTGACCGGAGTTAGTTGTTTAAACGCAGAGTTTAAGGGAGTTTTTGCGCGGAGTTTCGCTGAGGTATTTCTATGCAACTCCGCGTGATACTCTGCTAACTCTGCGTTTAAAACAAAAGCACTAATAGCTGACCGGAGTTAGTTGTTTAAACGCAGAGTTTAAGGGAGTTTTTGCGCGGAGTTTCGCTGAGGTATTCCTGCGCAACTTCGCGTGATACTCTGCTAACTCTGCGTTTAAAACAAAAGCACTAATAGCTGACCGGAGTTAGTTGTTTAAACGCAGAGTTTAAGGGAGTTTTTGCGCGGAGTTTCGCTGAGGTATTCCTGCGCAACTCCGCGTGATACTCTGCTAACTCTGCGTTTAAAGCAAGACACAGCTCCTAAAAAAACTGATAAACCGTCCCCATACTAATCAACAAGCCACACAGCAGACCCATGGTGATCTGGAGGGGAGAGTGGGCGTTTAGTTGTAGTCTGGCACTTAGGACCAAGCCGGCCAGGAAAACTGTCGCGAGTAACAGAGGTAATAACAGGCTTTCGTCATAGCGGACGAGCAGGGAAAATAATACGCCGATGGCACCGCCGAGACCCGTGGCGTGGGCACTGATTTTCCAGAACAGGCTGATTACGGCGACTACGATTAATGAAAATGTGACGCTGGCAAGTAATATCGATATTTGCGGGGCGAGCTCTCCAATTGGTTGCAATTGCCAACCAAACAAATAAGTGGCTGTCGCATAAGTGATTATACTTATGATATATGGGAGTCTTCGTTCGGAGAGTTCGTCTACATGCATGGAGCTGATGAACCCGAAGCGATATAGATGATAGATGATGATGGAGGGGACAACGAAAGTATTGAGGAATATGAGCAAGGTCAAACTGCCGACGGCGTTGAGTTCCAATGCGCTGACGCCAACGAGATCGGGAGTTACAAGAAACAGGCTTCCCAGCAAATATGTGGTGATGATCAGAGGATGAAAAACGACCGAAAGGACGGTTGCGACGCGGTTATTCAAGCTAAATATCGGGTTTTAGTGCTACGTTAAGTACGAAATGAAGATTGCCATAAGATATAACGGAGAGTATTATTTTAATTCAAAGCTGGGTTTCTTAGTTTCCTATGTGACTTCATTTTAACATCTTGTTGGAAATATTATCCTGATCCAGGTATTAAGGAAAAACTCCCGTAACGCTGTGTTCAACACTTGCGAACTCTGCGTTTAAACTGTGAACAATATGGCTGACAAATGTAGAAATTTAAACTTTACAACACATTTGAATAGCCCTTCAAAAGTTAGTTTGCTGATCAAATAGGTTTTCGGGGTGTATTTCGTAGTTTTGCGGCAAATTAAATTTTTACGCTAAGCGCTACAAAATTAACGCTCTAAGCAAAAAAAAGAGCCACAAATACATCAGAAATGGGACCGTTGCAAATCAAAGATCTATTAAAAACTTCTCCGGAAGGACAGCACGTTACTTTGAAAGGTTGGGTGCGAACAAAACGTGAAAGCAAAAACGCAATCTTCATCGCCATCAACGACGGCTCTACCATTAACAATATTCAGGCTGTGGCTGAGCCAGGCCAGTTTTCTACGGAATTGATTCAATTGGTTACCACCGGTTCATGTCTTAAAATTGAAGGAACCATGGTGCCTTCGATGGGTTCAGGCCAGGCGGTGGAAGTGAAAGTGTCTGATATTGAGGTATATGGTACTGCTGATCCTGATCAGTTTCCATTACAACCCAAAAAACACTCCCTCGAATTTCTAAGAGAAATAGCCCACTTGCGTCCCCGTACCAACACTTTCGGTGCGATCCTACGGGTGCGTCATGCGTTGGCGTTTGCGGTCCATAAATATTTCAACGACAAAGGATTTTTCTACTTGCACACTCCGATCATTACTGCTTCTGATGCAGAAGGAGCCGGTGAAATGTTCCGTGTCACAACTCTGGATCTCGACAAATTGCCAAGAACAGACGAAGGGAAAATTAATTATAAAGAAGATTTCTTTGGTCGGGAAGCTAACCTCACGGTATCCGGACAGCTGGAAGGCGAGCTGGGTGCCATGGCTCTTTCGAAGATATATACTTTCGGCCCTACTTTCCGGGCTGAAAACTCAAACACAACCCGTCACCTGGCCGAATTCTGGATGATTGAGCCTGAAATGGCGTTCTTCGAACTGGCTGATAATATGGATCTTGCAGAAGATTTTGTGAAAACTGTGATCGGATATGCGTTGGAAAACTGCAAAGACGATCTGGATTTTCTGCAAAAAAGACTTGAAGAAGAGGATAAAAATAAACCGCAGGCAGACCGCTCCCTTCCTTTGCTGGAAAAACTGGAATTCGTGGTGAACAACCCGTTTGAGCGGTTGACATATACTGAGGCGATTGAGATTCTTTTGAAATCAAAACCGCATAAGGAAAAGAAATTCCAGTTCCCGGTTGGATGGGGAATCGACCTTTCCAGCGAGCATGAGCGTTATCTGGTAGAAAAACATTTCAAAAAACCGGTCATTCTGACCAACTATCCGCGCGAGATCAAGTCGTTCTATATGAAGCTGGACGAGGACGGCAAGACGGTAAGAGCGATGGACGTGTTATTCCCGGGAATCGGAGAAATTATTGGCGGAAGTCAGCGTGAAGATAATTATGAGAAGTTGCTGGAACGGGTGAACGAGGTGGGTATTGATCCGGAAAACCTTTGGTGGTACCTGGAAACCCGCAAGTTTGGAACAGCTCCTCACTCAGGTTTCGGACTTGGATTTGAAAGATTGGTTCTATTTGTTACTGGAATGAGCAATATCCGCGACGTGATACCTTTTCCAAGATATCCGAAGAGCGCTGAGTTTTAAGCGTTGCTTTACTAAAATTTTGAAAGCCGTTTCTGTTCATTTTGAATGGAAACGGCTTTTTTTGTTGTAAACCATTGAGGAGTTAAGAAAAGTTAAGTCTTATTGTTCCTTCTTGTCTTAATGGTTTTTACAAACCGTGGGCTAACTATTTGAAAAAGAATATATTTTAGTTGCCAGATGCTTTAATTTTTTATCTTTGTTTGTGTCCTTCCGAATCATTTTGCGGCAGCATATCAGCCACATAAAACATATTCAGCCGGCAAATTCAGGGCCAAAAATCCTCTTTACGCAACGAACGACAATGTTATGAAACACCATTACTCTTCATCGCATCAAGGATCATTCTTTTGTTTTCTGGCAGGCATTTTGCTGTTGCTGTCTATAAACGCCAAGGCTCAAACAGGTACTGATTATACACTCGTATGGGAACTCGACTCCACTTTGGTGGGCGAATCCAGTTCAGATAATTTTCTGCCAGCCGATCTCAAAACCGTCAATGTTTATGCTGGTAACACGAATATATTCGGAGATAATAAATATTATATCCCGGACGGGAATGACGGATACGCCTATAATCTTCGCGACTGGGGAAGTAAGCAAAGTGGTAATGATTATTTTGAATTGAAGTTTGATGTGACGATGATGCAGTCTGATGTTGAGTCGATATCTTTCAGGGCGAGTCGCGGAAGTGCTTCGAGCGGGACCAAGTTTGCCGTTCGTTCCAGCCAGGATGGTTTTCAAGCCAATATCGGGGATACATTGATCATCAACAGCTTACAGACTTTTCAAGAACTAACTTTTCCGGTCAATTTTAAAAATATTGACGATTCGACTTTTGCCTTCCGGATCTATGCCTTTGGTACAACTGGTGTGGGTGGCCCCAATAGTTTGATCGCCTTTGACGCGATTACCGTTACTGGTTCCATCACCGACGTTCCCCTTCCTGTTGAGCTTACTTATTTCAGTGCAGAAGCATATGGAAAAGAAGTTTTGCTTTCTTGGGAAACTACATATGAGCGTGACAGCAAGGAATTTGTGATTGAAAGAAGTAATGATTTGAGAGAATTTATCGAAATAGGTAGCGTTCCGGCCGCAGGAAATAGCACGGGAAGAACGCAATATTCTTTTATCGATAAAACCGCCTCGCCGGGAGCCAATTATTACAGATTAAAAATAATTGATAAGGATCTCACCTTTGAAACTTCCAATGTTAAAGACGTGATATTGAGGCCTGATGAATCAGCATTTTTGGTAGCTCCTAATCCGCTGATCAACAATAATTTGGTGAGGGTGAGGTTGTATAAAATTAATGCCGAAGATCTCGTTTTGGTTAACAGCCGCGGGCAGAAAATTCCATTTGCCATCCGGCCTGGGCAGCAGGATATTGTTGACCTTTTACCTGTAAATCCTTTGGCGACGGGCATCTATACTTTGTCCTACCGGAAGGGTAATATGACAAAGAACATTAAAATTCTTGCACAATAGCCTAATAGTTTAGGCTCCCCTGTCGAATTATCCTTAACTTTGCTTGCATATCGAAACAAATTAGTGGCCTTTTAAAAAGCCTATGTTGAAAAAAGTGCAGCCGAAAGTGTGGTGGGGAGCAGGAGCCGCCTTGATTATCTTCATTGTCTCCTGGGGTTTGATTCGGAGAACTCCTACTTCCAAGCCGGGAGTAGCGATGAAAAGAGAAATCGTAGAAAAGCTTGATCCAAAGCCGATTTCCAATCCAAATCCGGAGACATCATTCAAAATTCAAAAGATAGAAGAAATATTTAACCGGAAACGCCGTGCAGGTTTTAACGGAAACGTGCTTGTGGTTCAGGATGGGCAGATATTATATCAGCATTCGTTTGGATATGCACGTCTCAGAGAAAAAGACACGCTGACTGCCGAGTCAAGATTTCAACTGGCATCTTTGTCAAAACCATTCACAGCGGTTGCAATCCTGCAGTTGATCGAAGAGGGGAAACTGAACCTGAATGACTCGATTCAGACTTTCTTTCCTGATTTTCCATACCACGGCGTCAAGATCGATATGTTGCTGAGCCATCGCAGCGGTCTGCCGAACTATGTATATTCTTTTCCAGATAGTGTTCGCCATGGTAAGAAATATCCGTCCAATATGACAATCATGGATTGGTATGCTAAAGTAAAACCCAGGCCGGCTCCATATGGATATCCTGGACGTGGTTTTCAATATTGCAATACGAATTATTGTGTATTGGCGGCCATTGTTGAAAAGGTAACTCATGCCAGTTTCGACAAATACGTGACGGACCATATTTTCATTCCTTTAGGGATGAGTAATACCTTCCTTGTAACAGATAGCTCGTCTGCTGCGTTGGCTAATCGCACAGTCGGACATCAATATGGACATAGTTTACCAAAAGATTATTTCGATGAAGTTGTCGGCGATAAAGGAGTTTATTCAACGACAGGAGATATATATCGTTTTTACAACGGCCTGACAAAAGGATATCTGGTCAATAAGAAAATGCTGAAAGAGGCATTTACGCCCAGAAGTTTTGAGCGAGCTGGTATTCGTAACTATGGATATGGTTTCCGGATGCACACCAATGACGACAAATCTCCAAAATTCATATATCATGGCGGTTGGTGGAAAGGTTACAACACGATGCTTTGGGTATGCCCCAAATCGGAAGCGGTGATCATTGTGCTCGGAAATACATATAATAAGTCGACATATGATTTGAGGGAGTTGCTGGGCGTGGTTGATGGCGACGGAAAGTTTGACGATATTGACAAAGACATTTAATAGAGTTTGAATTCGGGCTTTTATTCAAGATATTTGCCGAATGAATTGAATTCTCCCCATATATGCCCGGCACCACAGATTTATTTCCGGTAAGCTTGCTT
This sequence comes from Dyadobacter sp. HNCC25DJ184, assembly GCF_056895215.1. Taxonomy (NCBI): domain Bacteria; kingdom Pseudomonadati; phylum Bacteroidota; class Cytophagia; order Cytophagales; family Spirosomataceae; genus Dyadobacter; species Dyadobacter sp. HNCC25DJ184. Next base: position 11,747 of record NZ_JBXHAQ010000004.1, on the reverse strand, counting down.
CTTGCGATTCCTTTTTTGGCATTTCTGTTCCTGTGGCTTTCGGGTAAAAAATTAAACGCACTTTCTGGTTGGATCGGCGCAGTTGCCACTCTTACGGGGCTGATTTTAAGCCTTGTTTTTACCGATCCGCATCAAATTCAGATATTCAGCTTCGACTGGATTAATATTGGCGACACGGTCATCAACGTCTCATTCCGGCTTGATAATCTGACGTATGTGATGTTGGGGATTGTTCATTTTGTGGCTTTCCTGGTTCAGGTATATTCCACTTCTTATCTCAAGAAGGACGAAAATCTTCACCGCTATTTTTCTTTCATTCAGCTTTTTCTGTTCTCGATGGTGGGTATTGTACTGTCCGGGAGCCTGATCGTGATGTATATATTCTGGGAGTTGGTGGGCCTTTCATCCTATCTCCTGATTGGTTTTTGGTATCAAAAGAAAAGACCGGTTTGGGCGGCCCAGAAGGCATTCGTTATGAACCGGATCGGTGATGCGGCCTTTTTGACGGGTATTCTTTTGTTGTTTTACTATATTGGTTCTACCGACTTTGAAGTGCTTGGTGCTTCCTTGGGAAACATAGAGCCCGGCATGCTCACTTTCATAGGGATATGCCTTTTCGGAGGATGTATGGGAAAATCGGCTCAGTTTCCACTTTCAGGCTGGCTTCCTGATGCCATGGAAGGGCCCACACCCGTTTCGGCATTGATTCATGCAGCCACGATGGTAGCCGCGGGGATATTCCTTTTGGCCAGAATCTTCTTCCTGCTCACACCAGATGCCCAGCTTTTCATAGCAGTTATTGGAACGATCACCATGGTTAGTGGTGCTGTAAAAGCGACTCGTGAATGGGATATCAAAAAGGTATTGGCATTTTCGACGATGTCTCAGCTTGGTTTAATGGTAACATCCGTTGGACTCGGTAGCTGGCAACTGGCGCTCTTTCATTTGGCTACCCATGCGTTTTTTAAAGCCGGATTGTTTTTGTCTGCCGGTTCCGTAATCCACGCCATGCATTCGAACGACCACAGTTTTGATCCGCAGGATATGCGCAATATGGGCGGACTGCGACAGAAATTACCGATCACATTCTGGTGTTTTAGTCTATGTGCGGCCTCACTTGCAGGACTTCCTCTGTTTTCAGGATTCTTGTCAAAAGATGCGATCATCACCGAAGGATTTTTGCATGCTTCCCACATTGGGAACCTCGCTTATATCTTTCCGGTATTAATCATGGCATCTGCAGGACTAACAGCATATTATATGATGCGACAACTTTGGCTGGTATTTTTTGGTGAAACCAGATTTACGTCAGAGCAGGTTCATCCGCATGAGTCACCGGTCGTGATGTGGTTGCCGATGGTTCTTTTGTCCCTGCTGTCGTTTTTCATATGGTTTTCAATGAATCCGTTTAATGCCGAAGGGGGCTGGTTTCTTTCCTTTTTGGGTTTTACAGAATCTTCACATATCAGCTGGGTTCCTTTCGCCGCAACGGTAGTCAGCGCGTTGGCCATATATCTAGCGTTCCGGGAATCGAAAAAGGAAAATCCGTTTGAGGTTCACAGTTTAATATCTTCAGATATCAAACCAGAGCCTATATCATTCTGGTTGCGTGATTATTCCAATGAGTCCTATTTTCTGGTACCTTTCGGTTTTGTCGCCACTCAACTGGGTCGACTTGAAAGAACCGTGGTTGATGGAGCAGTTAATTTTATTGGCAAATTAACAGTCGTTCTGGCTCATCTGGTGAGTTGGGCGGATAGCAAAATTGTGGACGGAGGCGTTAGCTTCATCGTTGTTATCATCCGTTCGGCTGGAAATTACGCTCGTGGCTGGCAAAACGGGAAGATACAGTCTTATTACCTCGTTACTGCGACGGGCATTGTCCTGCTGCTTTTATGGTTAGCAATATTGTAATACAGTTCTAAAATCTGAATCAGTTTTTGATGATTGACCATATACTCACCTTACTTATAGTTCTACCTATTGCGGGCGCATTGGCAGTTGCCGTTTGCCCTGAGTCGCAAGAGAAAAATATCAAGTGGATTGCCCTTTTTACATTGATTCTGGAAACAGTTGCCGGGATCATCCTTTATACATCGTTCAATACTGCTGAAGCGGGATATCAGTTTGCTGAAAATGTCGATTGGATCACGCTTGCCATCGGTTCGCTCGGTATTGTATCGATTGATTATTCGCTTGCAGTTGATGGGATCAGTTTTCCACTGGTTTTATTGGCGGTGATCGTCATGCTTGCCGGAGTGGTCAGTTCATGGAATATTAAGGACAAGGTCAAAGCTTATTTTAGTCTTTATTTATTATTGACGGCCAGCGTTTTAGGTTGCTTTCTGGCGCAGGACTTCTTCCTTTTCTATCTTTTCTTTGAGTTTATGTTGCTCCCGATGTATTTCCTGATCGGTCTTTGGGGTGGTCCAAGAAGAGAATATGCGGCTTTAAAATTCTTTGTATATACCTTCCTCGGATCTTTGCTGATACTGATCGTCATGATCGCATTGTACCTGTCCGTAATTGATCCCGTGGAAACTGCGAGAACGATTGGAATGCTTGGGGCGGGCGAAACGGCATCGGCAGACCTGATCAATTCTATTCAGCAATTGCTGGCCGAAGGAAGACTAGCACCTGAGCAACTCGTGCATACTTTCCGTTTTGAATACCTGACAAACTTCGGCAACTATATCCCGGAATCGATTCTGGGGAATGCATCTGAACTTTACATATTGAATACCCCGGTTCGTCTGCTTGCGTTCTGGTTTTTGTTTGCAGGGTTTGCAGTAAAACTTCCAGTAGTTCCGGTTCACACATGGCTACCTGATGCGCACGTAGAGGCACCAACACCTATTTCGGTGGTTTTAGCAGGTATATTGTTGAAAATTGGTGGTTACGGATTTATTCGAATTGTCGACGGATTTTTTCCATACGAAGCCCAGTACAGTATGATCCCGCTTGGAATTTTGGGTATGATATCCATTATATATGGCGGTTTCAATGCATTGGGGCAAAGCGATATGAAAAAAATGATCGCCTATTCTTCAGTTTCCCACATGGGATTTGTACTGCTTGGTATTGCCGCTTTTACTGCCGAAGGGATCAACGGCGCGATCTATCAGATGGTAAGTCATGGGGTGTTGTCTGCCATGCTTTTCCTACTGGCTGGTGTGATTTACGATCGTACACATGATCGCCAGATCGATAGTTACAAGGGCTTGATAAAGGTAATGCCTCGATATACTGTCTTTGTAGGTATCGCGTTTTTTGCGTCGCTCGGCCTTCCTGGCTTTTCAGGATTCGTTGGAGAGTTATTTACTTTGATGGGTGCTTTCCGTGCAGAAATGATGCCGGTATGGATTCCTGCGCTGTCAACAATCGGAATCGTTTTGGCTGCGGCCTATTTCTTATGGACTTATCAGCGCATGTTCTTTGGTGAACTTTGGTACAAAGGCGACCCTTCAACTTTGACCGATTTGACGTCCAGGGAATATTTATTACTGGCTCCACTCGCGATTTTGGCGGTCGTTCTCGGAATTTTTCCTAATATCATCTTCGATTTGTCGGGACAAAGTGTCGCGGCATTTTTGGCAAGACTCCGTTAGTATACCTAGCTGGAGCGTGTGGATTTTTTGGTATTGTTGAATCTTCAAAACAGCCTTTCATGATACCGTTCTACGATCTCAAAAAGATTAATCAGCCTTATGATAAAGCCATAGAACAGGCAGTAAGCCGCGTTCTGGCGTCCGGTTGGTATATAGCGGGTCATGAGCTCAATGATTTTGAGTTGGCATTTGCCAAATTCTGCGATGCAGGTCATTGCGTTGGTGTTGCCAACGGATCTGACGCGATCATGCTTATTTTCAAAGCCTACAATTTTCCAGTCGGGTCAGAAGTCATTGTTCCTGCGAATACTTATATCGCTTCTGTTCTTCCGCTGTGTAACCTCGGCCTTGTGCCAGTGTTGGTCGAACCCGACCCCGTCACGCTGCTCATTGATCCCGACAATATTGAAGCGCATATTACGGAAAACACCAGGGCAATTTTGACGGTAGACTTATATGGCAAAAGCTGTGATGTAGAACGAATTCTAGCCATTGCCGATAGATACGAGCTTAAAATGGTAACTGACGCCGCACAGGCCCACGGTGCTTTACGTCATGGAAAGAAAGTTGGTTCTGTGGCTCACGCAACTGCTTTCAGTTTTTACCCGACTAAAAATCTGGGCGCACTTGGAGATGCCGGAGCCATAACCACCAACAGTAATGTCCTTGCTGAAAAGGTAAGATACCTGAGAAATTACGGATCCAAGATCAGGTATATGAATGATTATCAAGGCGTGAATAGCCGAATGGATGAAATGCAGGCGGCGGTGTTATCAGCCAAACTTCCTTATCTGAATGCGTCGAACGAAAGGAGAAGAGCAGTCGCCAGAAAGTATGCAGATGGGCTGAGGTTGAAAGGACTGCAGTTACCTCCATTTGCTACGATTGAAGACGATGCCTGGCATCTATTCGTGGTTCGCCATCCGGAACGCAATCGGCTAAAAGAATATCTGTTGAACTGTGGAATTGAAACGGATATTCATTATCCTATTCCGGTTCACAAGCAAAAGGCTTTTCCTGACTGGAATAATCTGAACTTGCCTATTACAGAATCCATTCATCGTGAGGTGCTTAGTCTGCCCCTGAATCCGGCCCTCACCGAGTCTGAGATAACCTTCATTATCGAATCGGTCAATGCCTTCCAATAGGTGTTGATTTCAAATTCTATAATTTTTTGGAATTCCCTAAGCTATTATCGAAAGGTTCTGACACTCCTTGTTTAATTTCGGGCAAGAGTTGATCTTCATCATATTGATCGGGGATATCTACGCTGAGCCTACCAATAACCTATTCATTATGTCCACAGAGCAAAGAACTGTAAAGACCGCCATATTGTCTTATGGAATGTCCGGGAAAATATTCCAGGCACCATTTCTGAATTTACATCCCGGATTTGAGATTACCGGATGCTGGGAAAGAAGCAAGAAATTGATTCAACAGGATTATCCGAACGTACAGAGTTATCCGACTCTGGAGTCTGTATTGGAAGATCGTGAAGTGGAACTGGTGATTGTCAATACGCCGATCAATACCCATTTCGAATATGCCAAAAAAGCACTGGAAGCAGGAAAACATGCGGTGGTGGAAAAGGCGTTCACAGTGACCGCTGCCGAGGCGCAAGAGTTGAAGGACTTGGCGGACGCGAAGGGTTTGAAGCTTTCTGTATTTCAAAACCGCAGATGGGACAGCGATTTCAAAACCGTTAAGAAAGTAATTCAATCGGGCGTTTTAGGAGAATTGACCGAAGTAACGATTGCATACGAACAACATTTGCCAGCCCTTAATGCGAAGGTACATTTGGAAACTCCAAGTCCGGGTGCGGGACTTTTGAGAGATCGAGGGTCACATGCAACTGATCAGGCATTGTCGCTGTTTGGTATGCCAAAGGCCATTTTTGCTGATTTAAGAATCGTTCGCACAGACTCGCAAGTGAATGATTATTTCGATATGCTTTTTTATTACGACAACCTGAGGGTTCATGTAAAAGGCGGATTCATTTGCGCTGGAATGGCACCGGCATATATAGTCCATGGAAAATCCGGATCATTCCTGAAAGCAAGAGGAGACCAGCAGGAAGACCAGTTGATAAAAGGCGTCAAGCCCGACTACGAAAACTGGTGTAAGGAACCGGAAGAAATGGCGGGCATATTGTTTTTGGACAATAAAGGAGCCGTTTCTCATCAAATCGTCCCAACCGAAAAAGGTAATTATGTGGAGTATTTTGAAGGAGTGTATCAGTCGATTGTAAACGAACTGCCCGAACCTGTGACGGCACAGGATGGTGTCAACACCATGACAATCCTGGAAGCTGCAATTAAAAGTAGTGAGGAAAAGAGAGTGATTGAATTGTGAGATTAAGGTGAGAGCGGGTGGATATTGTGTTCATCCGCTCGTATTCTTTAGAGATTTCAAGAAAACCCCAATATGGTTTGCCGGAAGAAATGAGATTGTTAGCAGCTGAAACCGATTTGCAATTTCGCGCTGAAACCGATTTGCAATCGGTTTCTCATGGTTTTGCGTTTGAAACGCTTATGAGATAAAAGGTCAGCTAAAGCCAAAATGACACGCAATACAGCCCAATGAGACTGATAGCTAACGCATAACCCCCAGCCGCTCAAAATAGCTTCCAAAGACCATCCCGGCTAACCCTGCTAACAACCCATATATCTCCGGCGGATATGCAGTCTCGATGGCAATGCACAGAAGCCAGACAACCAAGCCCGCTATCATCGAAAGAACACTCCCTAATTGAGTGGCTTTTTTCCAATATACTCCAGCGGCGAGTGGAATAAAGAGTGATACTAAACTGAAAGATGAAGATTCTGACACCAATTCGAATATACTTTCACGCGTTGTGGCCATCGCGATGCATATGATCGTTATCACCAGAATGGCAACCCGGATGAGGATAAGAAGTTGTTTGTCCGTCAGGTTTGGGTAAAAGAATTTGACAATATTCTCTCCCAAAACAGCCGCTGGGGCCATAATTGCGCTACTTGTAGTACTTAATATAGCCGAAACCAGTGCGCCAAAAAACAATATCTGAACATAAGTTTCGGTATGCATCAATACCATTTGAGGAATGATCATTTGTCCCTGATTGGCAAGGCTGGGATAGAGTTTAACACCCATATATCCGATCATAATTGGTAGAAGCGCGACTGTGAGGTATAGAAATGAAGACAGCAGTGTCGCCTTCACGGAGACGTTTGCTGATTTAGCGGACATCACTCTTTGAAAAACATCCTGCTGAGGGATAGATCCTAACCCGATCGTAATCCAGGCCACAAAATACTCCACATAATTCTTGAAGGTTGCTTCGGGGAAAAAGTTGAAATATCCTTTGGGTGCACTATCAATGAGGGCCGTCGGGTCTTCTGTTTTTTGGAAAAGGACAACCGCGACAACGATCAGACCGATAACGATTAAAATTGTTTGCACAAAATCGGTGATAGATACCGACCACATTCCACCCCAAATGGTATATATAATCACGACACCCGAACTCAGCAATATGCAGTTCAGCAGAGTCCAGCCCAGAACAATTTTAAGAACAATACCCATTGCCAAAAGCTGCGCTGCGATCCAGCTGAAATAGGAGGGAATGATGAGAACCGCGGAAAGAATTTCGGAAACACGCCCATATCGCATTCTGTAAAAGTCACAGAAGGTGATGATGTTCATATTGTAAAATCTGCGGGCGAAGAATATACCCACTAAAAAAAGACAAAGCGAAGCGCCGAACGGATCTTCGATAATTCCTAAAACTCCTTTTTCAATAAAAACGGCCGGTGCGCCCATGATGGTCTCTGAACCAAACCATGTGGCAAACGTCGCTGAAGCAGCAAGAATGAGCGGAAGACTTCTCCCGGCCAGTAGGAAATCGGAGGTGCTGGAAATTTTTCTGGACGCCCAAAAGCCGATCACAAGATTCAGTAATAAATAAACGACAATTGAAATGGCCAGCATGAGCGGTTGGGAATTCCGGGGAATGACGAGTGAAATATTCTGCAAACAAAAAGTCTTGGAGATGATTATCCAAGGTTTATGGAAAAAAAAGGAATAAAATAGGGTATTTGAGGCAACTTGGACCGTCTTGTTACTGCATATCAAATCGACATTATATGAATATCCGACGCTTACTTCTAATTGTTGTATTCTCAACCATTTTCGCTTCTGCTCAGGCGCAGCAAAAACAAAACAAACCAGAGCGAGTGGAATGGTTTCAGAATCTGGGTTTTGGCATGTTTATCCATTGGAATGTGGATGTTAGCCTGGGTGCGGTGATCAGTCATTCACTTGCGGGCGCTTCCGACGAATATGTGGACAAGTATATGAAGGAGTTGCCAACGTTCTTCAATCCCAAGAAATTTGATCCGGACGAGTGGGCCACGCTTGCACGTCTTGCTGGGATGAAATATGTGGTTTTCACGGCCAAGCACCATTCCGGATTTTGCATGTTTGACAGTAAGTCAACCAGCTTTAACGTCATGAATACTCCCTTCAGCAAGGATGTGACGAAGGCGATTACGGATGCATTCCGAAAGCAGGGAATTGCGATCGGGATTTACTTTTCTCCTGAGGATTTTCTGTTCTTTTATCAAAACGGTATACCACTCGGCCGTTTGCAGGATCAGAGACAATTTCCAATGAACAATCCGAAACTGATGGAATATGACAAGCAGCAGATTAAGGAACTGTTGACGAACTACGGAAAAATTGATATCATGTTTTTTGACGGGCCGGGCGATGGTCTTCGTGAATATGCATGGAGTCTGGCACCGGATTTGGTCATCACCCGCGACGCGATGAATACTCCGGAACAGAATATCCCGGACAAAGCCTCTCCAAGGCCTTGGGAAGCATGTTACACAATGGGCACCGACTGGCAATACAAGCCTACCAATGATCCGCAGAAATCAGGCACTGAAATTATTAATATGTTGATCGAGATCAGGGCAAAAGGCGGGAATTTTCTGTTGAATGTCGGGCCAAAACCGAACGGAGAAATTCAGATCGAGCAGGAATCTTTATTGAGAGAGATTGCACTCTGGAATTTTGCCAACAGCGAGTCGATATACAATGTGAAGCCTCTTTCGGTGATTCGCGACAAGAATATCTGGTTTACACAATCGAATGATGAAAAATATATCTACGCCTATATCACACGCAAAGAACCCGAGGAGTGGACGTATGGCACGAGAAGAGATTTTCTGTTTCCATTGATCGAAGGGAATTCTAAAACCAAGGTGAGTATACTGGGTTATAAAAGTGAGCTTGTGGAATATGTCAATAATTTTGATGCCACTGTAAAGACATTTCCTACGCCACTTGGTCTGGCAGTAAGTGCAGTAAACGGCCAGCGTTTTTATACCAATCGCAGATGGCCGAATGCCGTCGTTTTGAAAATTGAAAACGCGAAATTCAAGGAACAGGGGAAAGACAAAACCTCACAATCAGGAATCGACGGAGCAAAATAACGTGGGGATATCTGTTAGAGAATGTTTGCCAAATCGGAGTTTCGATTGAGACCAGTGTGGAAAACCAGGCAAAAAGTTGTGTGTTTTAACACTTATCCACACAGGAAAACTAAGTTATACAAATTGTAGTCTTCTCATATTGAGGGTATTAATAATTTATCCACACTTATTAACATTCCTATTCACCGTAAATGTGGATAAAATGTGGATAAGTGTGGATAAGTGTGGATAACGTTATTTTTATGCTTCCACATCGTAGATCACTACCTTCTCCCAAAGGTGAGCGCAGTCTTCTACGAATTTTTTGTGGAGTGGGTGAACCTGGTATACGTCATGACCCGCTTCGTCATCGAAGATCAGGATTTCGGCAAAGTCGTAAGTAGCGTCGATTACCGGACGGCGCGTTGCAGCTGGCGGTCCGATATATACAGACTTGATGGACTCGATAGCTTCCAGGGATTTGATACCCGCAAGAAGTGCTGCACTTGCTTCGGCGTTATCTTTTTCTTTTAACCAGAAGAATACGTTATGAACGAACATAGAACTTGTTTATGAATAGTGAATTATTGATTTGTTTCGTGAATCGTGTGCTCCTGTTTTTCAGGCTCACTTGCGTGGACTTTATCAAGTTTAAAAGAAAAAGTGGTACCCTTATCCGGCTTGGACATCACCGTGATTTTAGCATTGTGAGCATTGATGATATGTTTCACAATCGCTAAACCAAGTCCTGTGCCGCCCCGTTCTTTGGACCTGCTCTTGTCTACCCTATAAAACCGCTCAAAAATACGATTTAAATGCTCTTCCGGAATTCCAGGCCCATTATCCCGAACGGCTATTTCTACGTTTCTTTTGTATTCTCGGAAATGTACGATCACTTTTCCGCCTTCATTGCCATATTTTATCGCATTTTCCACAAGGTTCAGCATCACCTGCTCAATCCGGTCCTGATCGGCTTTCACGAAAACCTCTTTGATATCATCAGGTTTCACTTTAAGCGTAACCTGACGGGTGGTCGCAATATGCTCCAGACGGCCAAATATATTAAGGGTCAGCGCATGCATATCTACCGGCACCAGATTCATCTTTATATCACCCGTTTCCATCTGAGACAGAACCAAAAGGTCTTTCACCAGCACATCAAGGCTATCCAGATTATTGGCAGCTTTGATCAGGAAACGTTCCCGAACTTTCTCGTCGTCCATCGCTCCTTCAAGTAACGTGTGAATAAAGCCCTGAGCCGCAAAAATCGGTGTTTTGAACTCATGGGAAACGTCGGCAAGGAATTCACGCCGGAACAACTCCAGTTTTTTGAGCTCATCAATCTCCTTTTGCTTTTTTGTCACGTACACGAATATTTCATCGTTGATCGTTTTCATGGGATTAGATTCCCGGATCAGCTTTTTACGTGGAGTCATATTGAAATCCTTCATTTTCAGCTTATGAATCGTACGGTACATCTTGTTCACTTCGCGGAACACAATGATGTCAACGGCATACAATACCAGAAAAAAGGAAGAAACCGCACTGGAAACCGCCACGACGAAGAGCATTCCAGAGCTGACCTCGGGAACAAACGCAAGGAATGAAGTCGTGATAACAGATATGAGAAGTGCCAGTACAATGGCAATGGATCGGGGACTGAGCGTCATAATCTTAGGGCTGTCGGCTTTAAGCTATCGGCGATCGGGACGGACGCCGGAGATGTTTCAGCCGATACTATATATAAACGATTAAATATGCATAAAGTTAATAATCTGAGTTTAGGAAAGCATGATTTATTACGGGGAAGGGGAGTTTGTTAATGTTGGGATAATATGCGGGACGGGGGGAAGGGAAGAAGGGGGGAAGGGAAGATGGAGGAAGGAACGAAAGGGGGGAATGGCCAAGGGGTAAAGGTTAACGGCTGGCGGTACTTAACCGTATTACCTTTTAACCCTGTCCCTTATATCGTTATTTTCAATCAGGCTCGTTTCTCTTGGTGCCCGGAAGCTGATATATCTTTGGAAGAAATAACTGAATGTGGCTAGGATTACGGCAGCTAATGTTTGAGATGGAGTTGCCCAGAAACCACAATATCCCGCGAAAAAGTGTAGTAGGAAGTAGTTGAAAATGATATTTAGAATTTGGAGAGAGGCATATCTGAATAGCTGGATCCTACCTTTTAATTGTGATTCCTGAAAAACCACAAACTTGGAAAGGAAGAAACCAATCGGGAAGCTTATCACAAGAGACACTGCATATGCAGCAATATATCGCGTCATAGAGACTGGCCCAAGGGAAATCCATTCTTCCGTTTTTCCTGATACGACTTCCGTGTGAAGGAATGGAGTCAACAGAAAATGATGGCTAACGAAAAATATAAACAAGCCCAAAACAGTCACGCCACCGCCACAAGCAAGGTACCTGAACGTTTGAACAGGAATAAGCTTACGAAATGGCGGATAGAAGAAATCAATGATCGCTAAGATGATTTCTTTGATGAAGGTGATGGGTTTTTTAGACATTTTGGTTTTATGAAAGGAGACGGGAAAAGGGCTAAAAGGTGAACGGGTTAAGGGTTAACTGCTCGCTTATTTTAACCATCAACCCAAAAAATAAGGTTCAGAAAACATTGATTCTGCCTTTCCAAGGTCAACCTTTTTCTGGACGTGACACGCCT